>NZ_JBIDFJ010000002.1:0-316898 GCF_046635705.1 Gilliamella sp. CG25 | reverse complement strand
AAAACATTGGTTGGCATATCAAAAGGGGCAAAATTACTGGCGTCAGCATCAGAATCGGATACAAAAGTCGGTGAGCGCCTTAAAGGTTCGGAAATAAAAATATTAAGTAAAGAACGGAATATCAACTGGTTCCAAATAGAGATTCAAACATCGAAAAGTGAAACTAAAACATTATGGATAGAGAATAATAAAGAGATACAGGATAAACTAAAAGAAAAAGGTAATCTAAAAGATTTAGCCAGTACCACAAAGGCATGGAGCAAGTTTCCATTACAACAGAGTGAGTTAACAACCAGTAAAAAAGAAGTCGATACACCACCGTTGCTACTGAATTTAAATGATGAAGATTTAATCAAGAATGATAAACGAGCCATGGATGAAAAGGGGACATTATGGTTATGGATAGAGCATGCAGTGGATAGTCAAAATGTTCCTATCAAAGGATGGACATTTATTGGCAGTGAGGGCGTGAAGAAAGTCAGTGGCTGGGAGTGGTTTGGTTTTAAACAGATTACAGAAACCAGCAGTTTAAAAGAGTTTTACCTGAGTGCGAAAAAAGCGGAAACCCGAAATAAGGATAATGCTTCACTGGAGAACTATAAGCCAACCCTCAAAGAGACCTTAACAATATTAGATAAGCAATACATTCAAAATAGTAATAAATATGCGACATTAACACAGGGATGTTTTAAAGGAATATCCGACAAACCACACTTAACAATGGCACTGGGACGGCTGTTAGTAAATTATCAAAGTGAATGGTATGAAGAGCTGGACGCAGAAGGAAAGCGACCGGAATGGGAAGCATTAAACAGTGAAATGACCGATGATGCGGAAAACTATTTGGGTTATATAAAAGAAGGTGATGAAACAAAACGTGATGCATATGTTAGTAAGATGGACGCAAGCGAACAAGAATCAATAAAACAAGGCTTAGAACAACAAAAAAGAGATTATCAACGTTTTCAAGATGGTTATGAAGATGCACCCGACAAGAAATTAGCACAAGAGCAACTTAACTTATTGGGCATAATAAATGGGTTAAAAGATAAGTATAAATTATGGGAAAAAACCAAAGAAAAAGCGACAAAAATGCTGTGGTGGGATGATGTCGCCAAAGGTTTAGCTAAGCAAAAGCAGCAGACACAACAAAGTGATGCGACCACTGAAAATAGTAAAACAGCAGCCCCGTCAACTAAACAAACCCAAACTTCATCAACGCCTGCCACCTTATGTCAAAAAGGTCGAGCGTGGTTTATGCATCCTGTGGCTATGGTGGATTATTTTAATATTATTGAAATAAAAAAAGGCTGGGCAGAAAGCCCATTTGCTTTGCTGTTAGGTAAAGTTGAATCCAATAATGATTATTCAGCTTATAATCAAACTAAACCAAAACTAAGAGCTTTTTTTAATACTAACTTAACCTCTATGACGCTAAAGGAATTAATTGATAAACAAGCAAAAAGGGAAATATTTGCTGCTGGACGCTTTCAAATAATTCCTGAAACTTTAAAATCAGCTCTAGATTATTTAAAATTAGACTTATCATTGAAATATAATAAAGAAACACAAGATATTTTATTTGAAGAATATTTAATAAAAATTAAAAGGAAGAACATAATAAAATATTTAGAACAGGATGGTGATGTTGAAGATGCTATTTATGATTGGGCTAAAGAATTTGCATCAGCAGGAGTACGTAAAGGGAAAACAATAAGTAAGGGAAGAATAGCAGCTTTTGAAGGTTCATCATATTATCAAGGAGATGGGCTAAATTCTGCCCATATATTACCAGATCAAATGGTTGAAGCCTTAAAAGAATCGAAAAATGGAAATTGGAGGTAAATATGAAAAGGTTAAAGTTTGCTCTTCTGTGTTTCATAATATTTGCAATTAATTATTCCTTAATAGCTCAAGCTCAAAGTAAAGAACTTATCAAATTAGATTTTAACGATTTCGCTATTAAAACTAAAACAAAAATTAAAAATGCAAACTTTGCATATCATTATTTGATTAAGGTTTATGGGTGTGGTGGTGGTGCAATTTGTGGAGAGATTCGAAACTTACTCTCTAACAAAGTTATTGGGCTTCCTAATGCTTATTTAATAGAAGATGAAAATGGAGAAAATTGGTTTTCTATAGAGTATCATTTAAATAGTAGTTTAATTATTATTTCTGGAATAATAGCGGATCCTGATGAAAATGAAGCTAACGAAGGATATAGAAGAAGATATTATAATTTCATAAATGAAAAGTTTGAGCTTTTAGAAAAATGATTAACATTATTGGGGGGCTATAAATTAACTATTAGATGTTAATAATCGTGATGATATTAAAGTATGAATAATTCAATTTATGGATATAAATTGAAAAAGCTCTTGTTGAAAAAATTTTTTCATGCAGTTGGAGCATTAAGTAATACTAAGATGTGAAAAAGTCAATTGTTCGTTCTTAGAGATTGGAACAACAAAGAAGAGATTATCAACGTTTTCCAGATGGTTATGAAGATGCACCCGACAAGAAATTAGCACAAGAGCAACTTAAATTATTGGGCATAATAAATGGGTTAGAAGATAAGTATAAATTATGGGAAAAAACCAAAGAAAAAGCGACAAAAATGCTGTGGTGGGATGATGTCGCCAAAGGTTTAGCTAAGCAAAGCCAACAAACAGAACAAAGTGACGCAGAAACTAAAAAAGAGCAATCAGCAGACACCTCAACTAATCAAACCGAAACTTTATCAACGCCTGCCACCTTAAGCCAAAATGGTAGGGTGTGGTTTATGCATCCTGTGGGTATTTCTATTTTCACAGAAAAGAAAATAGATTGTTGTTCTATAAAATTTCATAGAATTTCAAAAATTGTATTGAGACATGAAGGAGGATATGTAAATAATCCAAATGATTCTGGAGGTGAAACTAATAAAGGAATAGCTTGGAATACGTGGGTGGCATATGCAAAAAAAGATTTAGGAATAGAACCTACTTTAGAAAACTTAAAACAACTGACAGATGAACAAGTTGAAGTTATCTATAGAAAAAGATATTGGCAACCGAAAGGATTCTGCAAAATAGAAAATGATAGATTAGGGTTAATGATATATGATTGGTCAATTACGTCCGGAGGCACAATAAAAAAAGTTCAACAACTTCTAGTCGATGAGTTTGACCAAAATATCGATGTTGATGGAAAAATGGGGGAAAGAACAGCTGTTATTATAAATTCTATTGCTGATCAAGATAACTTATTAACACGTATTACCGAAATCAGACGAGAATATTATACTAATTTAGCTATTAAAGCGGATGGAACTCATACAAAAAACTATGTATTTCTAAAAGGTTGGTTAAATAGAGTGGATGATTGTTTAAATGTGAAAATTGAGGATTAGTTTATGCGATATATATTTTTTGTTTTGCTTTTTTTATTTCATTTTAATTCCGCTTGTGCCTTAGCTATTGAGCAAACTTGGACAGAAGAAATTCATTTAGAAAAAAATGAAATACCTTATAGTATTTTCTCAATAAAATTGAAAATTGACACTAACAATAAAGTAGAGGGGGAATTATGTTCTATAGTTAATTATGGCAATAAAATAGATTGCCCTATACCTTTTGTATCTAAATTAATCAATAATGAAATCGAAGTTCATTTTGATAGTACCTTTGGTGGTAAAAATGGTGTAGCTATTCTTAGATTACAAGAAAAAAATTTAATTTGGGATTTGATCAGAGTTCCTAATGGAGAATATTATTTAACAAATAAAGCGAAATTACTTCCTGAAAATATTAAAAAACATTGATAATGGGTTTTTGGGTTAAAAAACATCCAATTATTTTATTAAACAATAAAGAATATGAACTTATTTTTTTAGAACAAAGAATAAATATGGATTTATTAACCGACTTTGATTATGAACAAGTTGCAAATGAGTTAGGATGTGAAGCAAAAGCTCTTAAAGCTGTGGGTATAAAAGAAACAAAGGATGAAAGTTTTTACACTCATTTAGGAGATCATGTCCCTAAAATATTGTTTGAAAGACATTATTTTCACAAATTAACCAATGGTAAATTTGATAATGATCCTGATATTTCTAGTAGTTCTTCATTTGCTAAGTATGGAACTTATGCGAAACAATATGAACGATTAATAAAAGCATATAATTTATCACCTCGAGAAGCACTACTATCAGCTTCTTGGGGAAAATTTCAAGTCATGGGTGCAAATATGCATTCAAATAAATTAAGTATTGAAGATATTCTATATGAAATTAGCCGTTCAGAAAAAAATCATTTAATTACATTAAAAGGTTATTTATTAAGAAATAACAATGCATTAGAAGCATTAAAGTTAAAAAAATGGGACACATTTGCTTTTTATTATAATGGAAGCAATTATAAAAAAAATAATTATGATGTGCTTATAAAAGAAATATATGAAAAACTATAAAGAAGAAAAATAAAGGAATCATAATATGAAGAAAATTATTATTATTTTTATACTATCAATGAATTTTGCATTTGCTAATACAACAAAATGTGATAAAGATTCGGTTAAAAAATAAATATAACAACATTTTCTGGGGACAATATGAATTTATTATACCAATATTGCCCATATAATAATGAAGAATCAAAGGATTATGATGGATATCAATTATTAACGATTAACGTTGATAACAATTCATTCACCTATACAAATAATGTGATTGGAAATGAATATTTTGGTGGGGAAATGTTTTATTCAAAACTAGGTATATTCGGTTTAATCGAATCAAATACAGGTAATTCACCATTAACAATCACATATTTGAATATCAAAGATAATAATCTAATTTTATTGGGAAAAATCACGTTTGAACGACGTATGGGAAATATAATCGGTGAGCCCATTATAGAAAATATAAGTAATGAAACTATTAGAATTATCGATAATATATTTGTATTAAATAAAAAAAATATTTTGGGGGAATATTTTTTAAATTACTATGAAAGCTTTCTGTTTATTTTAGCCGATCAATTTAAACAAAATTTGTCAAAACATGAAATAAATAGATTACTAGCTAAATTAGCTAATTATCAAGATTTAAATAATTTTTATAGGCAAAAAATCTTTTTTAAAGATCGTTCTTTATGTACATATAATGAAAATCTAATTGAAATGGATGCCTTTGGTTGCCAAATAGGAAATAAGTAATTATCTATTTGTTATGATTATTATAACAAAAGTGATCTAATATATAGATTTGGCAATAAAAACAAAATAGAATTAGAGTTGCGAAAAGAAATTTCTGACCATAAAGTTTCAATAAATCCGTTAGTTTTTAAAAAAAATATTTGGCATTATGAAGTAAATACATATCCTGATAATGCAGGAATTTTAATAAAAAAAAATAACGAGAATATTACATTTCTTAAATGTAAAAATGAAAGTGTAGAACCTTATATACTTAATCCAATATGGAATTAGAATGAAATAGGTTAGTAATAACTTGTTGACAAGTCACATGGATAAGTGAATTTTTCTGCTTATATGAATAATATCTGGTTATTTAGGAAACGCATATTTTTACAAACATTGAAAAATCATAACCCAATACTAAATTACACAAAACTAAAAAAGGTCAAACATCTGACACCTCAAATAAACTTGCAGAAACTTTTACGCCTGTAACCTTGTGCTAAAGCGGTAGGCGTGATTTATGCAAGCTGTGGCTATGGTGGATTGTTTCAATGTTAAAATTGAACTCAAAAGAAATTACACTCTAGAAGATGCCGAATTCGCTATAAATCTAATATATAAGAAGCATGGCAAGCAAATGGCAATAATAATTGAAAAAATGTATCGTTCAGAAACTGCACATTTTGAATCCTTACAATATAAGCAAACGGGGACAGGAGGTATGGAATCTTTTGGTTTACCACTATACTATGGTTGGGAGTGGTTTGGTTTTAAACAGATTACAGAAACCAGCAGTTTAAAAGAATTTTATTTGAATGCGAAAAAAGCGGAAACCCGAAATAAGGATAATGCTTCACTGGAGAACTATAAGCCAACCCTCAAAGAGACCTTAACAATATTAGACAAGCAATATATTCAAAATAGTAATAAATATGCAACATTAACACAGGGATGTTTTAAAGGAATATCCGACAAACCACACTTAACAATGGCACTGGGACGGCTGTTAGTAAATTATCAAAGTGAATGGTATGAAGAGCTGGATGCAGAAGGAAAGCGACCGGAATGGGAAGCATTAAACAGTGAAATGACCGATGATGCGGAAAACTATTTGGGTTATTTAAAAGACGGCGATGAAGCAAAACGTGATGCATATGTTAGTAAGATGGACGCAAGCGAACAAGAATCAATAAAACAAGGCTTAGAACAACAAAGAAGAGATTATCAACGCTTTCCAGATGGTTATGAAGATGCACCCGACAAGAAATTAACACAAGAGCAACTAAACTTATTGGGTAAAATAAATGAGTTAGAAGAGAAGTATAAATTATGAGAAAAAAGCAAAGAAAAAGCGACAAAAATGCTGTGGTGGGATGATGTCGCCAAAGGTTTAGCTAAGCAAAGTCAACAGACGGAACAAAGTGAAGCAGAAACTAAAAAAGAGCAATCAGCAGACACCTCAAGTAAACAAGCAGAAACTTCATCAACGCCTGCCACCTTGAACGAAAGCGGTAGGGTGTGGTTTATTCATCCTTTATCTTTGGTTACATTTACTATGTTGAAAATCACAAATAAAGAAGTTTGCCCTATAGATCCTGCATACAGAAGTCATTTTGTTCTACATTGCACTGATGGAAATATGAGTGAAGAAACTATCAAAGCAAAAACTAATGTAAATAATCCAGAAAAAAAAGTAAGGAGTAAAGCTCATAAATATATTATGCAAAATGGAAATATAATTGAAATATGGCCTTTTACCGAAAAAAATGTATGGGCAACTAAAGCTGAATCTAGGAATAATTTAAAAGGAAGAATGTTCCATGTCGAAATTAATTATAAAAGTCCTGATGTTCCTACGGATAGTCAATATCAAGCTCTAGCTGATTTATATATTGAAGCTTCAGATATTGAAGGATGTTGGCCCATAATAGTACCTCATATTGAAGTTGATAGAGGTATTGCTGATGGTCATGCTGATCCTACTGATTTTGATTATAATAAATTTTACTCTATTTTGAGGAATAGAAACGTACCAATAGATGATATTCCTCATTTTGAACATGATAGATATTGGGGATATAGTAAATCAAAAATTCCATTTGCTGACGATAAATATTCATGGCCCCCAATTTTAAAAGGAAATCCTCACGGTAAATAAGGATACAATATGAAACAATTAATTTTATTATTATTGGTATTACCTAACTTATTATCAGCACAGGAAATATATAAAGATTCGTCTAATCAAGAATATTTATCTTTAGGAAGTACAGAAAATGGTAAGCGAAATTTTTTAAATCTTAAAAATAAAAAGATAGATTGGATAAGCCTGTCAGAATTACAGCAAATGCAACAAATAGATTTATTAACACCACATATTTTTTGGGATAAAGTCAACAAAAACTCTATAGGGTTTCATGCGAGTGGTTATGAACCTTTTTGGAATGCCATAATAAGTAAGAATAAATTGCAATTTATGCTTAATAAAAAAGAAAATGTTACTATTTCTATAGATATAAAATCTTCTGCTTTAACAAATAATTTTGTGACAATTTTCCATTCTGATAAGGGTATATATGGTTTAATTCGTAGTCTTCCTAATGGAACTTTTTGCGAAGCAAATCTTGATGAGCTTACTTCAATATATGAAATTTTTATCGACTTTAAAGGTGAAATATTTGAGGGTTGCGCTCATTTAGATAAATTATGAATAAAGATAATAAAAACTTATTTTGTAGGAAAGATTAGACTACGCCGTCATTTAATTAACTATTCGTATTCCCTGTATACACAGGGATAAAGCAGCATAATGAATGAAATACACATTCTATATCGCTTTATTTATTACTTGCTCATAACATAGAGTTATCGGTAGTGCTCAGTGATAATTTAAGAATTTCGTATCAAGCCATTTTTTAATAAAAAAGCTTTAGTAATATTATAAAAATAGTGACAGTTATGACTTTGTGAACATCCAACGCAAATTAACCAACAGGATTTATATTGGTATTATCACTCTACCACGAGTAATATCACTGATACTTTTTTGTAGCGAAAGCAATTTGTCTTGCGTAATGGCAATATTGACGTTTACCCCTATGGCATCAAAATCTTGATTTTCAATTAGTGCATCCAGTTCTTTTAAGCGATTTTCTATAATTGGCCATTCATTATAAAAGCAGTGAAATTGCAAAGGTATTCGGGCAATAAGTTCAATCAATTCTGCTTGTTGTAGACAATGACTCGCTGACCCACCATAGGCTCGTATTAGGCCTCCTGTGCCAAGTTTGATTCCGCCAAAATAACGAGTTACCACCACCACTACTTGATCACAATCTTGTCCTTCAATCGCTGATAGAATTGGACGCCCTGCGGTGCTGGTTGGTTCGCCATCATCATTAAATCGATACTGTTGACCGATTTTCCATGCCCAACAATTATGGGTTGCGTTAGGATCGCTAATTTGATCGATAAAATCCGTTGCTTGCCGGGCATTAATAACGGGCGCCGCATTGACAATAAAGCGGCTTTTTTTAATTTCTTCTGTCAGTTCGGTCGGATTTGCTAATGTATATGGCATACTAATTCTGGTAAAATCATTTTATTGCCGTTAATAATACTCAGCAGAAAGAAAATGTCTATTAATTTAGAACAATTGAAACTAACCCAGCAGCAATTAGCTGAACAAGTAAACCTAACCGATGATTTTAATTCATCAATCACTTTAATTGGTGGTACCGACGTGGGCTTTGAAGATGAAGGCAAAACCACTCGTGCCGCTATTGTGATCTTAACGTATCCGGATTTTGATGTGGTGGAATATCATGTCGCGCGATTAAAAACCGAGTTTCCTTATATCCCCGGTTATTTATCTTTTCGGGAATATCCTGCTTTACTTTCTGCTTGGGAGCAGGTCGAACATAAACCTGATTTATTGTTGGTTGATGGTCAAGGTGTTGCGCATCCAAGGCGATTAGGTATTGCCAGTCATCTTGGTTTACTATTGGATATGCCAACCATTGGTGTCGCTAAAAAACGCCTTTGCGGTCATTATAATCCATTACCTAAAGTCGCCGGTCAAGTGACGCCACTCACCGATAAGCAGCAACAGATTGGTTGGGTATTACAAAGCAAGAATAATTGTAATCCGTTATTTATTTCATCGGGTCATCGTATTAGCCAAGCGAGTGCATTGAATTGGGTCAATCTATGTTTACGTGGTTATCGTTTGCCTGAACCTACACGCTGGGCGGATGCGGTGGCGTCGAATAAACCGTTATTTAAAAAATTTATCCATGCAAAATAAATCACAATCGTTAAAAAAAGGGGGCTTTACGTTTAAGCGCTTTTTTGTTGCGCATGACAAAAGTCCGATGAAAATCACCACTGA
Organism: Gilliamella sp. CG25; assembly: GCF_046635705.1. Lineage (NCBI taxonomy): Bacteria > Pseudomonadati > Pseudomonadota > Gammaproteobacteria > Orbales > Orbaceae > Gilliamella > Gilliamella sp. CG25. The sequence goes on along the minus strand of NZ_JBIDFJ010000002.1, from coordinate 307,327 downwards.
TAGTTGTTTACTAGGGGCATGGGCTCCGATCTTTTCTTCAACTCATAAGGTGCTTGATATCGGTTGTGGTTGTGGCGTGATTGCGTTAATGCTTGCACAGCGCCTTGAACATCAAGCTTGTCAAATTGATGCAGTTGATATTGATGCGCAAGCGGTCAATCAATGTCAACAAAATTGCCAACAAGCAGGCTTTAAATCTGTATCAACAATACAGGGTGATATTAATCGTTTTCAGGTGAAGAGTGACAATGGTTATGATTTGATTGTGACCAATCCGCCTTATTTTGAGTCGGCCGTGGATTGTCGAACGAACCAAAGGCAATTAGCCCGTTATACAGAAAGTTTAAACTACACACAGCTTATTGATTCAGTCAAACGATTATTGAAGCCAGACGGTCTATTCTGTTTGGTGCTGCCTTATCATTTAGCAGATCAATTTAGGCAATTATGCGAATCAAATCATCTATTTTTACAACAGTTGTTGCAGGTGAAATACACGGCAGATAAACAATTTTCTTTATCATTAATGGCGTTTGCTCCAAAGCCTAATGAGAATGTCATTGAACAACAACTGTGTATGCGTTGTGATGATGGGCAGTATTCGCCTGCTTTTAGAGCGCTATTAGCAGATTTTTATTTGTTCCAAAAAAAGCACCAAGGGTTAGTTAATCCAGTATGACATAAAAATACATAACGGCAATAATGGCTAATATTATGATTGCGATTGCATAGATTTTGTCATGAACATAACTGAAGGCAGATAGGGATCGCTGCTTGCGTGCGTATAAATAAAATAGGAGTCCTATCGCATACAGTATCATTGATAATAATAGGTAAGACATCCCACCAGCATAAATTAACCATACCCCATAAATCGATCCCGCAGCCCCAATAAAAATTAGGTAAGCTTTGCGAGATTTTATGGCTAATTTAAAGACGAAGAGTGCTGATAATAAATATGGTATCAGTACCATTGAAGTCGATAATTGGATTAAAGTGTTATAGCCCGAATGGTAGAAATGTGCAAGCACAATCAATAGGCTGATCAAGCTTGATGTTAAGTATAATGCATTGGCAGGCGTACCATTTTTATTTAATTTGCCAAAACAGCGTGCAACGGTATGATTATTGCCTTGTCCGGTTAAAAAAAGCATTTCAGCAGCAAGCATTAACCAGGATAATAATCCACCACTAACCGAAACAATCAGCCCAATATTAATTAATGTTGCTCCCCAACTACCAACTACATGCTCAATGACTAAAGCCATTGAAGGATTTTTCATTGCAGCCAGTTCTTGTTGAGGAACAATACCCAGCGACAGAACAGACACACAGATGAGCAATAAACTGGTAATAGCAAAACCAAAAAAAGTTGCTCGGCTTATGCTTAAAATGTTTTTGGCTCGTGAAGCATAAACAGTTGCGCTTTCGATACCTAAGTAAACCCATACGGTATAAAGCATAGTATGCTTTATTTGATCCACGATTGAGCCAAGTTGTGGCGTTCCCCAAAAGTCAATTTTGAATGTTGAAACCTTGAAAGCAAGAATAATGCAGACAATAAACAGACCAATCGGGACAATTTTTGCTAATGTGACTAAGCAATTTAATAAGAAAGCATGATAAATCCCTTTTAAAACAAGGGCATTAACCAGCCATAAAAAGATGAGTCCGCCTATGACTGCTGGCAAGGTGGTGCCATTACCAAAATAACTAAAGCAATCAAATGATCCTAACGCGCTAAATAAGATAACTAAATAACTGGCACATGACATCCATGCAGATATCCAGTATCCCCAAGCTGCGTTGAATCCTATATAATCACCAAAGCCTTCACGGACATAACCATATAAACCATCGTTAATCTTATAAAAACGAATCGAAAGATACTGAAATATCCGTGTCAGCATTAACATGCCAAAAAGCGTTATGATCCACGCAATTAAAATAGCGCCAGCACCAGACGCTTCAGCCATGTTTTGCGGTAAACTAAAAATACCACTTCCAACAATACTGCCAACCACAAGTAAGGTTAAAGGAAGTATGCCTAGTTTTGTACGGGTAGGTGTATTCATAATTTTGTCTTATTTTATGTTTTATTCGGATTTGGCAGCGTTTAATTAAAATCGTAATGACATGCAGCTAACGCCACCATCGACTTTGCGATATTCTGATGTATCAACCTCAATCACTTGATAACCTAAAGCTTCGATCTTAGCTTTAGTGATTGGGTAACCAGCAGGCATGATGACCCGATCATTAACCCAAATACAGTTAGCGGCATAGCTTTCATGTTCTGGAATTTCAATAATGTTCAGATGTTGAAATTCGGGTTTGGTAATAAATTCGCCGGCGGCTAATAAATTGTTGTTTTCCAGATAAGCCAATCCTGTTTTTAAATGTAGCACTTTTTCAAGTGTGACCACCGAACCGGTTAAGCCATATTTTTGTAATATAGCAATCATTTGATTAGCACCTTCTTGATTAGTACGTGCCGATAATCCGATATAATAGTGATCTTCCACCATCATAATATCACCGGCTTCAACCGTGCCCGGTGCAGTAATTTTTTCAACTTTATTGGGGTAAAATCGTTCAATGGTATCGATGATGATTTCAGTCTCGTTACGTCTACTTTCTGCCCCTGGTCTAGTAATAATGGCACAGTGTGGCGTACACAGAGCAACATCTTCAACAAAGACCGAATCTGGAAAACGTTCATCGGCGGGTAATAGGGTGATATCAACATCACATTGCTGTAGTGCTCGGATATAGTTGTTGTGTTGGTCTAAGGCTTTTTGATAATCAGGCTTGCCTAAATTTGCTGAAGTTAATCCATGAATTAGAGATTTGGCAGGCGTTCTGGCAATGATATGGCTAAATTTTTTCATGTTTGATTTATTTCCTATTTAATAATTATGCGATATTTTTGAATAATAATTCACATTAAAATGTAAATCAAGCATTAAGTTGATTTTTTATTCACTTTTTGATGGCTTCTTTTTTAGGCATGTGGTCAATTTAAATTGAGTATTATTGCGTAGCGTTAGTTGTGGTAGTTGGCGATCAGTATTGAATAAAAACACAGTTGATATACAACATGGACAAAAAGTGAAGGGAGGAGTTAACTCTTAGCATGAGTAGGGCGACAACATCGCCCCAGTAGACTAAGATTATTCGCCGGCAAAATCAACGAGGGTAAAACAGTTAATACCCAGATCGGTTAATTTTGTTTTACCATGTAGATCCGGTAAATTAATAACAAATGCGGCATCTTCAGCAATGCCACCTGCTTTTTGAATTAATTTAGCAGTTGCAGCAACTGTTCCACCTGTTGCAAGCAAATCATCAATAATCAGTACTCGTTCATTCGGTTTAATTGCATCTGAATGGATTTCAAGTGTATCGGTTCCGTATTCAAGTTGATACTCTTCTTTAAATACGTGACGTGGTAACTTATTGGGTTTTCGAACTGGGACAAAACCAACGCCTAACGCTAATGCAATTGGTGCTGCAAAAATAAAACCACGCGCTTCAGTACCGACAACTTTATCAATTTTTTTATCTCGATAGTGATCGATTAACAATTCGACCGAAGTTCTAAATGCGACAGGATCTTCAAGCAGACTGGTAATATCACGAAATAAAATTCCTTGCTTAGGATAGTCTGGAATGGTGATAATGCTGTTTTTGATAAGCGCAAGTTTTTCTTGTATCTGAGTCATATTAAATGTTCTCTAAATATTCTCTTTTTAAGAATGGCTAATTTTGTATTATATACCTTCGTTCTTTGTGCTTGCAATAAACAAACCGTAACAATGCAGTAAAAGCGGTCGATTGTTCACAATTTGATTGATACATGTTGAAAGTCGGGATGAAATGATTCCTTTTTAAATAAAAAATTTAATTGGCGTTTTCCTGTCCTAAAACGGTATTTTTTACAACTTTTTACAATTAAATACAACTATCTGACAGTTTGATGGGTCAAATAAATATAATGACATAAACTTTTTATATAAGGAAAAACAATGAAATTAATTAAAACAGTCCTATTAGCAGGGCTTTCAATATTAAGTTTATACAGTCATGCTCAAGTCAATAAGCAAATTGAAATTCGCTCGGAACTTGCATCGCCAATTGTTATGCAAAATTCCCAAGATAAGAATTATTTAAAAATTTCGTTAACCGGTCATGAATTTGATTCAGCAAAACGGGTTCCCATTAATTTGGCAATAGTAATTGATCGCTCCGGCTCGATGCAAGGTGATCGTATTGTTAAAGCAAAAGAGGCGGCTATCTTTGCTATTAACATGCTTAATGAGAATGATACTTTATCTGTCGTTGCTTATGATAATGATGCAAAGGTGATTATTCCTTCAACCAAAGTTAACAATAAACAAAAACTGATTAGTTTAATAAAAGAAAATATTGTTGCAGATGGTGGCACAGCGTTGTTTGCCGGATTAAGTAAAGGTATCCATCAAGTTGAAAAACAGTTGTCTAAAGATAATGTGAATCGCATTATTTTATTATCGGACGGGCAGGCGAATATTGGTCCGACATCCGTTCAAGAACTTTCTGAACTTGCCATTATTGCCGCCAAAAAGAATATTTCTGTCAGTACTTTTGGTATCGGTGAGGATTATAATGAATTATTGATGTCATCGATTGCCAGTTATAGTGATGGTAATCATGTATTTGTTAATGATTCTTTAGATCTTGAAAATGTATTTGTCCGTGAGTTCAAGGATGTAATGTCAACGGTTGCCCAACATGTTAAGATCAATATCTATTTAAAAGATGGGGTAAAACCGGTTCGTTTATTAGGTAGAGACGGCATAATCAAAGGTAATCAAGTAACGGTAACAATGAATCAAATTTATTCTAATCAAGAAAAGTATATTTTGTTAGAGGTCGAGCAACCACAAGGTAAAGTAGGCGAAGAAAGAACAATAGCGGAAATTGATTTAGTGTATGATGATTTGTTAGATAAGAAAACTCAAAAAGAAAAACAATCAGTAAAACTTGCTTATACCGATAATCTGGAAGCCGTAAAAAAAGCCTTGCGCCAAGATGTCGTTACTGAGATTGAAATACAAGAAGTGAATGAAAATAGCGTTAAAGCATTAGAATTCTATAATAAAGGCGATCGAAAAGCTGCGCAGAAAATTCTAGAGGATAACAGTAAAAGACTTGAAGCAGTTGCAAATATGTATCCAGAATATGCGGATAGAGTGCTAGATGATATAAAATGGAATGAAAAAATGGCAGCAGATGCAGTTAATGAAAGAGGGAATAGCAAAGCTTATCGTAAAGGAATGACCGAAAAGCAACAAAATACTAAACTGGGTGTAATTAAAAAATAACGAAAGTATGAAAAAATTAGCAGCGATTCTCTCTTGTATAATATTTGTAATGGCTCTTAGCTATCTTGGTTGGCGTAGTATTGAACATGAAGTTTTAATGCGTCAACATCAGCAAAGATCGTTAGCACAAAGCCGATTGGAGAATATAAAATCATCGATTGAATCGCTGTTAAATCAGCGTTCCGTTTATTTGATTAGCTTAATTCAACTTTTGGAAAAGGGCGCCGGTACGTTTGATAATCTGTTACAATCGCAATCAGATATCAAAAATGCTTTCGAAATTCGCCATAATAACATTGTTTATATCAGTAATAGTAACGATCTGCAATGGGTTAAATTTGTTGAGTCGATTAAGTATGATAATGCAATTTTAATCAACCCCAATTCGTCGAATGAATTATCTCTGCCAACCTCGGGTTGGTATCAGTCTTATGATCATCTGATTTTTTGGTCTAAAAAGGGTAACATTATCAAGGGATTTGAGCTATCAACGATTAAATTTGCGTTAGATATTATTCGGTTATTTGAAGATCAATCTATCGATGATAACTTCAGTCTTTATGATGGTTCAAAACAAATCTATGTTCATGGTCAATCGACAATCAATGACATTAATGTGATGCTTGACTATCCACTACAAAATTGGCAATTAACTTATTATTATTTATCACCAAACTTTATTACTTTTTATTGGTTAGGTGGTGGAATATTATTTTTGTTTATTGTGTTAGTTATTGGTATCGTTTGTTATGTTTATCGAGAATATACACGAGCGATTCGTTTAGCTAAACAACAAGTTAGCTTTGTTGGGCAAGTTTCACATGAGTTTAAAACGCCATTAACTAATATCACACTTTATTCAGAAATGTTAAAAGAACAGTTAACCGATGAACCTTTCCCTGTACCTGAATATTTGGATGTGATCACCAGTGAAAGTCAGCGATTAACTCGCTTAGTGCAAAATGTACTTAATTTAAATAAGCCAGCTAAACAGAATTATAAAGCCGTTAATTTAACGTTGCTCATTGAGCGAGTTTATCAAACTTTCAATCCCGTTCTTAAAACAAAATCATTGCAACTGAATTTGATTTTAAATTCGAATAAAAATCACACTATCTTTACCGATGAAGATAGTGTGATGCAAATCATAAGTAATTTTTTAAGCAATGCTGAAAAATATGCCGTAAATGGCAAAAATGTTGATTTATCACTGACGACTAATGATAAACAGACTATTATCACCGTGCGGGATTATGGTCGTGGTATCCCTAAGCATCTATTAAAGAAAATTTTCAAACCCTTTTATCGGATAAATTCATCCATTACCGAAGGCGTTTCGGGAACAGGAATTGGGCTTACTATTGCCAACCAATTAGCGCAGCAATTGCAGGGTACTATCAAGGTAACCAATGAAAATCCGGGTACTGCGTTTTCATTAATTTTAACGGAGCATGTGCATGAAGATTTTAATCGCTGAGGATGATCATAACATTCGTAAAGGAATGTCGGATCTTTTACAACAAGAAGGTTATACCATCCTTCAAGCTGAAAATGGGAAAACTGCGCTTAAATTGTTTAAACAGGATAAACCTGATTTTATCATTTTAGATATTATGATGCCCGAAATGGATGGGTATTGTGTTTGTCGTGAGATTCGAAAATTAGATGATGATATACCGATTCTTTTTTTATCCGCTAAAGATGAAGAAATCGATCGCGTTATTGGTTTAGAGCTTGGCGCTGATGACTATATGAGTAAACCTTTTGGCATTCATGAACTTCGAGCAAGAATCAAAGCTATTGCTAAACGTTATTTAAAATTAAAACATGCTAACCATATAAACGATGAATTTTTTTATTTTGGTGATTTGACGGTTTATCCAATCGAGTTATGTGCAAAACGTAATCAACAAGTAATCGAGCTTTCACTTCGAGAAATCAAAATTATATCTTGCCTGTATCAACATCAAAATCAAGTTGTGACAAGGGATATGCTTTTTGATTATGTATGGGGATATGATTATTCACCAAATAGTCGAACACTTGATCAGCATATCTCTAAATTACGTAAACAAATTGAACTCGATCCATTGAATCCTGTTTTAATTAAAACCATTCATGGCTTCGGTTATCGACATTAAAATCGGGTGATTTATTAAATCGTTCTGCCTGAATTGAAATTTAAAAGCGATGTAATTGTTGTTTTATCAAAGCTTGAAAAGAGGTATTATTAACGCTAAATGTATTTATTGTGATAACTAAACGAATTTATGCAAATTAGCCCATTATTAGAATCACTCATGGAAGCATTACGTTGCTTACCTGGCGTTGGTCCCAAATCTGCACAACGGATGGCTTTCCATTTATTACAGCGTAATCGACAAGGCGGTATTAAATTGGCTCACGTACTTCATGAAGCGATGATTAATATCGGTCATTGCCAAGAGTGCCGAACTTTTACTGAACAATCCATTTGTACCATTTGTGCCAATGCTCGTCGTCAAAGTAGCGGTCAACTCTGTGTTGTTGAAACCCCAGCAGATATCGTTGCTATTGAACAAACCGGTCAATACAGTGGTCGTTATTTTGTATTGTTAGGTCATCTTTCTCCTTTAGATGGTATTGGTCCAACTGATATTGGTCTTGATCTATTAAAGCACAAACTATCTTCAGAAACGATCAGTGAGGTTATTTTAGCGACGAACCCAACAGTTGAAGGGGATGCAACCGCCAACTATATTGCTCAAATGTGTGCAGAGTTTGATGTAACGGCAACCCGTATCGCTCATGGCGTGCCAGTTGGTGGAGAACTTGAAATGGTAGACGGTACAACGTTATCGCACTCGTTTGTTGGTCGTCAAAAAATTGAATGGTAAATCGGTTGTAGATTAAGCATCAATGTTTTCTGAACAGTTACCAAATCATTCGTTAAATTAGCCAAAGTCGAGTGATATAAAAGGGTGTAGGAATAGTTATTTGAAGATAGAAAGAGGAATAAAATGAAGTATAAAGCCGTTGCCTTTGATATGGATGGTACTTTACTTGCCAGTAATCGTCTAATTTTACCTGAGACAGTTGCGATGATTGAAAAAATCAGTGCCAAAGGTGTTAAAGTTATTTTAGTTTCTGGTCGTCACCATTCTGTTATTTATCCGTATTATTATCAACTTAAATTATCAACACCTGCAATTTGTTGTAATGGATCTTACCTGTATGATTTTGAAAAACAGCAATCATTTGCCGGTAAACCCATGACAAAAGAGCAAGCAAAAACATTGCTTAATTTGGTCAATCAATATGGTATTCATACGCTTATTTACACTGACAAAATGATGACTTATGAAGTGCTCGATGATCATTTAGAAGGTTTTTTTAAATGGGTAAATTCGTTGCCTTCATTTTTACAACCTGAGATTAAAAAAGTAGATAGCTTTGATAAGGTAATTGACGAAGCAGGAGCGGTTTACAAATTTGCCACAAGTAGTCATGATCTGCCTGCATTACGACAATTTTCGGATACTGTTGAAGCACTTAATCAATTTTCGTGCGAATGGTCTTGGTCGAATCGCGCTGATGTCGCCGTGAAGGGCAATACAAAGGGAAATGGTTTAATGCATTGGGCTAAACACGAAAATATCGATCTTAGTGAAATCGTCGCATTTGGTGATAGCTATAATGATATTTCAATGTTGACGTTGGCGGGGCTGGGTATTGCGATGGGCAACGCAGATGATGAAGTGAAAGCCAAAGCCGACCATGTTATTGGTGACAATAACAGTACCAGTATTGCGAGTGAACTTGAAAAACTGTTTTTATAGTATTTGTTAAATAATGTTCGAAATTCTTTATCAAGATGATGCTTTAATTGCGATTAACAAGCCATCCGGTTGGCTTGTGCATCGCAGTTGGTTAGATAAACATGAAACGACGGTTGTCATGCAAACTTTGCGAGATCAGATTGGGCAACATGTGTTTCCTATTCATCGCTTAGATCGTCCTACATCTGGGGTATTATTGTTTGCTTTATCTAGTGAAACCGCTCGTTTAATGTCACAACAGTTTGCAACTAAACAGATTGAAAAAACGTATCATGCAATTGTTCGGGGTTATGTTGAAGGTGAGGCGATAATTGATTATCCTTTAGTTGAAGAGCTGGATAAAATTGCCGATAAGTTCTCGACACCGAATAAACCCGCACAAGATGCAATTACTTTTTATCGGGGTATCAGTAAGATCGAAGTACCGATTAAAGTTGGTAAATTTGATACAGCAAGATTTAGTTTTGTGGAATTAAAACCCCAAACCGGTCGAAAACATCAATTACGCCGCCACATGAAACATATATTTCATCCTATTTTAGGTGATAGTAAACATGGCGATCTTCATCAAAATCGAGCTTTTACTGCTTACTTTGGTATTAAAAGACTAATGTTACATGCAAGTTCTCTTAATATTATTCACCCACTAACGCAGTGTCCAATCACGATTAAAGCTGATTTAGATAATAACTGGCTATCTATTTTGAAAAATTTTGAATTGATTTAATCAATTCATTTTATCTTTTTATTAAATAATTTGGCGTTATTTTAGTGCAAGTAGCTTTAATTTCTATTAATAATACAAATGAATAGGGTCATTAAGTCCATTTAAAAAACGGAGTAAATAAAGTATTAAAATGTAATTTAATATAACGATTTTGTTTTTGATTACTTAAGAATAATTAATAAAATTTTACTTATTTCTTTTCAATTAAAATATTACATAGTATGATTTTGTACCTTTTCAAGTTTGTAAATCGATTTATGCTACCTTGAAAAGGAATTCGAATAGATTTATGTCGTTAATATTCTGTTAATGGGAAAAAAAATGAAATTAGTTGTAAAGTTTTTGGGTATTTTTATGTTATCGCTTATGGTTTTTGCCTGTACCAATAATGATTCTCCAGAAGCCGTTGGAGAAAAATTTACAAAAGCTGGTTATAGCGTTGATATGGATACCTTTATGGATTTATTGTATATTTCTGATGATATGCAAAAAGATGGTGTTGATGTAAAAATACTATTAAAAAGTAAATTTAAGAGTGTTTTAGATGAATCTGCAAAAATGGCAAAAAACCATGGCGGAATTGATAAAATCGTTAGTTCACCTGCTGAATATAATACCGATAAAACAAAAGCTCAAGTTGAAGTCACTGTTTCATTTAAAGATGGTGCACAAAAGAAATCTAGTTTAGATTTGATAAAGATTGATGGCAAATGGCTTGTCAATATGAAATAAATCATAAGAATAGTGTTTAATAACGAAAATAAAAAAGGGTAAATCAATGGTTACCCTTTTTCTATTATGATTAGCTAATTTTTAAATTGTCATGAAATTTTGCCATTATGTCTTTATTGTTATACTGTTTTGTTCTAATTTAGTGACAAAAACGGTATCAGCTGATTCTTTAGATGCTCAATCTAACTTTATTCCACTTATAAAAGTAGGGGATTGGATTTTTCGCAAAGGTGTTCAAATTGATAGCTTGGTGATTAATCAATTAGGCGGGGGTGATTTTTCTCATATTGGTTTTATTATTGCAACTGAGCCAGAAGTTAGAGTAATTCATGCAACAACGGGCGATAATGAAAATCTACCAAATCAAGTTATTATTTCAACAATTGATGAATTTACTACGCCTTCACTTGCACAGAAGTATGCGATAGCAAGACCCCATTTTTTATCTGATCAACAACAACAATTGATAGTTGCAGAACTATTAACTAAACAAGGTGCTCCATTTGTACTAGCTAGTCGTGATGAAGATCATTTATATTGCACTACATTGCTTTATGACGCCATTGTCAAAATTTATCCGGAGTTTAATTTAGAATGGAAGTATGCTAACTTTCCTTTATTCAATGGCATTTACTTATTTCCGAGTGCCTTCGCAGACTATGAGGGTATCACATGGATCTATCACTATTCTGAAAATTAATCAGATGGACAAAGCTTGTAATAACCGTTCTGATAAATCATGGTTATTAGCTTTATTAATTTAAGTACTGACATCAGTCGTGATCAACCACCATTTTAGTTAATCTGTAAGCAGGTAAATACCATTTTAAAACGTAATAGACTAGGTGATTTTTGCTGATTACTAAATTTTATTTTTTAAATTTATGTCGATTATATGTTGAAATTTGGATGAATAATTATCGAAAAGGGCAGTGAGATTAAATAACTTTTGTGACTGCTGTAATTATAAACTATTTATTCTTGACGTATAAACATGCCAATGCTAATATTTGCCACCTATTCAGTTAGACCTCAACGGCGCGTTGGCAGAGTGGCCATGCTGCGGATTGCAAATCCGTCTACCTCAGTTCGATTCTGGGACGCGCCTCCATTAAATTATTAAATAAATCAGTATTTCAAAATAGATAAGCATCAAAAAAATATTCCACGAATAATATATAGTTAAAATAAATTGTTTTTTATATGCGGGTTTAAGGTTGATGTATTTTAGCTCTTCATCTTTATTGGGTTTTATATCGGTTTTGATTAAATCTACTACTTATCTAAGGTGCTTCATTCTATTTGATGAAATATCATGATTGATATTATTTATTGATTTAATTAAGTTAATTTTATTTACAAGTTTTAACTGGGAAAAGCCCTTAGTTGGGCTCTTACAAGTTATTATGACTATTTTCTTTTAAAATTATCATCATTTTTAGTGTATTCATATGCATCAATAATTAATCCAGAAATCCTCAATACATTTTCTGGTTTATCAATAATAATTTGATCTCCAGCACCTATTTCTAAATTAGCTCTCTTTATTTCTTCTTTAATATTTTCAGTGAGAACAATTGGCAACTGAATCGAAGGACGTTGCTTATTATCGTAGTAACGAACCATCCATCTATTAGATTTGTTTTGATAAAGCACACTAAAGTAAGATTCTGTATCTTTATAAGTTAATTCATTATCATTTATAATCGAGTTTATATGTTCAAAAAACATTCTTTCAGAATACGTAGTTATAATTTTACTATTTTCAGGATCTATAATATCGGCTTTTTCGTCAATTGTTGTATCTCTATTATCTTTATTAGTTAAATCATCGGTTAGTTCTTTTTTTCCTGTTAAGCCAACAACCACCATATTACTTACCGCTTTTTCAATTGCCTTTTGTACAATAGGTGTAATGCTATCCAAAAACTTTTGGTTTAGTTGCCTAGATATATTTGATTTGTTGGCAATATATTTGACAAAATCAATGGGTGATTCTCTCAAGGTTGAAGCGATAGCTTTAGTAAATAATGAAAAATAAATACTTTCTTCAGCTAACGTTCTTAGCGCTTCTGGTTTGAATTGATCATATCTAAATTGATAAAGTTGCTCATAATCATTATCTTGTAATTTTTCAATATTTATTTTTAAAAAAGGATTTGAGTCCATTATGTTTTTTTGTTCTAAATCTGTGAAAAATCTCCATTCTCTGCCATTCGTTATAGCTGCAACAGCGACTTCTGGAGTAGCATTAAAATATCTGGAAAGTTGAGGGCAATGGTTGGCTAATTCTTCATTCCATGATTTTGCTTCTATAAACATTACGGGTAAACTTTGACAAAAAAGTGCATAATCAACACGTTCATTAGCTTTTTCCCCTGGAAAATCTGCTTTAAACTCTGCTTTAACTTTGGTTGGATCGTAGGGAGTAAACCCTAGTATGTCCAGTAAAGGTAGTATCAATGCTTGTTTAGTTGTTTCTTCTGTATTGCAGTGACAACCAACTTTTTTGACATGCTCTGAGTGATTCTCCAATTTTGATTTGAAATTATTCATTATATTATCCTTGCATCATTTTTAGTATCTAACATATTTAAACATTAATACGATTATCAATTTTGTTTTAGAAAATTGATTAATCTGAAATTTATTTCTAAGTTTTTTATTATTATTTTGTTGTAAATTTTGCTACTTTTACAAAGTATCAATTAATGACAGAAATATTATGAAATATAGATATTTTTCTCATATCATTACTTTAAAAATTCAAAAAAACTATAAATCATTTGCCAAGTTATCTTTGAAAGATTGCTGACCTATTTTTAGGCATCGTCTTAAAATTATTGGAAACAATATTTAAAATAAATATATAAATATTTATCAATTATTTTCAATATTTACGATTTATTTGTAAATTTTAATGTAAAACAAAAAATGTGCAATACTATTTAAAAAGATTTATTAATATCTAACAATTTTAAAATATATTATTTCATTGCTGTGTAATGTATATGATAATTATTTAATTTTTTGGGAAACTGAAGAAATTTATTTTTTGACTCAAATTTTGAGTTGTAACACAATAAAAAAACGATTAGTTTGGGGAGTAAATACGATTTTTTTTAACGTATAATCAAGAGAATAATTAATATGTCAGTCATTTTGCTTTTTATAATTAAGAATGTGTCCTCATAAAATTTTGAAACTTAATCTTACGCTATTTTCATTAATTTTTGTTTAAACTGATTGCTATATTGCTCAAAAAAGAGTACAAATAATAGTCAAATATAGGTATTCTTGATTTGACTACTATGAGCTACTTTAATTATCATGCAAAAGCAAAAAAATTAATCAAAGATGGTTTTCTTCTGGGCTATGAGTTTGTGGATAATTGGAATGGAATTAAACCCGCTTTGGTGCTGTATTTTGTGAACGAAAAGCCTATGCCAATCAGAGAGTATCGTTGGGAAGAGTATTTCCCTCTTATTAATAAAGAAATCTAAAAGATGAATAGTTAAACAAAGTGAAAACCATTTATTTACTAGTTTACGATATATGGTATATTCTTATCGTTGTTCCATTCATTAAAGAATTAGTTATTTGAACAATTTGATTTGAATTTAATCATCATTTTTGATGAAAATCGTATTAAATCCTATCAAGTTAGGATTTGTTAAGTTCATCTTTAAATAAATTTGCCAAGCTCTAGCCTAAAGCGTAAAATGCCCACCTATTTTGCTTAACCTATTACTGCTGAGTAATACTGACTTGAAATCAGAGGCATTTTTTAATGACAAATTTATACCCAAAACCTGAGTTACTTTCGCCTGCCGGTTCTCTTAAAAATATGCGTTATGCGTTTGCTTATGGTGCAGATGCGGTTTACGCCGGTCAACCCCGTTATAGTTTGCGTGTTCGCAATAATGAATTTAATCATGAAAATTTAGCTATCGGCATTAATGAAGCCCACGCACAGGGCAAAAAGTTTTATGTGGTGGTGAATATTGCACCACATAATTCAAAACTCAAAACGTTTATTCGTGATCTTGAACCTATTGTCAATATGAAACCCGATGCTTTCATTATGTCTGATCCGGGTTTAATTATGCTTGTTCGTGAGCATTTTCCGGAAATGGAAATTCATTTATCGGTACAATCCAATGCTGTTAACTGGGCAACCGTTAAATTTTGGCATCAAATGGGACTAACACGTGTTGTGTTGTCTCGAGAGCTGTCTCTTGATGAGATTGCCGAAATACGTGAAAAAGTTCCTGAGATGGAATTAGAAGTGTTTATCCATGGTGCACTTTGTATGGCATATTCTGGGCGTTGTCTGTTGTCTGGTTATATTAATAAACGAGATTCTAACCAAGGTACATGTACTAACGCATGCCGTTGGGAATACAAAGTTGCCGAAGGAAAAGAAGATGAAGTAGGGCAGATTGTTCATAAATGTGAACCCATACCGGTACAACAAGTTGAACCTACACTTGGCATTGGTCAAACAACAAATAAAGTATTTATGTTAGAAGAATCTGGTCGACCCGGTGAATACATGCAAGCATTCGAAGATGAGCATGGTACTTATATCATGAATTCTAAAGATTTAAGAGCAGTAGAACTAGTAGAAGATTTGACTAAAATAGGTGTCCACTCATTGAAAATTGAGGGGCGTACCAAGTCCTTTTATTACTGTGCAAGAACGGCACAAGTGTATCGTCAAGCGATAGATGCTGCAAGCGAAGGTAAGCCATTTGATCCTCGTTTGTTGGCTGAACTTGATTCTTTAGCGCATCGCGGTTATACCGAAGGCTTTTTGCGTCGTCATAAGCATGAAGATATGCAAAATTATGTTCACAGTCATTCGGTATCCGACAGACAACAGTTTGTGGGGGAATTTAGTGGTGAACGTCTAAATGGTTTAGCGGAAATTATTGTTAAGAATAAGTTCTCAGTGGGTGATAGTGTTGAGATGATGACACCAAAAGGTAACATGACTTTTACTATTGAACGTATGGAGAATAAAAAAGGGCAACCAGTGCCAGCGGGATTAGGTGATGGACATATTGTTTATATTCCAATCCCAGAAGAAATCGACTTAGATTATGCATTATTAATGCGTAATTTTGACTAAATATTGAAGTATCAACTGTCAGGTGTTACTGAACAGTTGATACAGATTTTATTGACGAATTAAATCATCCCCAATACCTATCCATTTATAGGTTGTTAGTGCTTCAAGTCCCATAGGGCCTCTGGCATGTAATTTTTGAGTACTTACAGCCACTTCAGCGCCTAAGCCAAATTGTCCACCGTCGGTAAAACGTGTCGAGGCGTTGACATATACCGCTGCTGCATCGACTTGATTAACAAATTGTTCAGCATTAGTTAGGTTACGGGTTAAGATTGATTCTGAATGACCACTTCCATATTCTCGTATATGTTCTATTGCATTTTCGAGGGAATCGACGATAACAACATTAAGGTCTTTTGATAGCCATTCTTGACGTAACTCTTCATCTTTTATCGGATACACATTAGCTTTATTTGAGTTTAACATTTCAATTGTGCGCTTATCTGCATGTAAGGTAACCTCATTATCTGTCATTATTTGGCTTAATATAGGCATGAACATTGGCGCAATTTTATGATGAACTAATAATGTTTCCAGCGTATTACAAGTGCTAGGGCGCTGTGTTTTAGCATTAATAATAATGGCTAGCGCTTTATCAAAATCAGCACTTTCATCAACAAAAATATGACAGACACCAATACCCCCTGTAATGACAGGTATAGTAGATTGTTCACGGCATAACTGATGTAGTGCCACGCCACCTCTTGGAATAATCATATCAATGTACTTGTCGAGTTTAAGTAATTCGTTAATATATTTTCGGTCAGGATTGTCTATATATTGTATGGCGGTTTGTGGTAATCCAACTCGTGATAAGGCTTGTTGGATAACAGAAATAATCGCCATATTAGTCTTTAGCGTTTCTTTGCCACCTCTGAGTATCGCCGCATTACCTGTTTTCAAGCAAAGCGAAGCAATATCAATGGTTACATTTGGACGAGCTTCATATATTACACCAATTACACCTAATGGCACTCTGTGACGTTGTAACTTTAAACCGCTGTCTAACGTTGACCCATCAATAATTTCGCCTATTGGATCCTTCAATGTGATGACTTTACAAACATCATTGGCAATCGATGATAATCGTTCAGGGGTTAGCAGTAGACGATCAATAATGGCATCACTTAAGCCTTGTTCTTTTGCTAATTTTATATCGTGCGCATTAGCTGTTAGAATCAGGGTACTTTGTGCTTCTAATAAATCGGCAATGACCGTAAGTACTTTATTTTTCGCAGCAGTAGGGCATTGTGCTAATTGGTATGCAGCTTGTTTTGCTGCTTTTCCGATTTGGTTTAACATGATGAGACCTTTATAGATTTTTTAATTCTTAATATTGGTTAAGCGCATAATATACGTTTAAAGCATTATGCTGATTTTCTACTTTATTATTGGTATTTATGAATTTAAATCAATTGATTTTATCTTAATTATTAAGCCTAATAATTATTAGTGTATTGTATTTAAATAAGATTGCATAATAAATTATGCTTTAATAATCATATCATTTCGATGAACGGCAACTGAACCATATTCATAGCCAATAATTTGGCTAATTTCCAATGAGTGATGTCCTGCGATCTGTTGTAGTGCATCGCTATTATAACGACTGACTCCTCGGGCAATGGATTTGCCTGATTTATCGCAAATATCAACCACTTCACCACGTGAAAAGGTTTGTGCAACTTTTATAATTCCTTTTGGTAAAAGGGAGCTTCCATTATTTAAAATTGCATTCACTGCACCGTCATCTAATATAAGTTTTCCTGCTATCGGTGCACCAAATATCCAATGTTTGCGATGTTCTAATGGTGTTTTTTGAGCAATAAAACGGGTGCCAATCGATTTATTACTCATGATATCGATAATTACATTGGGTCTGTTTCCTGCCGCTATAACAACTTCGATACCGGCACTTCCTGCGACTTCGGCAGCTTGTATTTTTGTGCTCATTCCACCGGTACCTAACCCTGAAACACTATCGCCTGCGATACTACGCAAATGATCGTCGATCTGTTCGATTTCTGAAATTAATTTAGCGTTTTTATCTGATCTAGGATCGGCAGTATATAAACCTTCGATATCAGTTAATAAAATAAGTTTATCGGCTTCTGCTAAAATAGCCGCAAGTGCAGATAAATTATCATTATCGCCAACTTTAATTTCCGCTGTTGCTACCGCATCATTTTCATTGATAACGGGTACAATTTGGTTATCCAACATTGCTTTTAACACATCTTGAGCATTTAGGAATCTTTCACGATCTTCTAAATCTGCACGTGTTAATAGCATTTGACCAATGTAAATTTTATAAATAGAAAACAGTTGTTCCCAAAGTTGAATGAGTTTACTTTGACCAACAGAAGCAAGTAATTGTTTTGATGCAACCGTATTAGGTAGGTTAGGGTAGTTTAAATACTCTCGTCCGGCAGCAATCGCACCTGACGTTACAATAATAACTTTATGACCTTCTTGATGTAAGATTGCACATTGTCGTATTAATTCTACTATCCGTGCACGATCTAGCTGTTTTGTCCCACTTGTTAATACGCTTGTACCCAATTTAACCACGACAACTTGCTGTTTTATGTTAGTCATAACAATACTCATTTTATACTGGTATTACAAAATAGACTTCATCCACGCTACTGATTGTGTTAATGCTTGATGTAAACTTTTTTGTAATGGTGTTTTTGGAATAGTGATAATTTTATTTTGCTTGGCTGAATGAATAAGTTTTGCTTCAGTTAAGGTACTAAGCACATCATTTTCGAAAATAATATTCATCACAGGAACTGGGCAAGCTCGAGTTAAAAGACCCTGATTTTTCAGTGAGAAATAATTTAATTCGGCGGCTAATTGTTGGTTGGATATTAGCGGTAATCCCAAACGGCTAGCTAGCATATCTTTGTAGCTATTAGGTAGATTTTTTTGTAGTTCTTTATCAGTAAAAATTTGATGAACAAAAGGTGTAAAATTAAATAATCCTTTGATTTTATTTGGCATCAAATAGGTTAATCGTGTTGCAATATGCGAACCAAAACGAAAACCTGCCACAATTAAACGATTATTATCCACCCAAGGCACGGTAGAAAGTTGCTCAATAATGGCTTGATGAATCTGACTACTATTTTGAGTTAAAGTGAAGTTACGACTGTATCCAACACTGGGTAAATCCACAGTTAACATCGCAATGCCTTGCGGTGCTAAATATTCACTAAAATATCGATAAAAATCAATTTGCAAATTACCAAGTGCATTACAGATCACAACGACAGGGCAAGTACCTTCAGTTTTAGGTAAATGAAGTAGCGTTTTGATATTCCGATCTTCAACTTTGAATTCAAGTTCTTTAATCTTATAAGGGGAATAATTGAGTGCTTTTGTATAAGCTTGATATGCACATGTTTGGGCATGCATCGCTAACTCGTCATTTTTAAAATGAGGATAGCTTGCAATACTTGCATATTCACTTGCAATCAAATAATAAGTATTTAGGTTTTTTTTATCGTCTTCGCTTAAATTGGTGGGATCGATTGCATCGGCTTTTGCTGACCATTCAGCAGCTTGATTCAAAAATTCGTAAATCCAATTACCAGGTTGATAACCAATAACTGAATCTAACCATTTATCATTGGTGTGTTTTTTAGTTGAAGCAGCAATTCGTGATAAAACTGCTTCAACTTCAAGCTTTGGCAAACCACGCCAAAACCACAAAATGGGATTGATAATTCTATACCATCTTGAATCTAGGTCGCCGTCTAACGGACTAATACTACTACCGTCACTGTAATCAATACGATTAATAAGCCCCGAAGTTTCTGGATAATCATATTGCTGTTTAAATATTTGTTCTGATAGATTTTTAGTCGCTGACATAACAGCCAATTATCCCTTATGGTAGATTAATTATTCATGATCACTAATTGGTTTAACAAACATGACACCGGTATCCCAAGGCTGTTCAATCCAAGTATCTTGTTCAATATCTACAACATAATCATCAACAAGAGGTTTACCAGCCGGTTTTGCAAAAATAGTGACAAATCGTGCTTTAGGATACATGTCACGTATGGTGTGAGCGGTGTTACCGGTATCAACTAAATCATCAACAACAATAAAACCTTCACCATCACCGTTAGCTTGTTTAAGAATCAGTTTTTCACGCTGATGATCATGATCATAGCTTGAAATACAGACAGTATCAACATAACGAATGCTTAATTCTCGAGCAAGAATCGCAGCTGGTACTAAACCACCACGGCTTACTGCAATAATGCCTTTCCATTGATTTGCGGGTAATAAACGTTTTGAAAGTTGACGTCCATAGGCTTGTAGCATTTCCCAGGTAACGTTGAATTTTTCTTTTTCAGCGATGATTTCAGCTTTATGCTGTTTTTTAGCTTTAATTTCTTCTTCAGTTAAATTTTGTTCTATTGACATGAGTAACTCGCAATTTTAATCGAATGTGTAAATATAATAAATTAATATTAATGGACTAAAAATAGATGTAAAATTGCACCTTATTATAGAGCGATTACACAAAAAAAACCACTCATTAATTAATTACTCACTTAATATTGAGGATATATTATGCTTTCCACATTAGAGCCAAAATTTACTTGGCAGATTTTTAATGATATTTGTAAAATTCCACATCCTTCACATCATGAACAAATGATAACTAAATATATTGTTGATTTTGCCAATTCTCATCATATTGCTTATCAAATCGATAAAGCAGGAAATATTTTGCTATCAAAACCAGCAACCAAAGGTTTGGAACATTGTCCTTCAATTGCGTTACAAGCTCATATGGATATGGTTCCTCAAAAAAATGAAGGCACAGTACACGATTTTTTGACTGATCCTATTCAAGCTTATGTTGACGGTGAATGGGTCAAAGCTAAAGGAACAACTTTAGGAGCTGATAATGGTGTTGGTCTGGCTTCGGCATTAGCTGTTTTAATTGATCCGACTGTTGAGCATGGGCCGTTAGAAGTGCTTGTTACCACATCAGAAGAGACCGGTATGCATGGCGCATTTGGTCTTCAACCTAATTGGCTTAAAAGTAAATATTTAATTAATACCGATTCTGAAGATGAAGGTGAAATATTTACAGGATGCGCTGGAGGCGTTGATTTTACCACAACGTTCGCGATTACTTATGCTGTTATGCCAGAAAAACATGATTGTTATATGCGTATCTCATTAAAAGGTTTAAAAGGTGGGCATTCTGGGTGTGATATTCATCTTGGGCGAGGTAATGCCATTAAACTTATGGCAAGGTTTTTGGCGGAGTATGCTCAGGATTTTTCATTTCGATTGGCGGATATACAAGGTGGATCATTACGAAATGCAATCCCAAGAGAAGCATTTGCCGAAATTTCATTGAATAAACAAGATTTACCTAAGCTTGAGTCAATCATTCAGCAATACAAATCGACCTTAAAAAACGAATTAGGTAGCGTTGAACCAAATATTGAAATAAATTTGAGTGATGTTGATGAAACTAAAGTTAGACGTGTGTTAACAACCGAGCATCAAAACAAAATCATCAATTGGTTGAACTCAGCACCAAATGGTGTGGTGAGAATGAGTAATCAAATACATGGCGTCGTTGAAACATCTTTAAATTTAGGCATTGTGAATATCAAAGAGAATCAACTCTATGTAAATTTCTTAATCCGTTCACAAGTAGATTCAGCTAAAGATGCGGTTGTTTCGACCTTAATTTCATTGAGTCAATTAGTCAATGCAAATTATGAAATTAGTGGCGGTTATTCTGGTTGGGAACCGAAATTAGATTCTAGTTTGTTGCAACTTGCGAAAGACAAATATCATGAACTTTTTTCGCAAAAAGCAAAAATTATGGTAATACATGCTGGGCTAGAATGTGGTCTATTTAAGCAATCTTATCCTGATATGGATATGATTTCGATTGGGCCAACAATTGTATCTCCTCATTCTCCTGATGAAAAAGTGAATATTCAAAGCGTTCATCGTTATTGGGATCTACTTATTGCAATTTTAAAATCAGCAACACTTTTGAAATAGTATCAATTTAAAAAACCTGCGGATCGTCGTCGGCAGGTTTTTAACTATCTTAAACATTACTTTAAATTGACAAATGAAATTAAATTCACAAAAAGTGAATAAAAATTCATTTTAGGGCTTGTGTCGGTTTAATAAATAACCTACTATATATTCATTATTTAATAATAAATTATAGGAATGGTATGTTAAAAGCGGTTATTGTTGGAGCGAGTGGTTATGCAGGTGCAAAATTAGCCTATTACTTGACTAAACACCCACATGTTGAACTTGTTGCTTTAACGGTTTCAGAAAATAGTCAAGATGGGGGAAAGCTTATCTCAGACTATAATCTTCATCCTCAATTAAAAGGGGTGGTTGATTTACCTTTGATTGCAACCTCAGATTATTCTTTTTTAATTAATGATATCGATTTGGTATTTTTGGCAACTGAGCATGCTGTTAGTCATGCTATCGCCCCGTATTTTTTAGAGCACGACTGTACGGTTTTTGATTTGTCGGGTGCTTTTCGTGTTAATTCTTCCTCATTTTATCAAGATTTTTATGGTTTTACTCATCAACATCAACAATGGTTAGACCAAGCGATTTATGGTTTAGCCGAATGGAATTTTAATGCAATTAAACAAGCAAAATTAATTGCCGTTCCCGGTTGTTATCCAACGGCGAGTTTGTTACCTTTAAAGCCATTAATTGAAGAAGATTTAATAGATAAATCGCAATTACCTGTCATCAATGCGGTAAGTGGAGTAAGTGGTGCAGGGCGTAAACCTTCACATAATAATTTATTTTGTGAAGTCAGCTTACATGCCTATGGATTATTTACTCATCGTCATCAACCTGAGATTGCAACGCATCTAGGTCAAGAGGTCATTTTTACTCCTCATTTAGGATGTTTTAAACAAGGTATTCACGCAACGATAACCTGCCTTGTAAAAGCCAATGTGTCTTCTAATGATATTCTTTCGGCTTTAAATAAGTATTACAGCGATAAGCCTTTAGTTAGAGTTTATCAAAAAGATTGGCCAGCTTTAAAAGCTGTCGTTGGATTACCTTATTGTGATATAGGATTTGTTTTAAAAGGACGACATTTAATTTTAATTTCAGTGGAAGATAACTTATTGAAAGGTGCAGCAGCACAAGCTGTGCAGTGTATGAATATTCGATTTGGTTTTGATGAAACAACAGCGTTACTTTGAAAATTGGGATATTTATCGATAAATTAAGATGAATAACGGTTAACGATAATCTAAGTTAATAGGGAATTGAAATGAAACCATTAATTATTAAGCTTGGCGGCGTACTACTCGATAATAAAGATGCACTCAATAAATTGTTTTTAGTTATTCGTAATTATAAACAGAATTTTAACCGTCCTTTAATCATTGTACACGGTGGGGGCAGTGTCGTTGATTCCTTAATGGATAGGTTATCGATCCCCGTTGTTCGTCGTAATGGATTAAGGGTCACACCGGCAGATCAAATTGATGTGATTGTTGGTAGTCTTGCTGGTAGCGCAAATACCACTTTACTCTCTGAAGCTAAAAAACAGCATATACCAAGTATAGGACTCTGTTTAGCGGACGGTGATAGCGTCAAAGTTAAGCAGATTTCGGAAGAGCTCGGGTATGTTGGTGAAGCTCAGGCAGGGGAGCCAACTTTAGTGAATCTTCTAATAAAAAATGGTTATTTGCCGATCGTAAGTTCAATTGGTATAACAGATGAAGGCCAAATGATGAATGTTAACGCTGATCATGCAGCAGTGGCGTTAGCTAAAACATTAGATGCTGATTTAATTTTGCTTTCTGATGTAGTTGGCGTTTTAGATGAGAATAAACAGCGCATTGAATCATTAACACAATCACAAGCTGATCAACTTATCGCTAATGGGGTGATTACTGATGGCATGATAGTTAAAGTTAATTCTGCATTTGAAGCTGCTGAAGCGTTAGGCAGGGGAATTGATATAGCAAGTTGGAAAGAACCGGATAAACTGATTGAATTATTTAATGGAAAATCCGGTATTACGGGTACAAGAATTATTGCTTAAATAGCGATCAGATATTATATTACATCGGTTATCATTATAACTGTTTTAAGAAAAAAAGTGATGTAGGTTTCAAGATTTTTTAACTTATTCGTCGATCGTCGTTCATTAAGAAAGGGTATAACATGAAAAAAAGTAGCACAAAAAAGGTCGTTTTAGCCTATTCAGGTGGTTTAGATACATCCGCTATTATTCCTTGGTTAAAAGAAAATTATGGTGGATGTGAAGTTTATGCGTTAGTGGCTAATGTCGGTCAAGATCCAAAAGAATTGAAAGATGTTGAAAAGAAAGCCAAAGCTTCTGGCGCTGTAGCATGTAAAGTTGTCGATTTACGAGAAGAATTTGTTAAAGATTATGTTTACCCAGTCTTAAAAACCGGTGCTTTATACGAAGGAACTTATTATCTTGGTACATCAATGGCACGTCCAATTATTGCTAAAACACAAGTCGAATATGCGTTAGAAGTTGGCGCCGATACGCTTTGCCATGGTGCGACAGGTAAAGGTAATGATCAAGTCCGTTTTGAAACAACTTATACTGCGCTTGCTCCCCAATTAAAAGTGATAGCACCTTGGCGTGAGTGGGATTTACGCTCACGTGAAGCCTTAATTGACTATTTAAAAGTAAGAAAAATACCAACAACCGCAACGGTCGAAAAAATTTACAGTCGTGATGAAAATGCTTGGCACATCTCAACTGAAGGTGGCGTTCTTGAAAGCACTTGGAATCAAGCAAACGCAGATTGTTGGGCTTGGACGGTTTCTCCTGAAGATGCACCAAATAAACCTGAACTTGTGACTATTGGTATTGAAAAAGGTGAGGTAGTTTCAGTTAATGGTAAAAAACTTTCGCCTTACAACTGTGTTGCCACATTGAATAAAATTGGTGCTAAACATGGAGTAGGTCGGGTCGATATTATTGAAAATCGTTTAGTAGGAATCAAATCACGTGGTTGTTATGAAACGCCTGGTGGTACCATTATGATGACCGCTTTGCGAGGGCTTGAGCAGTTGATTTTAGATCGTGATAGTTTCAAATGGCGTGAGCAGTTAGGTCTTGAAATGGCTTATGTTGTTTATGATGGTCGTTGGTTTGCCCCTTATCGTCGCTCTATTCAAGCAGCAGCCGATGTATTAGCTGAGGATATGACAGGTGAAGTTGTGGTGAAGCTTTATAAAGGCAGTGCTACCGCAGTGCAGAAAAAATCACCGAATAGCTTATATAACGAAGAGTTTGCTACATTCGGAGAAGATGAGGTTTATGATCACAGCCATGCTGGTGGTTTTATTCGATTATTTTCTTTATCTTCACGCATTCGAGCATTGAATGAAGAAAAGAAAAAACAGCCAGCTAAAAAAGCTAAAGCTGCTACAAAAACATCTGATTCACCAAAAAAGGTAAAAACGGAGAGTAAAGCTAAAGCAGCAACCAAAGAAGTAACTAAATCTAAAACAACAAAAAAATCGGAAAAGTAATTTTTTGATATTGATCTAGATAAGTGAGATAAAAGATATATATAGGCTATGTCCTGTATATATCTCTTTTATAGTCTGTTAGCTATTTTATACAAAATAAGAACAATAAATTCAGATTGTTTAGCAATTAAAATTGATTAATAAATATTTGAGGTAGGTATGGCATTATGGGGTGGGCGTTTTAGCCAAGCAGCAGATCAACGTTTTAAACATTTTAATGATTCTTTGCGCTTTGATTATCGTCTTGCTGAGCAAGATATTATTGGATCTATAGCTTGGTCTAAAGCATTGGTCACGGTTAGTGTCTTATCCTATGATGAGCAAAAAAAACTCGAAAAAGCCTTGAATGAATTATTAGTCAGTGTTCAACACAATCCTCATCAAATTTTAGAAAGTGATGCTGAAGATATTCACAGTTGGGTCGAACAAAAATTAATTGAAAAAGTGGGCGATCTTGGTAAAAAATTACACACAGGACGAAGTCGTAATGACCAATCTACTACCGATTTAAAATTATGGTGCAAATCTGAAATTCAACAGTTGATTTCAGCCATTAATCACTTAAGACAATCTTTAGTTAATACGGCTGACAAGCATCAAGAGACTGTGATGCCAGGTTACACCCATTTACAACGAGCACAACCCATTACATTTGCGCATTGGTGCCTTGCTTATTATGAGATGTTAACACGTGATGTGAGCCGTTTACAAGATACGTTAACACGTTTGGATGTGAGTCCATTAGGTAGTGGGGCACTAGCCGGTACCGCTTATCCAATGGATCGGGAGGAGCTTGCAAGCTGGTTAGGGTTTGCTCAAGCAACAAATAACAGTTTAGACGCTGTTTCTGACCGTGACCATATTCTGGAATTATTAAATAACGCTTCAATTGGTATGGTACATTTTTCACGTTTTGCAGAAGATTTGATTATTTTTAATAGCGGTGAAGCTAATTTTGTTGAATTGTCTGATCGTGTTACATCGGGTTCTTCATTGATGCCTCAAAAGAAAAATCCGGATGCTTTAGAGTTAATTCGAGGAAAAGTCGGGCGAGTTGTGGGGGCTTTAACTGGCGCAATGGTCACTTTTAAAGGATTACCGCTTGCTTATAATAAAGATCTACAAGAAGATAAAGAACATCTGTTTGATGCTCTAGATACATGGCTTGAATGCGTAGATATGGCCGCTTTAGTATTGGAAGATATCAAAATTAATAACGATAGATGTCGAGAAGCCGCCAAACAAGGTTATTCAAATGCGACTGAACTGGCAGATTATTTAGTTGCTAAAGGTATACCATTTCGTGAAGCCCATCATATTGTGGGTGAGGCCGTGGTCGGTGCTATCGCTAAACAAAAAGCTTTAGAAGAACTCTCATTAGAAGAACTAAAAGCGTTTAGTTCGGTAATCGACAATGATGTTTACCCAATTTTGTCTTTAGCATCTTGTATTGCCAAACGTTGTGCAAAAGGGGGCGTATCACCAGACCAAGTAAAAATGGCGATTGAAAATGCTAAACAACAATTAGCAATTTAATTGCTCATCCCACCTGTTTAGCCAGTATTTTGCTGGCTTTTTATATTATCACTGTTTTTATTACTCAATAATCTTATCAAATATACAAAACAAATTTGACGTCGATTATTCAAAAAATCTTGATAAAAATCTGATTGTATATCTTGCCAGACAGTGTAAAAATGTATGTCTATTTTTTGAAGGATTAAAGTGAATTGCAATGAGTAAGAGTTATAACTTTAGTGCAGGTCCGGCTAAAATACCTGCTGATGTTTTACAACAAGCACAGGCTGAATTATTAAATTGGCAAAATACGGGCGCTTCGGTGATGGAATTAAGTCATCGAGGCAAAGAGTTTGATCAATGTGCGATTGATGCAACCAATGATCTGCGTGACATTTTAAAAGTACCCTATAATTATAAAATATTATTTTGTCAGGGTGGGGCTCGCGCACAATTTGCAGCTGTTCCTTTAAATATTTTAGGAAATAAAACTAGTGCTGATTACATCAATAGTGGATATTGGAGTGAATGTGCAGCTAAAGAAGCAAAAAAATATTGCAATGTTATCGAACAAAATATTGTTATTAAACAGGCAGGTATCACATCGGTTAAACCTATGTCTGATTGGCATTTAAATAGTGATTCGGCATATGTCCATTATTGCCCAAATGAAACCATTGATGGTGTCGAAATATTTGAAGAACCTAATTTTGACGATAAAATTGTAGTGGCTGATTTTTCTTCTTGTATTCTATCTCAACCTATTGATGTTAGCCGTTATGGTATCATTTATGCAGGTGCCCAAAAAAATATAGGTCCTTCAGGAATTACCATTGTTATTGTCCGAGAAGATCTTCTTGGTCATGCTAAATCTATTCTGCCTTCCGTTTTAGACTATAAAGTGTTGAACGATTACGATTCTATGTTTAATACTCCGCCAACCTTTGCTTGGTATATGTCAGGTCTAGTTTTTAAATGGATTAAAAAACTTGGCGGATTAGAAGCGATGGCAAAACGCAATCATGCTAAAGCGCAACAACTTTATCAATTTATTGATCAGTCAGACTTTTATCGAAACACTGTGGCTAAAAATAATCGATCCATCATGAATGTAACGTTTTTATCACCCAATGAAGAGTTAGATAAAAAGTTTGTCAGTGAAGCAACGCAAGCCAATATTATTGGTATAAAAGGGCATCGTATTGCCGGTGGAATGCGAGCATCAATTTATAATGCGATGGATATTGAAGGTGTGAATTACTTAATTAAGTTTATGAAACAATTTGAAGCTCAAAATGGATAATTAAAATTAATTTTGTGAATAAAAAAGGGGAGTATTTCCCCTTTTAATCAATCTTAATTACAACGATAAACATCACCAACCATAACCGCATCAGTTGGTGCAACATCTGAGATATATTGTAATGATGCATCTTGAGCATCATATATCACATTTCCCCCCATAGCAGCAGCTTTGTTCATCAAATCAGATGCAGCATCACGTATCAGTTCGCTATGTGTTTTTGTACCAGAAAAAAATGTTCCACGACGTCCTTCTGCTTTACCTAACAGTTGGCAATTAGCCGTTGGTTTAGTATCAACAAACTGAACTTGACGCCCAGCTTGGGTAAGCTCATATTGAGAATTACTACATGCATTTAAAAATAACGCTGTAGACACTGTTAAACTAACTAATAATAATTTTTTGCAAGACATAATATTTCCTCAGCCATTAGAACAACAGAACATTAATTATAACCTAAAACATTGTAACAGGTTAATGGGTTTAAAAATATCAGTTATTAAAATCCAAAGTATCCAATAGATTAAAGATTAAGAAATAAGCAAACCGACTTAATTTATGCATTTAACTATAGCAAAATCGATTTAAGTCTATTATAATCGCAAACCTACTAACTTAGTAGCACATCACTAAAGGCCCCTTAGCTCAGTTGGTCAGAGCAGTCGACTCATAATCGATTGGTCACTGGTTCAAGTCCAGTAGGGGCCACCATCATAAGAATCAAGCAAATTTATAAACGTTCAAAAAAACATTATTTATTAAGTCATCCATATCTAACTGTAAAAGCATCCATCTTTTTTATCAATTCTGATTCGAAAGTTAGAACTTTAAGTTGAATCATTTAAAATTAGTAATGTGAGCTTTATCGGCAATTTATTTTTAGCATAAACGAAAATTGAACTTATGTTTAAAAAATTATTTTATTAATTTAATATATTTATAATCATATAGTTATCTATTTTATTTTAATGAGATATATGTATTTTTAATTAAATAAAACCGATAATTTAGCTTGATTAATTGACACCGTACATTTTTGCTGTATAATTAACCTAAACTAAGATAATTTTATTTAAAGCCCCGCTATAAATAGTGGGGCTTTTTTATTTCTCGAAAACATTAATGGGTTACTAAAATAATAATTTCCCGTTTTTTAGTTGATAGAAATGAAATTGATAGTTTATAAAATATTCCAGATTTATTTTTTATATGATCAATGCCAAATTATTTAAAAAGGAGGTTTTCAAAAAACGTAAAAAAATAATTAATTTTTTCTTACTAACAGTGCCATCAGTATTAAAAAAGATGTTATATCTTTTCTTGCAACTTTTTAAGTTAACATAAGTAACGTTTTAATTTTTAGATTTAAACCTTAAACATCATCTCCATCGTGAGTTTATTCAAACTCTCAACAACTTTCTAATAATACAATCTCAAAAAATTAAATCAGAAATTTCATCAGTATATTAGATGAATTGATAGCCTCAATTCTAACGATTTATTTAGAAATTCTGATAATCAACCACCGCAAAATAGCAATATTTTCAATTGTTATTTTGCAAATACAACTAAAACATTTAATTAATTAGGAAATAATATGAATACAACAAAAACAATTGACAGTAATGTTACAAGTTTATACATCGCAGAAGAAGATGATTTAAAAATACTTCCTAGCAATCCTGTTTGGCATGGTATCGAAGTAAATAGCTATAGTGATTTCGGCGGTTCTACAACCTTACTACAGCGAGAAACGATCAATCCTTCACGACAAAATCAAAAGGGTAAAATTGTTGATATTGATGCTTCAGCAGGTTTTAGCCTTGATATGACTAAAAATATTTTTCCATGGCTAATGCGAGGCTTCATGTTTGCAGAAGCAAGAGAAAAATTTACAACTCAATCACTTAGCGGTAAAACATTACCTATTAAGAGTGTATCAAAAGGTTATAATTTTCTAGATAGTCATAAATTACCGCAAAAATTACTGACAGGCACGATTATTCATGCTTCAGGGTTTAGCAATTTTGCAAACAATGGTTTAAAAATTGTATCTTCTTGCTCTGATAACAATATTTCAACTAACTCAAGTACACCACAAATAGAAGAATTGAATCCGCCAGCTAGCGCAAAAATTTCTGCGGTAGGTTTTAAATTCAGCTCTGGTAGTTGTTCAATGGAAGTTAAAAAAGGAACATTACCTAAATTGGTTTCTACTTCGACTGATTTAACTAAGCTCGGATTAATTGAAGGTGAATGGATTTGGGTTGGTGGTGATGCATCGGACTCTTATTTTCCAAAAAATAGAGGTTGGGCAAGAATAACCGAAATTACTGCGAAAACAATAACTTTTGATGATACCGACTTTGTGCCTGAAAATGATACCGGTGCTAATATTAAATTAGAAATCTATTTTGGAACGGTAATTAAAAATGAAAAAGAACAAAATAAAATTGTTAAAAAAACCTATTGTTTTGAACGAACACTCGGTTCAGTTAATAACGAAATTCAAGCCCAATACGTTAATGGGGCAGTTGCAAATGAATTAACCATTAATATGGGGTCAGCGCAATATGTTACTGCAGATTTGAATTATGTTGGATGTAATTCTTTCACGAAAAAAGGGAAGGATCGAATTATAGGTGAACGTTTAGAATGTGATAAATCATCACCTTTTAACGCAACTTCTAATATTTATCGACAAAAATTAAGTATCAATGATACCAAAAGTTCAACACCAAGTGCTTTATTTGCTTATGTTACTGATTCCAGTTTAGCTATTTCTAATGGTGTTACAGGAGTTAAAGGACTTGGAATTTTAGGAAGCTTTGATGTATCAGTTGGTAATTTTAGTGTAACCGGATCAATTACCGCATACTTTTCTTCAGTTGATGCGATTGAAGCGATTCGAAATAACGCCGATGTTGGCTTTTCGACAATTTTAGCTGCGGAAAATTCAGGTGTCATTTTTGACATTCCTTTATTAGCATTAAGTGGTGGTATGCCTAATATAGAAAAAGATCAGAAAATTACGATACCACTTGAGAAAACAGGGGCGGAAAACAAACATGGTTACACAATGATGTATCAAACATTTGAATACCTTCCTGATTCAGCAATGCCATATGTTAACGTTTAATTATATTAATCATAATTGTGCTTTTTAGGAGAAGAAAATGAGTTTATTTGAACAATTTGAAACAGATAGAAATAAAGAAAAAGATGGGGTTCCAGTGACTTATGGAGCCAATAAAGATGGAACAATTCCAACGTTCTATTTAGCCCGAATGGGAGGCGTAAATTCTAAATACTCGATGTTAATCAAAAAACTAACTAAACAATACAAAAGACAAATACAGTTAGATTCTTTGCCAGAAGATAAAGTCATTGAAATTTCGATGCAAGCTTTTGTTGGTGGTGTACTAAGAGGCTGGGAAAACATACAAGGACGTGACAATAAAATTATACCGTTCACTTCTGACAATGCAATTAAGCTCTTAACTCAGTTGCCAGATTTATTCAATGATTTAATTGCACAAGCAAGTGATATTGATTTATTTAAAACGGTTGAGCTGGAAAAAGATATAAAAAACTAATTGAAGTCCTTGAATATCAACTTGATATGAATGGAAAGGACGAAGATATCATCAGAATGTCTCAACAAATGGGACAAGCACTTCCAGATAAAATCAAAAATAAACCCGAACTTGACGAACATCTTGAATTTTACTATCAAGCTTTTCTCGATTTAGATACGACACGATCACATTCAATGGGCCCAACACCTATTTCATGGTTAGCAATCATTGAATACGCTCGGTTTTATCAATTAGATAATGAAGATACGAATGATTTTGTTTATCTAATACGTGAAATGGATAAGGTAAATTTAAAACATGTTAATCGGGCTTTTAAATCAAAAAACTAAGTAACATTTTTTAAAAGTAGATGATTATTCATCTTTATTAAGCTTAGTTCATTAAATTTTTTATTGAAAATAGAGTGGTTATATAAGGCTAAAATGAACTTGTATAACTACTACTATTTTGTAAAAAGTTTACCTATAAATAATTTAAATCAGCGCTTTAAAAATATATCAACATGAGAGACAGACTTATTAGTTAATAAATATTGTACCTCAATTTGATTATATTCAGGCAAAAAAGGGGTTTATATGGCAATTGAAACATTACAGTTTTCAGAGAATATTCCTTCCTCAATCAAAACAAAGCTAAAAGGTATCGATAGTGCTTCAGTTTCAGCAAGAATAAATTTAAACAAATTAAAAACATTGTTAAAAAATAGTTGGAATACAGATCCGTTTAAGAAAGCTGAAGATAGTATTAAAAACTTAAGTAACGAAATATTAAAAAGCTTTGAGGTTGTAATAAATCGTACAAAAATATTGAAGAATCCAAATGAAAATTTCAATACATTGACGACAAAAACAAAAAATACAGGGATAGCACAACATCAATCAACAGCTAAAAATACAGATAACACATTAATAACTCCAGATGAACAACTTTTACTAAGTTCGTTAAATCCAATAAATGATAAACTAACAGAATTCAACAAAAAACAATCAGAATTGGCAGGCATCTATCAAAAAGCAGCAATTAGTCAAAATGAGTACAGTGACTATATGACATTATTGAATCAGCAATATAATGAATCAATAGATCCGCTTGGTAATTATAATAAAGAGTTAGAGCGAACATGGGAACTGATGAAACTCTCTTCTCAAGAAAGGGCTATAGAAAATGAATTTAATCGTATCACTCTAGATCTGATGAATAAAGGTTTAATATTAAATCAACAGCAAAATGCTGAATTAAGAAAAACAATCGAATTGAATCAGGAATATTTGAGAATACTTGCGATTAAAGACGGCTTAGAGAACAATTCAAAAAAACAAAAGCAACAAGATTTTGGTGATTTGGTTAATGCTTTAAGTCTGTCCGAATTAGATGATAATGAAATAATCAACGTGTTGAACACAGATAGTCGAAGTCCATTTACAGGAATGTTCGAAAACTCTTGGAGCTTATTAAGTTTGCAGATTGAACAATATCAATCGATGTATGATCAAATAAATGTTCTTACAGAAAAATTCAATCTTGATCAGTCGGTTGCCGCATCATTAAGAGCACAAGTTTGGGCCAAACAAAATGATGTTATTTTAAGTCAGGCAGATAAATTTTTTGGCAATGTGGCAAAATTACAAAGTTCAAATAATGCTACGATGGCTAAAGTTGGTAAAGCAGCAGCGATTGCACAGGCCATTGTAAATACTTATCAATCTGCTAATGCTGCCTATGCATCTATGGCAGGTATTCCTTATATAGGCCCGGCTCTAGGTGCAGCAGCTGCGGCGGCGGCTATTACTTCCGGTATGGCGAATGTCGCAGCCATTCGATCTCAATCAACAGGCTTTATGAAAGGTGGTTATACGGGGAATCTGGCACGAACTCAGGTAGCAGGTCTAGTACATGGTCAAGAATTTGTGATGAATGCGTCAGCAACGCAACGAATAGGGGTTAATAACCTTGAAGCCTTACAACGTGGAGATATGAGTAGCATACAAGTTCCTCAAATTACAAATCAAAGTTCAACATCTGAAAAAGCTGAAAGTAGCTTACAAACTATTGCCCCAATCATTAATATTGCATTAGTCAATGACAATGACAGTGCACAGCAATGGTTATCTACTCAAGAAGGTGTCAAGCGAATAATGCAAATAAATCGAGAAAATGGTGATGAACTAGCAACAATAGTGAAAGCTTGTTAATTAAAATGTCTAAGTAAGACCAAATTGCATCAAAATTGAAAATCCCAAATGATATAGTTATAAGATCAAAGTGGATTTAAAACTTGAGTAACTAATAAAATTAAGCGCCTCAATTGGCGCTTTTTCTTTATAAACATTCAAGAACAAATTAACAAAAGCGCATTTAGCTAGCCTTTCACCATTGTCAACATATCAAAAATTGCTTAATTCTTATTTTAAAGAAGGCCAACATGTCAAATATCATTACAGAACAACCCATAAAAGGGGCTAAAGAAACATTTTCCTGGCTAACTGATATCATCGAAACAAAAAACGGTAGAGAGCACAGAATAGGTTTACGTGCTTTACCACGAGTTTCTTATGAATACTCATTTTTAACTCATATTCATAATCGTAACTATTATTTAAATTCACTCAGAAATAATTTTACTGAGATATGGTTGATACCAGATTGGTTGTCAGGAATATATCTTGGGGAACTAGAATTAGGTCAGAAAACTATACCTAATATCTTAAATCAAAAAGTGGGTGATAAGTTTTTGATTTACCAGAATGCTGAACATAGTGAAGTAAATGAATGGCTACAATTACCAAAACAAAATCCATTAGAATTTGTTTTCATAGAACCCAAAAAAACCAAATTAGTGTTTGAACTAAAAAAAAGAGTTCCTGTTGAAAAGCAGGTCAATATAAAACCGATAAATTATCATTATAAAGCAGCGTATATTCTTCCATTAATGCCATGTTATCTTACTAATACTAAATACACGACTTCAGGGTATGAAAGTCAAATAGATATTAGTGTTGAGCTAAGTCATGAATTGAATTTTAGCAGCGGCGCTAATTATGGTATCAAGTATCTTGGATTAGAAGTATTGCATAATTGTTATGGAGTGAATGAATCAACAATTCAAAAAGATATTGAAATTGTTGATTATGATCTAGGTAAAATTACCCGAATTGAGAATTGGCAATATTCAAAGCTGTCTCGATCTTTGACTTTTTACCTTGATGGACTGAAAGAAATCCAGGCTTTTAAAAAATTTATTTATCGAATCGAAGGAAAACTTAACGCATTTTGGTTATGTGATAACGATGAAAATCTTGTTAAAACACATATATTAGGCGATAAGATTTATATAGAAAATCAATCATTTAACCCATCATTTAAATATTTAGCATTATTTCATCCAGATAGTGTTTCGTATGTAAAAATTATCAATATTAAAAATACGGGTAAAAGTATTCAATTAACGATTGATCAAGTTATCACTAAGCCTATAACAAAAATTAGTCACTTAATGTTATGTCGTTTTGACACCGATGATATACAAATTGAATACGATACCTATTTACAAGCTCAATCTAACATTCCAATAATCGAGGTTTTCGATGATCAATATTTTTAAACAAGCTGAATTATATGTTTTTAATGATGGAATCAATACATATCGTTATACCAATGGTATGCGTGAACTAAATATTGATAATCAGACATATAAAAAAGAGTCCATCAATCGCACAGCGATAAAACGGGATGCCGCTATTTCCAAAAATAAAATTGATATAACCATGCCAATTACTAATGAAGTCGTGAAATCATGGATAAACCCGGATATCACGAAGCATTTACTTGTTGATATCTATATTCTCGATAAAAAAAATATGACTACGATGTCATGGAGTGGGCGTTTAACTCAGACATCAACATCAGAAAAAGAGATGGTGATGACATTTGAATTATTGATTACACGCTCAGGGCAAACTGGTGTAAATGAAAAAATTCAGCGTAATTGTCGTTATTCTCTTTATGGCGAACATTGTGGTCTAAATAGAGAGGATTTTAAGGTAGAAGGCACTGTGTTAGCTTATGAAAATGATATCGTCACGGTTGAATTTGAACGTGAAATTGAAAATGGTTATTTCACGGCAGGTATTTTAAGGACACCTGAAGGCGAACAGACGTTTATTAAAGAACATAATCAATCATCAATAGTCCTAATCAGAAAAAATCAGCAATTGTTGGACAATTTAAATAAAGGGATATTACAAATTACGCTGTACAAAGGTTGTTTAAGAACCCTAAATTCTTGTCATTCATTTAATAATACCATCAATTATGGTGGATTTCCTTATTTACCTTTAGAACCGTTAAATAACGGTAATTCAATTGTTTAGGAGCGAAATATGTTTTTTTTAATTTCTGCATTAGTTGCTGTTGTTGTTGGAATGGTCGTTGGGATGGTGTCTTCAAAGGGCAAAGCAAATCAACAAAAAATAGAAGTTGATGAATTTAAAACGGGAACTTCAACAGAAGGAACGGGAATACCCATTGTATTTGGTACCGTTAAGATAACCAATCCAATTTATACCTGGATTGGAGATAAAAAAACGTCAGCTATTAGAAAAAAAGGTGGCAAAAAATAATGAAAATAATTGTAACCAGAGACGATATGATTGCAGTAAAACAATGTAGTCGTGGTGGACGGGAGTTTTTTAAACGTCATGGACTCGATTGGAACCAATTTTTGAAAGAAGGAATAGATGCTGAAATTTTAAAATCAACCAATGATGCAATGGCAAATCAAGTTATAGAACATGCGGAGCGTAGAACATGGGCGGAAGTAAGAAAAAGCAAACTGTAGGTTATAAATATTACGCTGGAGTCAGTATGGTTTTATGTCAAGGCACTATCGATAAATTGACTAATATTAGCGTAGCAGACAGGACAGCATGGCGAGGTGCTGTGCAAGATGGACAAATAGCCATAAATAAACAAGGATTATTCGGTGGTGACAAAAGGGAAGGTGGTGTATCAGGTACAGTTGATGTGTATTCAGGTCATCATCAACATAATCGAAATAGTTATTTGGCAAGTAAATTATCAGCTATTGTACCGGCTTATCGTCATGTCGCGGGTCTTGTATTCCGACAATTTTATTGGGGAAATAACCCTTATATGAAAGATATTTCGGCAGTTGTTCAGCGTATACATTATCAAGACTCCAAAAAAACACGACAATGGTATGACAGTAAAGCAGAAATAAGAACTGAAAATGGAAGTGCAAATACAGCTATCCATTTTATATTGGATACTTCAATGAGTATGAGTGGAGGGCGAATCCAAGCACTTAAATCAGCGATGAAACGTGCTATACAAAATCTTTCAACTTCAATCGATTTGATGACATTAAGATTAGATATTCTGATAACCACTTATCAAGGCGGAAATCCACAAACAAAACTAGTTAGAAAAGTTTCTCAAAACGATATTGTAGGTCTTTTATCTTTTATTGATAATTTAAAAATTGTTGGCGGAGAAAATCTTGAAAATGTGTTATCTCATTCTATAAATTTCTTTAAAGACACATTCAATCAAACAATGAATCGATGTTGTATTTTTGTTAGTGATGGTGAACTAGAAAACGCTGACCATATCAAAAATGAAGAAATTCATAATATGATTGATAAAAAAGGTCAATTTAATGAACAAGATGAACATGATGTCAATATATTTTGTATCAATGTTGATAATACCAATAAATCATTAAGTTCAAAAATTGATAATACGCCAGAAGATGGGATACCAGTAATAAAGGGAACCGATTCGAACATTATTTATGATACCATCATGAATGCAATCAATAATCTCAATGCAGATATGAATCCCGCTCACATACTAAGAGAATTAGTACTTAATCAGCAAAATGGTTTTAATTCGAGCCTAATCAAGAACAGCATTAACGAAGATTCATTTAGACAAGCTGCTGATCTCTTTTATCGAGAAAAACTTGGTCTTTCTTATATATGGAATGATCAAAGTAAGTTTGAAGATTTGAAGAAAAATATTGAAAATACTGCAAACTGTGTTTTATATCAAAATGCTAAAACAAATCAATTTGAAATAAAAGTAATTCGAAATGACTACCATATTGAAAAATTACCTCTTTTTGATAAAACGAATATAGTCAAAATTTCCGATATTAAAAAAAATATCATCACTGAGATGATTAACTCGGTTACCGTCAATTTTATAGACAGAACAAATGACTATAAACAAGGTTCAGTGACTGTTCGGGATGATGCTTTAATTTTGATGGCTGGACGTGA
Organism: Gilliamella sp. CG25; assembly: GCF_046635705.1. Taxonomy (NCBI): domain Bacteria; kingdom Pseudomonadati; phylum Pseudomonadota; class Gammaproteobacteria; order Orbales; family Orbaceae; genus Gilliamella; species Gilliamella sp. CG25. Next base: position 269,255 of record NZ_JBIDFJ010000002.1, on the reverse strand, counting down.
AAATAATACGACTGTTACTTATGATATGGTTTACAATCGTTCATTAGCTTCTAGACTAGCACTTCGTGATTTAGCCGCATTATCTTCAGATTTAGCTTCTGTTTCATTAACCCTTAATTTAGACGGAAGAATGCTTAATCGTGGTGATGTTTTTGTATTGGATATGCCACAGCTAGGGCTAAATAAAGCCGTAATGCGTGTAACTTCACTTGATTACGGTACTCAGAAAAGTAATCAAGTTACCGTTGAATGCATGAGAGATGTGTTTTCATTGCCATCATCGACAGTGGTAAGTAATCAACCCGTCATTATACCCACAACCGATATAAATTTAGCTAAACCAGCTGAACATTACGCTATTATGGAATGTCCCTATTATGAACTGGTTTATAATTACGGGCAAAGAGAAGTTGATTTTATGATTCAAGATGATAAGTCGATCGGTCAAATAGCTGCAACAATTGCATCGCCACCTGAGGGGACTTTTCATAGTGAATTAGTTACCTCTCTTTCGAATACTTTTGAGAATCCAGAAAATATCATAGATTGTGAAATGAGATTAATAGAGCATGAACTTGATCAAGTTACATCAATTATTACACTCAACTTTAATCCACCAGAACAAGACTATAACTGGATCTTGATTGGAAACGAAATTTTATATGTTCAATCTTTTTCTAACAATCAGCTGACCGTCAAAAGAGGGTGTCTTGACACATTACCAGAAAAACATGAAAAAGGGAGTAAAGTCTATTTTTGTGGGGGACAATTATCATTAAAAAGTGATGAATATTATCAAGGTGATAAAGTTGATTGCCGAATTATTACAAACACTTCTACTGATTCATTAGATCCTTCATTAGCGACAGGTGCAATGATTAATATTCAAGGTCGAGCTGCAAAACCTTATCCTCCTGCAAATGTTACGATAAATAATTTTTATTTTCCCGATAAACTCAGTACCGACCTACTCTACATCAAATGGTCATCGAGAAATCGACTTCAACAAACATCAGGAGAACTTATTGGATGGTATGAAAGCGATATTACACCAGAAAGTGGTGTTAAATATCATCTGACCATCAAACTCAATAAAAGAATAATTGTAGATCAAATTATTGATGTTACTACATTTGAATTGGATGTTTCTGAATATCTTCAGGGAACGCTAGATATTCAAATATCAAGTATTGTCGATAATATTTATTGTTTTACACCATTTTCTCATTCGATTGAACTTCATAATGACTTAATTTTTAAAATTCATGAAGAACAATCAGCAATTGATAAAAATAATCTACTAGTCAAAATTAAATAGGAAAAATTATGGCAAAAATAGCAATTATATCTACTAGCACCTATCGAAAAGACATCAAGAATGTATTTGATGGGTTAGGTCACCAAGTTGATTATCTGATAGATAACAATATAACTTATAATCAATTGATGACCTACGATTTAATCGTATCAACAACCCAATATTCGCGTAAAGAGGTAATTAAACAATGCGTGGATAATGGTATTCCTGCAATTGTAGCGCAAGGGACGTCATCGACAGTTTCTTTAGCTAAAGATTTAGGTATGTTTGCTCAAAATGAACATCAAGTTAATGATTGGAATTACTTAAGACCATTGAAAATATCTTTAATAACACAAAAGATCCCTAAATTGGGTTTTGCCCCTTATTTGAAACCAACATGGTGTTCGTCCTTTCCTATTTCTTCAATGGCACCTGGGGGTGAAGCACTGTGTGCTATGTATCATGACCGTGATGATTTTATCATTTGTGCACAATTTAAAAAAGGAACGGTCGATACATATGGGGGAACTTTTGGCGCAAATTGTGTTTTTATGTCATTCTTAGATCGTGAATTTTTAACAAGAAATGCGATAAAAATGCTCGATAATGCTATTAATTTTTGTTTTCAAAATTATACAACCCTATCGGGAAAAGTGGTGGATGAAACAGATCAACCAATCTCAAGAGAGGTAAAAATATATGATCAGAAAACAGGAGAATTAGTTTCGGAAATAACAAGTAATGAAGACGGTTTATTTTCTGCTGAAGTATTTTCTGGACAAAGCTACTATGTCATTGCATTTGATAAAGATAATGGTAAGAAAAATGCAGTAATTATAGATAATATCAAAGTTTGATTAATCATAATAATAACATATCAATATAAGTCCCATAAAATTAACCTATTAAATAATTTTAAATAATACTTAAAACCGAAATTCTAATCTAACCAACTATAACTTCTCAATTTAACCATTCATTTTATCACGATATTAAAACGACGTTTGGAACTAAAAATCACTTGTACATGCTAATAAACATATATTTTCAATGAATGGTTAATTGTTTTTATCAATCTTTTAAATTTTATAATTACGTTTTTCAGGAGGTCAAAATGGCCAAAATTGTTATATGCAGTGAAGAACTTATAAGAGTGCAATCAATGATAGATGCACTAAATCCATATCATGACATTACTTTTTGTATAGCAAGCTCGACAGATTACAATGAACAGTATTTATCGACATTCGATTTAATTATGGATTATCGAAATGGAACAGAATATACCACATCATTTTGCATTAAAAACTGCTCTAAAAAGGGTATTCCAGTTATAGCGGGTGGAACCAGAAATAGTACGGGCAGTATTATGTCACTGGGAATGACCAAAAAACCTATGTATTATTCAGGTGGAAATTTAAATAGGATAATCAATGTTAGCGACGTATTAACCTGTGATAAAAAAATCGAAACAGGCGCAATTATCAATAGCGGTGACACGTTTATGATAAAAGAAGATTTAAAAATAGAGTATGGAATCGAAATTTTATCAGTGAATCAGATGGTCAATGGTGTTTATGATATTAATACCGCCATATTCCGCCAAGGCAGTTTAAATGTCAATGGTGAAGTTTTTGGTAGCGATTGTGCTTTTATCGGTTTTCCTTTTAGCCGACCATTAACAGAAGAAGCAATACAGATTGTCAATGATATTATTAGTTGGCTAGTTAATCGTAAAGATGTTGTCGCACAGGTAAAAGATGAAGAGGGTAACCTTTTATCTCATTGCGAAATTCAGCTTTGTTTAAGAAAAACGGGAGAAGTCATGATGACTTATACCACAGATGAAAATGGTCAAGTGAGTTTAAGAATAAGACCTAATCATGAATATTATGCCGTAGCCTTTGATCAAGCAACCGGTAATAAAAATGCCGCTATTATAGATAATATTAAGGTTTGAGCCAAAGAATATAGAGTATTTTTTATAAATCAAATTAATCAATTAAATAATAAATTAGCCTCAACACGAGGCTGTTTTTATCATTAAGCATACATAAAAATTATGATTTAATTATCAAAACTATAAAATAAATTTAAAATACAGCAATAAACTTAACCAAAATTTCAGCCTAACTATAACGTTGTAAAACTGATATTATCGTTTATAAAAATACTAATAATCTGTAAACTTAAAAAAATGATTAAATTCACAGGGAGATAGGTAAGAATGAAACATTGTCTATTATTTTTGACGATATTAAGCTGTTTTGGTACTTTCAATTTTGCAAACGCTAATGATAACGAACGTTGCCAAACATTAGTAAACCTTAAATTTGATGATGCTAAAATTATCAAAACAGAACTTATTGCCGATCGTTTTACGCCGCCGTCTAATTTAGCGGATTCATTGCGCAATGCGGATACAAAAGAGATATCTCAACTTCCTCAGCTTTGTCGGATTGAATTGGTGATTCAACCTAAGATCAACGTTGAAGTTTGGTTGCCAACTCAATGGAATCATCGTTTACAAGCCATTGGGGGAGGGGGATATGCTGGTTTTATTCCTTTTGACGAATTAGCTGTTGCAGTTCAAGGAGGGTACGCAGCAATGGGAACAGATACCGGACATAGTGGGAATCTGTTTGAAGGTTATTTTGTATTCAAAAACAATCAGTTACAAGCCGATACGATAGCAGATTTTGCTTATCGTAGTGTTCACGAAATGACAATTAAAACTAAACAAATTATTCAAGCGTATTATGGTAAACCAGCTGACTATTCTTATTGGAATGGTTGTTCAACGGGAGGGCGACAAGGATTAATGGAGGCGCAAAGATTTCCCGCTGATTATGACGGTATCTATATTGTGGCACCAGCTATTCAATGGGACAAATTTATCCCTTCTGAATTGTGGCCTCAAGTTGTTATGCAAAAGGAGTTAGGGCATCCGATTGACACTCATAAACTTATAATGTTACGAAAGGCAATAATTCAATTAGCTGATGAACAAGATGGAATTAAAGACGGTATAATCAATGATCCAACAGCATTAGAAATTTCTGATAACTTTTTAAAAGAACATAATTTTAATGATGCTGAAATTATAGCATTACGAAAAATTTGGCAAGGTCCGACGAATCAACTTGGAGAATCCTTATGGTTTGGTGTGGAAAAAACCGCACCGCAAGAGGCTCTTGCTGGTAATGAACCTTTTCCAATCCCTGTTGATTATTTTAAATATTGGATAGCTCAGAATCCAAATCTTGATTGGAAAAATATGGACTACCAAAGCTTTGTCGATTATTTCAATGAATCAGTCGATTTATTCAGACCTGTTATGGGAACGGATAACCCAGATTTGAGTCAGTTTAAAAAATCCGGTGGAAAAATGATTATTTGGCATGGTTGGGATGATCGTTTAATCCCACCCAAAGGGACGATTCATTATTACAATCACGTTGTAAAATTAATGGGGGGACAGAAACACACGGATGAATTTGTTAAGCTTTATATGGCACCGGGCGTTGATCATTGTAATGGTGGTGATGGTGCAGACCAGATCAATGGTTTTGAATCACTGGTAAATTGGGTCGAAAAACAACAACCGCCAAAAACCCTAACAGCCAAAAAAATAGAGAATGGTAATCTTACTTTGCAACGACCATTATGTGCATATCCACAAAAAACAGTTTACAAAGGTGAGGGTAATACCAATAATCCTGCTAATTTTGAATGTCAGTAAATGCCTTAGTAGGTCTAAATAGGTCTGGAAATTGACTTAATGACATAAGTTTAATCTAACAGTTAGCTTTTTCTATAAGCGCTCTGTTAGATTAAATCCCATCTTTTTAAACAATCTTAATCACAATAATGCCCGAATAAAAAGAATTTTATTGATAATAAAATCATTATTAACCCTTATTGATGACCTCCACCTACAGTGTATATTATTTTTATCATCATGATCATTCTTGCCAGTTGTTTTATATTGAATACATCCATCGCAAGGTATGGATTATGAAAAGGGCAATATCGTTAGATAATTGTATCCAAATACCTATTATCTGTTTGGTAAATTCCTCGGATAATAATTTAATTAAACATAATTTATAATATCTAGCGCAAATATTACTTAACGTTTTAAAAATCGACTTTCAAAGCTACTTTTTAGAAGTTTAATTTCATTGACTAAATTATTATTTTTACCTTGATAAGCAATAGACGTTTCATGTCTTACATATCTACCTTTTCTTTGAGCGCCGAGCCAGTTAAATGAACCTATGCAGAGTAGATCATAATCTTTAATCACTAGCTTACTATGGACATTTTTAACAAATTTAGCTTCAATTCCTTTATTTTTAAACTCCGTCATAATATAAGACAATTCATTTTCGATTTCTTTTTGTCTATCTTCATTCTTGTTTGATGTATTGAGCTGATGATCAGTGTAAACAGAAACTTTCACACCTTTTTTTACAGCTATCTCCATGACATTTAATATATTGGTGATTTCAATAGCCGCTAATCTCACCCACGGTGAGACAATAAGTATCTCTTTTTGGGCATTTTTTATAGAATTTTGAAGAAACGTATCATGTTCTTCTGTTCCTTTAATAATTTGATAATCCCTATTGCTAGATTTGACTAAATCTTCCCTAGCAATATATTCAAAAAACAATTCATTATCTTGATTAGCGAATAAGTATTTCGCTAACGCTCCTCTTGGCGATTTCGAAGAAGGATCCAATATATCCATATCACCAAAGACTAAAAAGCTATCTTTTGCCCGTGAAATTGCCACATTCAACTTGCTCGATTTATCATCAATAAAATTACCATTGGCATGTTTTGAGTAAACCATTGAAAAGATGATGATCTTCCTTTCTGCTCCCTGTAAGGAGTGAATTGTACCGACAGTTAGAGAATCCTCTTCATCATCAATGTTGATTCCACATTCTGACTCCTTAATCGCTCTCTTTATTTCTGCAACTTGTGCTCCAAAGGGGGTAACAATGCCAACAATTTTATTTATTGGTTCTTTATACTGATTTTCTAAAATGTCTTTATTCTCGATAAGCCATTTTGCAATAACCGTCGCTTCCAACTTATTGAAACGACTGCCAGTATGGGCCTTTTGACAAATACCATCAATATGCAAATAACCTAATGCCGGAAATTTTGCTTTTTCAGGTGAGCTACCCCGCATTGGTTTGAGTTTTCCTTTATAGACTAATTCGTTACAAAAACCAATGATTTCATCATAACATCGGCGATGCTCATATAAGAACATCCCGGGCTCCATTTCTGGATCATAATGATAAATAGAAGCTTGTTGTGCAATTCTCATCACACTTCCGAAGGATGCCGTTTTTCCTAGTCTTTTAAGATGCTCATACTCCTCTTCAATATCTGAACTGCAAATAATTTTAGCCTTTTGCAAATTACCGATATCGACTTTAGGAGGGACTGACCATATAGGATCAGTTTGGAATGTATCGCCAATAATGAGTGCTTTTTTACTTAAAGAAAATGATGCCCCTGCCACCTCGGGTAATACCTGACCAGCCTCATCCACAATAAGTAAATCTGCAAAATTATATAAGTAATTTTTCTTATATTCTGCTCCTGTGTAGATAAATTTATCAGGTAACATAAAAAATGTGGAAACAATACACGGCGTTAGCTTCATACGTAAATACCAACGCTTTTTAGTCGGTGCAGCACCATTTTTTCTTTTCCAATTTTCTAGGTCTGGAAGCAGCTCTTCCATATCCATTAACCAACGTCCTTCCCAATAATGGGTTGTCAGTAAGAATACATGAAAGCGAATTTTAATATCTGTAAGCGTATCAACTTGAGTGAATGTTATTTCTTGATCTTTATCAGTTATACCCAAAGGCTGTAATGCAACATGCCAATCATTTAAAGATTGATTTAACTTTAAAATAAGATGATCTATCTCTTTGAGCGTTTTTTGATTTTTTTGTATTGTTAGTTCGAGTGTGTTAAGTTTATTTTCAACAAATTGGGAAATACTATTTATCGTTTGCCATTGTTGTTTTTGTTCGGCCGGCCATATTTTTTTAAGGTGAAGTTTGGCGTTTGATAAGCGTTTTTGAGCTACTGCCGGTATCCATGAAAATAGTGGAAGCCATATGCTTTCATTCGCAAGATATTGCAGCCAAGATGTTTCCACATTTTGCCAAAGACTTTTAGTTGCTCGTTCAGCTTGTAACTGTTGATCATATTGATTTTTTGTATCTGTTAGAGAATCTCCATAAAGCTGCTTTACCTCTTGGCGTAGGTTGGATAAGTTTTGCCATGATTTTTCAATATGTTCTAATTTATCCGCTTCTTTTTTTAATGCTTGGTGGAGTTTATTTATGATGTCTTTGACAGAGCAATCTTTTAAATCTAACTCAGGGAAGGCTTGTAGCGCACAATTTATATAGTGCTGTTTTGCTTTTTCATAGTATTGTTGAGTTTCAATTTGAGTAAAAAAAGATTCGGTTTGATATATTTTTTCAGCTTTCTCTGATTTACTTCGAGAAGGGTAATAGGCACCAAAGCTAGCAATATCAGGTAACCATCTACCTGCAAAAACGCCTTCTCCTATAGAAAAGTCTTTCCCAAACGCATCTATAACGTTAGTAACGGCTTGATTGTTGGTGGAAGCAGCTACGATGACGGGAGGTTCACTTTCATCCAGTGCATGTTGTGCCCATATTGAGGCCACCACAGAAAGTAGCATGGTTGTTTTTCCTGTTCCGGGTGGACCATTCACTGCTAATATTTCACCATTTTCAGTACTTAAAAAATGATTCAATGCATCTCGTTGCGCATCTGCTAAAGGAAATTGATCACCTGAGTGAGCCACCCGTTTTGAAAAAAGACTATTACCAGCTAAACAAGGTTGTTTCTTCGTTGAATGTTTTGAGGCGAATTTGCTAAAAAGTGGGATGTCATCTGTAGAATCACGTAACTTGTCATATAAAGAAACTATGTGCATAGCTGCATTTTTGATAACATCTTTTTTGATGATATAGCCGTAATTTAATGACTCAAAAGTATTATCACTTTCAAGCCAATCCTTAGCGATGGCTTTAAGCAGTGAATCACAATCTTTTAAATAGGTTTTCCAAGCTACGGTATATTCTTCTTCTGTTAATTCACAATTTCCTTGCTCATCTTCCCGATAATTAATACCGGACACAATATTAGAGGTTAAATAGAGGTCAAGGTTGTCTACCGAACCTACTGAAAATGAACCCTTTACAAGTGGCTCTAAAATATCACGAGATATAATAGTTTCATTGTTCAAGGGGTATAGTCTGCCATTTCTTGCCAATAATGCATTGGTTGCTACTGGCACAACAAACTCAGGGATATCTTTTTTGGCAAAAGTATGTTCAATTATATTTCGATAAACTTTAGGTCTTAAACTGACCTCAATAGTTTTGCGATCTTCTGGCTCATTTTCAAAAAGTTTTTGAGTGAATTCATTGCTAATTTGACCGTTTTCCAATACCACTGAATCACATATTAAAAACTGTTCAATGTCTTTGCTATCCAAACCACCTTTTGCGAAAATAGAATCCACTAAAGAATTGCGCCAATAGCCGGCAAAAAATTGAGCATTTTTGTCCATAATTTATCCCTTATTATTTCGCTTCCCTTAAAAAACATCTACGATAGTAGATAAACTTTATTATTTATCATAATTAGCAAGTTATCTATTAGGTTAGATATCAATAATTTTTGAAGAATATTCAAATTACTTTTGTAAATATATTCATTTTTATAATTTAGAGCTTCGAGAATTTGTTTTCTGTGCCATAAGCCTCATCATATCCCAAAAGCTTTTCCGTAATTATAAACGTTTTAAGTTATCTGTTTATATAACTATTAGGTTTGTTGTTTGTCGTTCGACAACAATCTATATCTTAATTTTTAGAGTTTCTTTACAAAAAAATATAATAATTATTATTCTATACCGTGTTAAAACTTATATGATATTAACTATCAGATCTAATGTAAAGAGTATAAAATTCGATATCTTTTGGCTTTTTCAGAAGTCGTTTTTGTTTAATGCTATTTGAATTTAGTTGGAATAATTAGGTATATCCGATTGAATAAGGAAAAGAGGGGGCTTAATTATACTTTTAGTACATGTTAATAGTGTGCTAGGGTAAAGTCTTGATATAATTTTATTGAATTTGATATGTTTATATATTTTTATGGATATTGAAATTGGGACGGAAAACGAGGTATGAATTAAACTTTATAACTTATTATATATAAAATATTTATACCGACACCAATATTGCTTTTGCTAACCGTCTAGTTTCTTGTGGTACTTAATTGGCTTTCACGGACTTGAATTACCATAACTACTTATTGATGACAAATTATTTGATAGGATAATTTGAAATAAATGAATTGACCGATTTTTTATATGATTTAATTATTTTTTCTGCTCGTTCAACCAGTTTGTGACGTATATGCTTAGGCTCTAAACAAATACATTGATGACCTAAGCTCAGCAAAATGCCATAACTGTGGTCATCATCAATAAAGTCAAAATTTACAAGATACTGTTGTTCGTTTAATTTCTTAATATCTTTTTCGTCACAAAAATCTAAAATACGTTCCAAAAGCGATTCATCTATTAATAATTTTATTTTAAAAATCTTTTTTTTCATTTCGGTTTGGAATAAAGAAAATGCTTCAGGCGTTGTTTGCCTAATAAATTTAGTGTTAGTTTCTCTAAGGTTTGACATTTTTGACAATTTAAATACACGAAAGTCATTTTTAGTTAGACAAAAAGCTTGTAAATACCATTCTTTTTCCTTAAAAATAAGTTTATATGGCTCAATTAAACGTGTCGCTTGTTTATTCCTAATACTTAAATAATCAAACGATAAAAGCAGTTGTTCTTTCAGTGCCAGTCTTATAATAGATATTTTGTTATCAATATTTTGTTTGGAAAACCAAGGAGATAAATCAACAATAAGTTGATTTAAGTTATTTGTCACTTCATCAAGTTCTTGTTCTGATAAAAAACTCTTTATTTTCTCGAGTGTTCTTAAATTTTCACTTTCTTTTAAAACTGGTGAGGATAATAAGTTGAGGCCTTTTAATAAAACAATGACATCTTCTTTAGTGAATAGACCTTTACTAATTTTATAATTTTTTAAAATACTTATTCCACCGGCACTTCCTTGATAGGTAATAATGGGGATTCCCGCTCCCTCGATAACTTGTATATCTCGGTAAATAGTACGCAATGATACATTTAATTTTTCTGCTAATTCTTTACCAGTTATTTTTTCTTTTTGTAGCAATACCATGATAGTAGTAATTATACGATTAATTTTCATGCTTTATGTTTGCAAAATAATTTAGATTGAATTTTAAATATGACATACAGTTGTCAGCAATGCTACATCAAAATAGAGATAACTAAAATTAATTGAACTAATTTTTATCACTAAAAGGAAAGAAAAAATGTTTAAACCTAATAGCGTTATTGTTTATGTCAAAGATGTCGATGCTAGCACAGAGTTTTACACAAAAATACTAGGGCGTCCACCTGTTGAAACTTATCCTGGCTTTGCTGTATTTTTATTGAATGATGGTTTTATTTTGGGACTTCAAGAGGCTGATAAAATAACGCCAAAGGCACCTAATCATTATGGTGGTTTTGAGTTGTCATTTAGTGATGTAACAAAAAATGATGTAGATGCGATTTATTCTGCATGGAAAAAACTAAACGTTAAAATTGAACTTGAACCCCAAATGCTCGATTTCGGATACACATTTGTAGGAAATGATCCCGATGGTCATCGACTCCGTGTTTGCGCTACCGATACTTCAAAGTTTGAGTAGAATAATGTCTTAAGAGATTAAAACCATGGGGACTGTACTATGCACTCATTGTTTATGAGGAATTCATTTCATGAAAAAAGTGTGGTTGAGCATGCGAGCATATTGAGGATTTTATTTCGCTTGGGAAAATCTAATTGGGTTTGAAGAGATAATTTGATTTGCAATAAACGTTAATAATTTAGTTGTATTTAAACAAATATATTTTTTAAATTTCATTTCAGTACAAGTAAAGTATTAAACAAGATTGAAACCCTTCTGACTTTAATAGGTTGTATTGAATGTGATATTGGAGCGGGAAACGAGGTTCGAACTCGCGACCTCAACCTTGGCAAGGTTGCGCTCTACCAACTGAGCTATTCCCGCATAAGAGAAGTGTAGTAAATGGTGCCCGGGGCGAGACTTGAACTCGCACGGCCAAAAAGGCCGAGGGATTTTAAATCCCTTGTGTCTACCGATTTCACCACCCGGGCTCAAAACTTAGTTACCTAAAGGTAATTGCGTTTCGGATGCTGTGCATTTTACCTGTCTTATCATTTCAGTCAATAGAAATTTTAGATAAATTGTTTGATTGATTAATGTTTAACTTTATTCTGAATGTAAATTGCACCATTGTATTAATAATCAGCAAAATAGGTCGTTTTAAAATGGCAAATTGCTTTAATCATTTATGTCTTAAAACGATCATTTGGAAACCTATTGATTATCGAAAAAATCATTTTGTGCAATCCATAAATATTGCACCATTGATATTAACGTTAAAACTGTTGCAATAAATAGTGCGACAAGGCCTGCATATATTACAATATCGCAAGGGCGCCAAAGGAGCCATGTTAGGGCTGTCATTTGGGCGATAGTTTTATACTTGCCTATAGATGAAACCGCAACATTACTCCGTTTTCCAACCTCAGCCATCCATTCACGCAAAGCAGAGATGATGATTTCACGTGAAATGATAATTATAGCCGCAATGGAAATCCACCATGCTTGATAATATTGAGTGATCAGAATTAAGGCTATTGTGACAATAATTTTATCTGCAACTGGATCTAAAAACGCGCCAAACTTGGTTGTTTGTCCTAAACGCCTAGCTAAATAACCATCAAACACATCGGTTATTGCAGCAATAAGAAAAATTAATGCTGAAAAAAAACCAGACCATTCAGTTGGAAATAAATAAAAAGCCAGCACAAAAAAAGGAATTAAAATAACTCGAAATAACGTTAATATAGTAGGAAGATTAATTTTCATGTGACATAAGCTCTTTTTTGTTTAATTAATCAATAGATTAACAAAAATTAAAAAACGGGGTTTCTTAATGCTTATGTTGCCTGAAATATTATAATTTTTCAATGTGTTATTGTTGTAAATTTAAATAAATTTTTTCGGCTAGCGATTTAGAGATTCCTTGCACTTGTGCTATTTCATCAATACTGGCATTCTTTAATTCTCTTAAACCACCAAAGTGTTTAAGTAATGCTTGCCGTCTTTTTGAACCGATTCCTTCAATATGTTCTAAAGCACTATCTGTAAGCTGTTTTACACCTTTTTTTCGTTGCCCCACAATGGCATGATCGTGTGATGCATTACGAATTTGTTGAATAAGCAATAAAGCAGGCGAATGGTCATCAAGATAATTTCCGGTTCCATGCGCTTCAAAAAATAATGTTTCAAGCCCTTCTTTTCGCTCAGCACCTTTTGCCACCCCCACAAGAATAGGGTGATGTTTATCCCAATTAACATTGAGTCCTTCAAATACTTGTAAGGCTTGGTTTAACTGTCCTTTACCACCATCAATAAAAATAACATCAGGTATTTTTTCATCGGGTAGATCTTTTTTATTGTAACGTCTTGTTAATACCTGTTCCATTGCTGCATAATCATCACCCGGTGTAATACCCGTAATATTGTAGCGGCGAAATTCAGATTTTACCGGACCTTTATCATCAAAGACAACGCAAGAGGCTATTGTGTTTTTCCCCATGAAATGACTGATATCAAAACATTCCATACGATTGATTTTATCAATGCCCAAAAAGGTTTTAAGTGCATCGTAACGTTGTTTATTTGACGAATTGGTTAATAATTTGTTCTTCACTTCAGTTTGCGCATTAACGGTTGCAATATTGAGTAACTTTAAATTATCGCCTTTGGGCTCATCAACCAATTTGACTTGATGCTCAGCAATAAGTGACAGTGTCTCTTCCATGGGTTGTTTATCCGACAACGAAAAATTGAGTAGGATCTTTTTCGGAATATTACGATTTTGGTTGCCTTGCAAATAAAATTGCCCTAAAAAGGTTTCTATTACTTCTTCCAATTCAGTATTTGATGGTACTTTAGGAAAATAAGAACGATGCCCAAAGGTTTGTCCATTTCGGATAAATAAGACATAAATACAGGCTATACCAAACTCGTAGTGGAAGCCAATAACATCTAAATTATCATTATTGTTGTAAATGGCTTGTTTTTCGTTGATATGTTTAATGGCTTGTAACTGATCACGTAATGCTGCTGCTTTTTCAAAATTGAGTTCATTACTTGCTTTTAGCATATCTTCAGTGATTTTTTGTAAGATCTGATCGGATTGTCCTGATAAAAATAATCTCACATAATTAACTTGTTCGTTATAATCTTCATCACTCACTAATCCCGGCACACAAGGTCCTAAACAGCGTTTAATCTGATATTGCAGGCAGGGGCGAGTTCTGTTCCGATAGGTGGTGTTCAAGCACTGTCTAATCGGAAACGTTTTTTGTAATAGCGCTAAAATCTGTTTAACTGCATATCCACTAGGATAAGGACCAAAAAACTCATCTTTTTTGCGATTAATCGCCCCACGATAAAGTGATAATTGTGGATGTCTTTCTTTACTTAATTTAATAAAAGGATAGCTTTTATCATCTTTTAAAAGAACATTATAACGTGGTTGATGTTTTTTAATGTAAGTCTGTTCTAATAGTAGGGCTTCGGTTTCGGTATTTGTAATCGTAAATTCAATACGATGGATATGGCTAACTAACATATCCGTTTTTAGTGTTTTTTTACTACTATTAAAATAGCTTTTTAGTCGGTTATTCAGATCTTTAGCTTTACCCACATAAATAATCGTCTCTTTATCATTAAACATCTGATAAATGCCCGGTTTATGTGGAACTGTTTTTAAAAAAGATGTTGAATCAAATTGGCTCATATTAGTTTTCAAATGTGAGGGCTTTTTTCTCTATTATCCTCATAATGGTGCTTAATAATCCATTTATCAAGAGGTAAACGAATCCTGCAACAATAAATATTGAAAAATCGTAATAATCACCATTAAGTTGATTGCTATACCCCATTATATCCATTACCGGAATCATCGAGGCTAGGGCTGTGCCTTTAACAACAAAAACGACTTCATTGGAATAGGTGGACAAGGCTCGTTTTAAAGCATAAGGCATGACAATTTTTAAGGTTTGTCGTTTATTCATACCAAGAGCCTCACAAGCTTGCCATTGTCCATGTGGAACAGATTTTAAAGCACCATAAAAAATTTGTGTGGTATACGCCGCACTATTTAGCGTTAAAGCTAAATAAGCACAAAACCAAGGCGAAGATATGAGATCATAAAATGTCGGAAATTGACTTAAAAAGTCAGCAAACTGTGAAGGTCCATAATAAATTAAAAATAACTGAACTAATAGGGGAGACCCCGTAAAGATAATAATATAAGTACGTATTACCTTTGTTAATACAAAATGATTAAGTGATAATAAGCATGAAAAAACGATAGCCAAAAGCCCCGCAGTTAAGATACCTAAAATTCCCAGACTTAACGTGTCAGGAAGACCTTGTAGGATGATTTTAAGATAATAAACAAAATTATCAGACATAATTTAACCTTACAAACTTTTGGCAGAAGAGGGTTGTTCAAAATAAGTTGCACGTTTTTCGATTCGTTCAATCACTTTTTGACTTAAGATTGAAATAATCAAATAGATTACCATAGCGATCGCATACCATAGAAATGGTTGATTGGTTCGTGCAATAATCGTTTTGGTTTGCATCATTAGATCATTGATTGCAATGGCTGAGACTAGTGCGGTATCTTTTAATAATATCAACCATTGATTACTTAATCCTGGTATAGCATGGCGCCACATTTGTGGCATGATAATACGAAAGAACGTTCTAAATTTACTTAAACCAAGCACTTGAGCGGCCTGTTTTTGTCCGCTTGGTATTGCTTTAAATGCACCTCTGAGCGTTTGGGATGCATAAACTGCATAAAGTAGCGATAATGCAATGACACCACATAAAAACGGATCGGGCTGAGTATTGGCAATATGCATTTGGATATGAACTGAGGTAAATATCAAGGATATATCAAATCCATCATCTAGTGCCATTAAAAGAAATGGTAAACCATTATAGATTGCAACGACAATTAATAATTCAGGTAGTGCTCGAATTGTAAGGCTAATTAAAGACATTAGCCATGCAACAGGTTTAAATGGAACGGATTCTAGGATTGTGAAAATAAAAGCAAAAACTATACCAACAATCATTGATACAAAAGCTAATGACAATGTGATGGATGTTGCTTTTGTTAAAGGCACGATAAAACCGTCCATTGAGGACATTATCCAGTTCATTGCATATGCTAAAAAGTCTGACATAAAAAAACCGTATTTAAATTAAAAAATAAATTCGCCGCATTTTAAGCGGCGAGATCACAATAATATCAAATTTGATAGTTTATTAGCTATTTGTTAAACCATTTTTTATAGATGGCGTCAAGTTCACCATTTGATTTTAATTTATCAAGTGCTTGATTAAACTGTTCTCTTAACTGATCATTGCCTTTACGTAAGGCAATACCTAAGCCTTCTCCAAAAAAATCATGATCGGTAATTTTGTCACCTAAAGCAACAATATCCGTTTCTTTGCTTAACCAATCACCCGCGACAAAAGAACTGGCTACAATCGCATCGATTCGTTTAGCTTTTAAATCTAAAAACGCATATTGATAGCTATCATAACTAACAGGTTTAACGTCAGGATATTTTTCATTTAAATATTTCAAATAGGTTGTCCCTTTTTGAATACCAATTCGTTTACCTTTTAGTTGTTCCAAATCTGTTAATGTGTCTTTCAATGTAATAAATTGAATTGAGCTATCATCGTAATAAATCTTTGTAAAATCAACTTGTTTTTGACGTTCAGGCGTGATGTCTATCCCTGCAATTGCTGCATCAATTCGACGCGTTTTTAAACTAGGAATTAATCCATCAAAAGATTGATTAACAATTTTACAAGAAGCGTTAATTTCTTCACAGATTTTGTTGATCACATCGATATCAAACCCGACAATTTCGTTTTTGTCATTGGTGAATTCGAATGGTGCATAAGTGGCTTCTGTACCGATAGTTAAATTTTCAGATGCTTGAGACGTCAATGCAACGCTGGCAAGCAAAATAGCAAATAAAGTTTTTTTCATATCTCCACCCAATTTTATAATCATTAATGTGATAAATAAGCTTTAAATTCTTCGGTTTTAGGATGAGCAAAACATTCTAATTGTCCTCGCTCAATAATTTTACCGTGTTCCATATAAATCACTTGTGAAGCGACTTTACGAGCAAAATCGACTTCATGAGTTACAATAATCTGCGTTATTCCTGTTTGCGAAAGTTCGTTAATAATTTCAGCAACTTGCGATGTAATAGCCGGATCTAATGCTGCTGTAGGTTCATCAAACAACAAAATTTGTGGCTCCATCATCAATGCTCTGGCAATTGCTACTCGTTGCTGTTGACCACCCGAAAGGTGCAGAGGATAGCGATTTGCCATTTCGTCAATTTGCAAACGTTGTAATATCAACATTGCTTTATCAGTCGCTTCTTTTTTAGATAAATTTAGTACTTGGCAAGGTGCTTCAATCAAGTTTTCAAGTACCGTTAAATGGGGCCATAAATTATAGTTTTGGAAAACCATACCCACATTTTTACGTAATTGTCTGATAGTGGTATCACTGATTTTTTTGGAAAAATCAAAATGGGAATTAGCTATTGTCATTTCACCTGATGTTGGTATTTCAAGTAAATTAAATACTTTTAGTAAAGAGCTTTTTCCTGCTCCACTTTGACCTAATAATACAATGGTTTCACCTAGAGGATAACTAAGTGAAACATCTTTCAATGCATGATGAGTACCATAAAAACAGTTAATATGGCTTAATTCAATATTCATTATAAATGTTGGCTAAATTAAAAAAATTGACTAAATATTACTTTTTTTTGCATAAAAATGCAATCTAAAATATGAGACAAATAGTATTCTAAATGAATCTAGTATTTATCTTTATGATAAAATTTGAAAATTTAATGATGTTCAAATTTAAAAATTAATTATTTTTCAGATATGATAGGAATTACAGGACCCAAATATTTAGGTTCTTTATTCAAAATATAGAGATCGATGAAGGCACTAACACGAGCTAATGTTTCACGAATTCTGACTAATTTCATACTATCTGGTGCAGGAACAGCAAAACATTGTGCTTGAATGTTCTGGGCTAATGCAATAAATATTGCTCGTTCACAATGAAATTCTTGCGTAATAATTGTAAAACTTTTAGCGTCAAAAACTTTGTTGGCTCTGACAACTGAATCCAATGTTCTAAATCCGGCATAATCTAATACGATTGCATCGCTAGGGATTCCCGCTTTAATTAAATCTTTTTTCATCGTGACGGGTTCATTGTAGCTTTGAAAAGAATCTTCACCATCACCACTGAGTAATAGATAATCGACTTTATGCTGATTATAAAGGGATATTGCGCCATTAATTCGATTTTGATAAAAAACATTTTTACCACCACCTCGAACATATTTGGAGGTACCAAGTACTACACCTACGTTTTGATAGGGCAGTTTATTTACATCGTGGTATATATAAGGTGCGGTTTCATAGCTTATCCAATAATCCAAGCCAGCAATTACACATATGAGTAAGAAGCAAAGACTAAATAAACTTTTAATTATTTTTTTTAATTTCATGTTAGAACCAGTTAAAAATAAAGACTAAAATTGGAAATAAAAATGGAGCTATTAAAGACGTCATTATACCACATAATACTAATGATAAAGAACTATATGCGCCTTCATTATAATCAACTTCTATACATCGAGCAGTACCAACTGCGTGTGAGACTGCACCTATTGATAATCCTCTAGCAGAAGCGGATTTTATTTTTGCTATATTCAATATTTGATGACCAAAAATTCCCCCTAATGTGCCAACCAATATAACACAAAGGGCTGCGATTGACGGAACACCGCCTTCGTTGTTGGCAATCGTCACAGCAATAGCCGTAGTGACTGACTTTGGTAAAACCGACGCAGCTATTTCGGTATTTCCACCTAACCAAAATACAATACTGACGCCAGTTATCATTGAAGCAATTGATGCGCTAAAGGTGATAATGATAATTGACTTCCAACGGGCTTTAATTTGTGGAATGAGTTCGTAGAGCGGAAAGGCTAAAGCGACAACAGAATAAGGTAATAATTTATTTATAATATCGACATTACTAACATATTCTGAATAACTGGTTTGACTTATTATCATAATTGGAATAAGCACTATCACCGAAATCACTAACGGATTAAATAATGGTGTTTTAATTTTGAAAGCAATTTTTCGAATAATCAGAAATACACAAACAGTTAAAGGTAACATCCAGATCATAGTGGTTTTTCCTCATTATTATCTGATAAATCGAAATTTTTGGCTGTTTTTTTATGAAGTTTTTCTGTCAACCAAGCTGTTAATAGTAATACCAACAGTGAACTACCAATACTTCCAAAAATGATGGGTAACCAATTATTTAATAGCAATGTGTAATTATCCATTATCCCCATTGCAGCAGGAATAAATAGTAATGTCATATAACGCATAAATAAATTGCAGCTATTTTTTATCCAACGAGTAGGGATAATTTGAAAAGCTAATAAAAAGAATAGGGTTAAAAGACCGATAATACTACCAGGAATCATGATGGGTAAGAGCTGAGAGATGAAATTACCCACCCAAAGACTTAACGTTAAAATTAATAATCCGCGACCATAACTAAATAACGAATAGTATAAAGAATATAATCGATGTTTGATTGTGGCGTGTTTAGCTAAAAAATGTTTCATAGTCTAAAATTTAATAACTTGTTTGATTGTTAATAACAGACTGCTTTATTTGGCGTCTATAATACGCCCCTCAATTTTAATTATCCAACTAAATAATGGCAGTAATGATAAAGCTGTTTTATCAAAGCTAATTTTTCGGGTTGTTGAACATAAGTTTCAGCAAGTAATTCTAAAGTTAAAATGTAATCTTGAATCTTAGGCATATTTAGTTTATCACGACAATAATCTTGCCAAATCATCTGTTCGTGATGAGTTAGGGTTTGAGGAAAGTTTCGAGCTTTGTATCGAAAAAAAAGTGTACTTAAGCGAGGGTCTTCAAATTTAAGAGATAAACTATCTAATAACTGTACTGGCGTTGTTTGTACTGTTTCACAATATAGTTTATCCTGATTACTCAAAAATCCATTATATATTTGTGCATCTACATCCGTATTAGCCGGATAATCATGACTTAAGCTAAATAATTCTCGCATTTTATCTTGCAACAAAATTTGATTTTGTAATAGCTTTTGTTGTTTGTTTAAGCATTCTTCAATATTAATTGAAAATCGTTTAGCATTTTCAGGCAGTAAAGTTTTTATCGGTGCAAGGATAGGGCATTTGTTAATATGGACGAGTTTTAATGGAATGCGAGACTCATCAAGTTCAAGATCTTCAGTTTTAGTATAGAGTTTTTCGCGTATTATATTCACTGGTAAATCAATAATTGAATCAATATCGCCAGTGAGATCACAAACAATGACGGCATTATTTTGTTGTGGATGCCAAGCGATAGGGCATACTAATGACATATTTCCTCGATAACTACCCAGCATACCCGAAACATGTACCAGAGGGGTCATATTGATTATATCAATAAGTTCGGCAACTTTATTTTTATTGCGCAATGTAAAAAAGTAGTTAAATAATTTAGGTTGTTTTTCTTTAATTAATTTTGCAATGGCGATAGTGGCATACACATCTGACATTGCGTCATGAGCATGTTCATGCGTAATATTATTTGCTTTGGTTAAATGTTCTAACCGAAAACTGGGATAACCCGAATCGTTGGTTGGCCAATGAATACCTTCAGGTCGTAAGGCATAACACGCTCTTACTACATCAAGAAGATCCCATCTTGAATTACCATTTTGCCAACAGTAGGCGTATGGGTCGTAAAAATTACGGTAAAGGATATTGCGGGTCACTTCATCATCGAAACGAATGTTATTATAGCCTAAAATGCAAGTATTGGGTTCACTAAATGCTTGATGAATTAATTTGGTAAATTGAGCTTCATTCACTCCTTTTTGATTTGCTTGTTGTGGAGTAATACCCGTAATGAGAACCGCTTCAGGATTAGGTAGATAGTCTGGTGCTAGCTTACAATATATAACTAAAGGCTCTTCAATAATATTAAGCTCAACATCAGTTCGAACACCCGCAAATTGAGCGGGTCTATCAAGAGCTGGATTAATACCAAATGTTTCATAATCGTGAAAGTAAAAAGTAGGTTGTTTGGCGTTATTTTTCATTTTATCGTTTTACTCTTGATGATTTTTGATCTGTCACTTACCTAAATTATACAATATTTTACTTAATTTAAATTATTTAAACCTATTTATTTTGCCATTATAAGTAAGTAATTCTTGTTAAAACAAATGACTTTATTTGTTTAATATCTTCGGATTAATATTAAAAGGATTATTAGCTTAAAATATGGTTATATTATTACGATAGTTGATAGGGTGTTTTTGATAAGTAAGAAGTGAATAGCTAAACGTATTTATTCACTTCATAAGTAAATAATATCATCTATTAATTTAAATTATTTTCTTCTAAAAAAAAGAATCAATTGGGTCTTCCATAAGTCAGCTTGCATTGTTGTGCCATGTCCGGTAGTTTTTTCAGAAGCTGGAATCAAGTAGTACTTTGCATTGGGAATCTTCTGCATGGCTTTTTCCATTAAATCGGTCGAAGCTGGATTTCTTTCATCATCCTCAGAGTTGATAGCTAAAATTCGTGCTTTGATTTTATTTAAATCTTTGGTTGGATCATAATTTCTTGCCGCATCCCATTGATATAAAAAATCGTTAGTATCCATCGTAACACGTTCGTTTAATTTATCTTTTAATATTTTTTCTGTTTCTTCCGTATTATAAGCTTGCTTTTGCCATGCAATGTCACCGCCATTAGTTGCGATATTGTAGTAATTATAGACTAATTGAAACTGTTCGGGTTGTTTGGTATAAAAACCTTTGTTCCAGTCGGGATCATCTTTGATAGCATTGATAACCATTTTACGGATAATCCAGTTACGGCTGGACATTGGCGCAGGGGTAGCAGCCAAAGGAATAGCGGCTGTCATATAATCAGGATACATCGTTACCCATTTCCATGTATTCATTCCTCCCATCGAGTTACCGATGATTAATTCTACATGCTCAATATTTAACTTATTTTTTAATAGTTGATATTGAGCATTAACCATATCGGTATAATCATAATGCGGAAAATCGCCTTTTAAACCGTCAGAAGGTTTAGACGATTTACCCGTGCCTATTGCGTCGGGGAGGATAATAAAATATTTTTCGGCATCTAATGGCATTCCTTTATCAAACAATGCATGACCAAAGCTATTATTTAACATTGCGCTACCACTTCCAGTTGTACCATGCAATATTAAAACGGGTTTGTTGTCAGGATTGCCAAGAGTAGTGTAATGTATTTTTATACTTTCAGTTTTTCCGTTATTAAATTTGAAATGTTCAATCACATAATCCGACTCTTTTTTGTTATGAAAACCTAAACAATGACCAAAAAAAGGTATTGTTAATAAAACAAATATGAAGAATTTAGTCTTTCTTTTGAGCATAATTTATCTCCATTTTCTATACGCAGCATAAAAATAAGGATTATTCATTAAGCCACAATGAACCAGATAGGAAAATCAAGTTTTTGCCACATTGTGATTTTAATCACAATATGATGATAATATTATTTTAAGTAACAGATAAATAGGCTATTTAAACAATCTTTTCTAGAGAATTCAATTCATACCTGTTTTTTTAATAGTATAGGTAAGAAAAAGTAAGATAGGGGGATGATATAATCAATAAAAAAGGGGAAATATTATCCCCCATAGCTGTTATCAGTTTAAAATGTATTTTTCGGCGCAGACTCTATAATATTGGCCATTTTTTCAAGGGTCAGCCTTAAAAGTTTAGGCATTGAATCAAGTTCAATGGAATCCATTAGATTTTTTACATACAGTCCTAATTCTGTATCACCTTCGACGATTAGTCGCCGTTGAAAGAATAGGGTGTCAGGATCTTGGCGCCGAGTTGCTATCATAATCAAATCGTTTGCATTACCAATAAAACTTACATCAGCAATTTCCTCTCGACTCACTACGAGTTTATTATCAATTAAGCTAACAAACCAAGTAAGTTGAAGATCGGTAACTTCAATTTTTAACCAACGATTTTCTAAAAAATCGAGATCACCATCTTCTAAAGAATGTTTAAATTGTAGTTGTAATAGTTGTTCAATTGCCTGTTTTTTCAAATTAAACGGAATACAACGTAAAGTTAGCCCCAAAACATGAGGGGCTTTGTCAACAAACTGTGAATGAATATGGCCTAAAAACTGATGTTTGTTTGCTATCATTTATGAATCTCCAGATATCATTTTTTCATAAATATCGAGGTCAGTATTTAAATGTTCAAATGTTTCTTCACTCACTTCATTACGAACTTTCATTTGTAGTAAAGCTGTGCGCTCTGCACCGATTGCCACAAGACGCATACGTCTTTCAAGATTTTCAGCTTCCATTGCTTTTTGTTCTAAATCTTTTAATCCTGTTCGACGTCTTAAAGAACCGATAACACGTGAACCAACTTCATGTATTATTTCTTGATCTAAGCCCGCTTCAGACGTTTCTTGAAGTAAATTGTTTTGCATTTTTTCAAGACTTACAATAGCTTCTTCCGCCATTTGCCCCTTAACTGTCAAAATTTCATTATCTTGTTGAGAGTTATCTAAAATAACACTACCTCGTAATAAAATAGGTAAGACGATAACCGCGGTAATTAATGAAATTAAAATAATGCCAGCTGCGATAAAAACAAGTTGATAACGACCACCAATTGTCATTGGAATAGATAATACACCCGCTAGGGTAATAGCTCCGCGAACACCAGCAAAAGTGGAAATCCAAAGATCGCGTGTAGTATAAGAACGGAATGCAAGTGGACGTTTGGTTCCAAATGGTAAAGTAGGCATATGTTTCATAGCCCATAACCAAGCAAATCGTGTTCCCATTAATACGATAAATACAAACACGACAATAAAGCATAATTGCCATACTTCAATAGAGGAGTCTGTTTGGTTTTCAGCAAAAGTATTATTTAAAATACTTGGTAATTGAATACCTAATAAAATAAAGACAAATCCATTGAATACGAATGTTAACATCGACCATGTACTATCTGATTGTAAACGAGCGGTCAAAGGGGCGTTGCGCATCATACCAGAATGGTTAACGGTCATACCAGCACTCACAGCGGCTAAAATCCCTGAACAGTGACATTCTTCAGCAAGGATATAGGCAGCAAAAGGAAGTAAGAATAGTAAAACAATTTGGATGGCGGGATCATTGTGGGTTAATTTATTAATTAAACGTAAAATACGTGCATATAACCAAGTAAATAAAACACCAACAGCTAAGCCACCAAGAGCGACAACAAAGAAAGAAAGACTAATTTGTAATAAATTAAATTCAAGCAAGCCCGTTGCAATTGCAATAGCAAATTTCAATGATACCAGACCAGATGCATCATTCATTAAAGCTTCGCCTTCAATAATCTCCATTTTTTCTTTTTCTATACGCCCTTTACCGACTATTCCACCTAGTGCAACGGCATCGGTAGGTGATAGTACTGCAGCTAATGCGAGTGCGGCAGCTAATTCAACTTTTGGTAACATCCAATTTAGAAGGTAACCTAATGCAATTATAGAAATAACGACAAGAACGAGTGCTAATCCAACAATTTCTCTGGCATTATGTACAAAGTCTTTGACTGATGTTTTTCGTCCATCTGCAAAAAGCAATGGAGGTATAAACAATACCAGAAATAGTTCAGGGTCAAATTTTACATAAATACCAAAAGCTGCTAAAACACAACCCAGTAGTATTTGCATAAGTGGTAACGGAATTTGGAATGGTAGTAATTTTATTACCACACCTGAAAGTGATACAATTAGCACTATAAGTAATATTGTTGAAAAAAGTTCCATGGTTTTCTATTAGTTATCCTATAATCATCTCATTAGTTAGCTATTGATTATATCGGAAATTTAGTTTAATTTCAGTTGAAAATTTAAAAAAATTATTCATTTTTTAATCAAGCACTCTTTTTAATCAAAATTATAGTTATATGATAAAAGGCATTTTAAATGGAAAATTGGCAAAGGGCATTTGTCTTACATACTCGTACTTATAGTGAAACAAGTCTATTAGTCGATTTATTTGTTGAAAATGCAGGAAAAATAACGGTGTTAGCCAAAGGGGCAAGACGTAAAAAATCTTCATTGAAGGGCATTTTACAACCTTTTACCCCCATTATTGTTCAATATTCTGGTATGGGTGAAATAAAAACTTTACGACAAGTTGAAGGTATAGCGCTAACGTTGCCGCTTTTTTCTGTATCGTTATACAGTGCTTTTTATTTGAATGAGTTATTGCATCGAGTTTTAGTCCCCGAAGTTGGCGTACCTACACTTTTTGAACACTATCTTAAAAGCTTGCAACAATTAGCGCAGCTAGTTCCGGCTGAAAATGTGTTACGTTCATTTGAATTAGCATTATTAGAAAGTTTAGGCTATCACATTGATTTTTTTCATTGTAGTGCAACGGGGGATGAAATTATCGAATCGATGTATTATCAATATCAGTCAGAAAAGGGCTTTATCAGTAGTTTACTTGAAAATAGTACCAGCTTTACGGGTAAAGAAGTATTGGCATTAGGTTATCGTCAATTTTGTGATGAGGATACATTAAAAGCGGCTAAACGGTTTACTCGAATGGCATTAAAGCCTTATGTTGGTTCAAAACCATTCAAAAGTAGAGAGCTGTTTCTGAAAATTTAAGAATTATTTACTATAAAAAATGATTACCCTTCTTTTGATAATTCACAAACTAATTTATCAAGTTGATTGGCAAATTTTTCTCTATCCTTGTTTGAAAATGCAGAAGGACCTTTAGATTGTATACCACTAGCCCGCATAGTTTCCATAAAGTCTCGCATCACAAGTCGCTCTTTTATGGTTTCTAATGTGAAAGGTTCACCTCGTGGTGTTAGCACAAAAGCCCCTTTATGAAGCACATCAGAGGCTAATGGAATATCAGACGTGATTACTAAATCATTTTTTTCAACTAATTCAACTATTTTATTATCAGCTTCATCAAAGCCATTTACTACCTGTAATCTTTTTATAAACGGAGACGTGGGAATAGTTAACCATTGGTTTGCAACTAAAGTTATAATTATTGATTTACGATTCGCTACCCGATATAGGATTTCTTTAATAGGGTTAGGGCAGGCATCAGCATCAATCCATATTTTCATCATTTTTCATAATCAAATTTTTCATTTACAGGCAGAAAATTATAAACTTTAATCACTCTACAAAGTAACTTATTTTTAATTGAGTTAATCAATTTTATTGTTCTCATAATGAGTTGATAAAACAGTGACAAGATAAAGCATATGTTTATTTGAAAAATAGCACATAAATGGTATTATACACGGTCAATTTTTTATGTACGCATGTGCGCTTTCGTGTGGCGCACCACTGTTATAAGGATTTTATATGCCAATTATTACTCTTCCTGACGGAAGTCAACGTCAATTTGATAAGCCTGTTAGTGTTTTAGAAGTTGCTCAAAGTATCGGAGCAGGCCTTGCCAAAGCGTGTATTGCTGGGCGAGTTAATGGTGAACGTAAAGACGCTTGTGATTTGATCGAGCATGATTCAACTCTAGCGATTATCACATCAAAAGATGAAGATGGACTTGAAATAATTCGTCACTCATGCGCTCACTTGTTAGGTCATGCAATAAAACAGCTATGGCCAAATACGCAAATGGCAATTGGGCCAACAATTGATAATGGCTTCTATTATGACGTCGATCTAGATCACTCTTTAACTCAGGAAGATCTTGATGCATTAG
Organism: Gilliamella sp. CG25; assembly: GCF_046635705.1. NCBI lineage: Bacteria > Pseudomonadati > Pseudomonadota > Gammaproteobacteria > Orbales > Orbaceae > Gilliamella > Gilliamella sp. CG25. The sequence goes on along the minus strand of NZ_JBIDFJ010000002.1, from coordinate 242,674 downwards.
AAAAACGTATGCATGAATTGGCCAAAAAAGATTATGAAGTAAAAAAAGAAGTGGTGAGCTGGGAACGAGCAAGAGAGGTTTTTTGGGAACGACGTGAACCTTATAAAATTGCAATCTTAGATGAAAATATTCCTAAAGATTCTACTCCAGCACTTTATCATCATGAAGAGTATATTGACATGTGCCGCGGTCCTCATGTTCCTAATATGCGTTTTTGCCACCATTTTAAATTACAAAAAGTTGCTGGCGCTTATTGGCGTGGTAACAGTGATAATAAAATGTTACAACGCATTTATGGCACAGCTTGGGCAGATAAAAAACAATTAGATAGTTATCTGCAATTTTTAGAAGAAGCGGCTAAACGGGATCATCGTAAAATCGGTAAGCAGCTTGATCTTTACCATATGCAAGAAGAAGCGCCAGGAATGGTGTTTTGGCATAATGACGGTTGGATTATTTTCCGTGAGCTTGAAGTATTTGTTCGTACCAAATTAAAAGAATACGATTATCAAGAAGTGAAAGGACCTTTTATGATGGATCGTGTTTTATGGGAAAAGACAGGGCATTGGGGTAACTATAAAGAATTAATGTTTGTTACCTCTTCTGAAAATCGAGAATACTGTATTAAACCAATGAACTGTCCGGGACATGTTCAAATTTTTAATCAAGGTTTAAAATCTTATCGTGATTTACCATTACGTATGGCTGAATTTGGTAGCTGTCATCGTAATGAACCTTCTGGATCTTTACATGGTTTAATGCGTGTTCGTGGTTTTACCCAAGATGATGCCCATATATTTTGTACAGAAAGTCAAATTCGTAGTGAAGTAAATAGCTGTATCAAAATGGTTTATGATACTTATAGTACTTTTGGCTTTACAGACATAACTGTAAAATTATCAACTCGTCCGGAAAAACGAATTGGTAAAGATGAAACATGGGATTTAGCAGAAAAAGACTTGGCTGAGTGTTTAACTGAAAATGGCATAGAATTTGAATATTTACCGGGTGAAGGTGCTTTCTACGGACCAAAAATCGAATTTACTTTACACGATTGTTTAGGTCGTGCATGGCAATGCGGAACAGTTCAGCTTGACTTTATGTTACCAGAGCGTTTAGATGCAACTTACGTGGGTGAAGATAATGAGCGTCATGTTCCTGTCATGATTCACCGCGCAATTTTAGGATCAATGGAACGTTTTATGGGAATTTTGACAGAAAACTGTGCGGGATTCTTCCCTACTTGGTTAGCACCATTGCAAGTTGCAGTTATCAATATTACCGATAATCAAGCTGAATATGCTAAACAATTGACCGAGAAACTGCAAAAAGTTGGAATTAGAGCAAAAGCAGACTTGAGAAATGAGAAAATTGGGTTTAAAATCCGCGAGCATACTCTAAAACGTGTTCCTTATATGTTTGTCTGTGGTGACAAAGAGATGGAATCAGGTAAAATATCAGTTCGAACTCGTCAAGGTAAAGATCTTGGTAGCTTTGAAGTGAAACATGTTATAGAATTGTTGCTTAACGAAATTCATAGTCGTTCATTAGAACAGATGAATTAAAGATAAATTAATTTGGAGGAATGAGATATTAAAGTCAGTAAACGAATTCAGTCAACACGTGCGCATAAAATCAATGATGAAATTACTGCTCGCGAGGTGAGATTAACCGGCGTCGATAGTGAACAGCTCGGTATTGTTAGCTTGGATGAAGCTTTAAAACAAGCTGAAGAAGCTGCTTTAGATTTAGTTGAAATAAGCCCTAATGCAGAACCACCTGTTTGTCGAATTATGGATTATGGCAAGTTCCTCTATGAAAAAAGTAAAGCAACAAAAGAACAGAAGAAGAAGCAAAAGGTTGTTCAGGTTAAGGAAATTAAATTCCGACCTGGTACAGACGAAGGCGACTATCAGGTAAAACTCCGCAGCCTGATACGCTTTCTTGAAGATGGCGATAAAGCTAAAGTCACGCTACGTTTCCGTGGACGTGAAATGGCTCACCAGCAGTTAGGGACTGAAATGCTTGATCGCATTAAAGAAGACTTAGCTGATTTGGCAACCATTGAATCTTATCCAACTAAGATTGAAGGTCGTCAAATGATCATGGTGCTTGCGCCGAAGAAGAAATAATGGTTCATCAAGCTAATTCTTAATTTTATTGAGAATTACACCATTTTTTCATTGTCATTAACAATGCGAAGTAGGAATTAGTAAAATGCCTAAAATTAAAACAGTAAAAGGCGCAGCAAAGCGCTTTAAAAAAACAGCTTCTGGTGGCTTCAAGCATAAGCAAGCTAACAAAAGTCATATCCTAACTAAAAAATCAACCAAACGTAAACGTCATTTACGTGGTTTGACAACTGTGTCAAAAGGTGATTTAGGTTTAGTTGTAGCGTGTGTTCCATACGCTTAATTTGTTGGTTAATTATTTAGAGGATATTATTTATGGCTCGTGTTAAACGTGGTGTTATTGCTCGTGCACGTCACAAGAAAATTTTAAAACAAGCAAAAGGGTATTACGGAGCTCGTTCACGTGTATATCGTGTTGCTTTTCAAGCGGTAATCAAAGCTGGACAATATGCTTATCGTGACCGTCGTCAACGTAAACGTCAATTCCGTCAATTATGGATTGTACGTATCAATGCAGCAGCTCGTCAATGTGGTCTTTCTTATAGCCGTTTCATCAATGGATTAAAGAAAGCATCAATTGAAATCGATCGTAAGATTCTTGCTGATATTGCTGTATTCGACAAAAATGCATTTGCTGCATTAGTCGAAAAGGCAAAAGCTGCACTATAATTGCTTTATAAGAGCCGAGTTATCTCGGCTTTTATCGTTATGGATAGCAATAGTTATTTTAACAAAGTGAATTAATGATGATATTAATTATTTTTCGTTTCTTTTTTAGCTTTAATGACGATATGCATTCGTGAGGCAAATGAAAAACGAAAGATAATTATAAAAGCCTCAGAAAGAGGCTTTTTTTATGTAATGAACAATAAGCAGGAGAATTTTATGTCTCAATTAGTTGAACTGGTAAGCAATGCCAAATCCGCTATTGAAAGTGCTGATGACATTAATATGATCGAACAGATCCGAGTGGAATATTTTGGTAAAAAAGGCTATTTTACGTTACAAATGGCTTCATTACGTGATGTTCCTGCGGAAGAGCGACCAGCTGTAGGTCAAAAAATTAATGATGCTAAACAAGAAGTTGTCGAATTATTAAATCAAAAGCGAAGTTTCTTAGAGCGTCAAGCTCTTGATGCGAAGCTTGCCAATGAAACAATTGATATCACTTTACCAGGTAAAACACTTGAACTCGGCGGCCTACATCCTGTCACCAAAACGATTCATCGTTTAGTTGAGTTTTTTGGCGAACTCGGGTTTGTTGTTGAAACAGGTCCAGAAATTGAAGATGATTATCATAATTTTGATGCATTAAATATTCCTGCTCATCATCCTGCTAGAGCAGATCATGATACTTTTTGGTTTGATGCTAAACGTTTATTACGTACTCAAACTTCTACCGTACAGATTCGTACCATGGAAAATCAAAAACCACCAATTCGAATCATTGCACCGGGCAGAACTTATCGTAATGATTACGATCAAACTCATACACCAATGTTCCACCAAATGGAAGGGCTATTAGTTGATAAAAATATTAGTTTTACCCATTTGAAAGGGCTATTACATGATTTTCTTCACTGCTTTTTTGAAGATGATATGGAAATTCGTTTTAGACCCGCTTATTTTCCGTTTACCGAACCTTCTGCCGAAGTTGATATTAAAGCTAAAAATGGTAAATGGTTAGAAGTATTAGGGTGCGGAATGGTACATCCTAATGTATTACGAAATGTAGGTATCGATCCAGACGTATATAGTGGTTTTGCCTTTGGTATGGGAATCGAAAGATTAACTATGTTACGTTACGGTGTCACTGATTTACGTTCTTTCTTTGAGAATGACTTACGTTTTTTAAAGCAATTTAATTAATTCTGGAGATCAAAACATGAAATTTAGTGAAAGTTGGCTACGTGAATGGATCAATCCAGAAATAAGTAGCGATACCTTAGCCGATCAATTAACCATGGCAGGCTTAGAAGTTGATGATGTTGAGGAAGTGGCAGGTAACTTTTCGGGAGTTGTAGTCGGGAAAGTTGTTGAATGTAAGCAACATCCAAATGCAGATAAGCTAAGAGTTACCAAAGTAGATATTGGAAAACCAGAATTACTCGATATTGTTTGTGGTGCTCCAAATTGTCGTCAAGGATTAACTGTTGCTTGTGCAACTGTTGGTGCAATTTTACCCGGTGATTTTAAAATTAAAGCCGCAAAATTGCGAGGTGAACCATCAGAAGGGATGCTCTGCTCTTATTCAGAACTTGGAATAACGGACGATCATAATGGCATAATTGAATTACCTGATGATGCTCCTTTAGGGCAAAATATTCGTGAATACCTGAATCTTAACGATGTTTCAATTGACATCAGTGTAACGCCAAATAGAGCTGATTGTTTTGGAATCATTGGTGTCGCTCGTGATATTTCAGCAGTGAACAATATTCCAATGAAATCACTTCAAGTTGAAAGCGTGCCTGCAACAATTTCAGATACATTATCAATCCAAATTGATGAGCCTAAAGCTGCACCTCGTTATTTAGGGCGTGTTATCAAAAATATCAATGTAAACGCATTAACCCCACTTTGGATGAAAGAAAAATTACGTCGTGGTGGAATACGGTCTATTGATGCGGTTGTCGATATAACAAATTTTGTTTTGTTAGAGCTTGGTCATCCAATGCATGCATTTGATCTTGCCGAAATAGAAAAGGGCATTATTGTGAGATATGCTCGAAAAAGTGAAAAAGTTGTTTTACTTAATGGCAATGAAACTGAATTGAATGATCAAACTTTAGTTATTGCGGATCATGATAAAATACTTGCCTTAGCCGGTATTATGGGCGGAGAAAAATCTGGTGTGACTCAATCGACGAAAGATATTTTTCTTGAATCGGCCTTCTTTGCACCATTAGCTATTACCGGGAAAGCTCGTGAATATGGTCTGCATACTGAAGCGTCTCATCGATATGAAAGAGGAGTTGATCCAGCTTTACAAAGCATTGCGATGGAAAGAGCAACACAACTTATCCTCGATATTTGTGGCGGTGAGGTCGGACCGATTGTTGACAAAACCAGTTCAACTGAATTGCCAAAATCAGCTAACATACAACTACGCCGTAATAAAATTGATAGCATAATTGGTTATACAATTGATACACAAAAAATCACTGCTATTTTAGAAAGACTTGGATGTAAAGTTAATTATAAAAATGAAATTTGGTCAGTTGAAGCACCAAGTTGGCGTTTTGATATACAGATAGAAGAAGATCTCGTTGAGGAAGTGGCGCGTATTTATGGATATAACAATATTCCAAACGCCAACTTAAACATTGAGTCTGTCATGCAACCAAAACCAGAAGGTCAAATTTCATTAGCTAGAATAAAAGATTTATTAGTTGATAAAGGTTATCAAGAAGCTGTAACTTACAGTTTTGTTGATCCAAAAGTACAACAAATTTTGCATCCTGATTTAAACCAAATTCACTTACCTAATCCTATTTCAAGTGAAATGTCAGTTATGCGTTTATCATTATGGACTGGATTATTAGGCGCAGTGTTATATAATCAAAACCGACAACAATCAAGAATTAGACTGTTTGAAACTGGTTTACGCTTTATTCCAGACGATAAATGTGAATTTGGTGTTCGTCAGGAACAAATGTTATCGGGTGTAATTACGGGTAATTTATATGAAGAACATTGGACATTACCTAAAAAAGCTGTTGATTTTTATGATCTAAAAGGGGATATTGAGTCAATATTTTCGATTCTAGGATGTGCTCAAGACGTACGCTATGAAAAATCTAATTTGTCTGCTTTACATCCTGGACAAAGTGCCGCTATTTTTGTAAATGATGAAATTATTGGTTATTTAGGTGTTTTGCATCCAGAAATTGAAAAAAAATTATCTTTAAATGGTAAAACGCTTGTTTTTGAAATAAATTTAGCTAAAATTAATAACAAAAAGGTACCGTCGGCTCAGGACGTATCAAAATATCCGTCAAATAAACGAGATATTGCTATTGTCGTTTCAAATACAATTCCAGCAGCAGATATTATTTCTGAGTGTAAAAAGGCTGGTGGTGAGCAACTTATCAAAGTTAATCTGTTTGATGTTTATCAAGGCGATAACATTAAGGATGATGAAAAAAGCCTTGCTATCAGTTTGATTTTACAAGACAAATCACGTACACTTGAAGAAGAAGATATAACAAACATTGTAAGCAGGTGTGTTACTGCTTTACAAATTCGTTTCAAAGCCCTATTAAGAGAATAATAATTATGACATTAACTAAAGCTGATATTGCAGATCGTCTTGCCGATAAATTTAATATTGATCGTCAAGAAGCTAAAGTCCTTGTTGAACTTTTTTTTGAAGAGATACGAGTGGCTTTAGAAAAAGGGGAACCTGTTAAATTATCTGGGTTTGGTAATTTCACTATTCGTGATAAAAATTCACGACCGGGTCGAAATCCAAAAACGGGTGAAAGTGTAGATATCTCTGCTCGTCGGGTTGTTACCTTTAGACCAGGAATTAAATTTAGAGATCGCGTAGAAAAAAACCTAACGCTTTAAAAGTTAGGTAAGTATTCGTGTGATAATTAAACGACCTTTTTTTGATTGATTAAAGAAAGGTCGTTCAATTTTTTTTATTAAAAAAATGTTTGTATTAATTAATTGATTCAAGCATAATACGACCTCCTCAATGGAGGCTCTATGGGTCCTCTTGCAACATTTCTTTGCTCATCAGGTCAGGTCCGGAAGGAAGCAGCCAAAGTAAAAAATATGTGTGTGGGATGTGGCTGATAGGGTCTCCTCCAAACTATCTGCAATGCTTTAATCTTTTCAAAAATAAAACTAACTAACTGATCATTCTATATAACAACATATAGCCATCCTATCTAATAGAAAGAAGTATTTTTGTTGAATTAATATAATAGGCAATTTTCTAGGCTTTTTTATTAAAAGCTAAAAACAATATGGAGTAGATTTATGATGCGAGTAGGGCTATTTATACTGACTAACTTAGCAGTAATGTTTGTCTTTGGTATTATCCTAAGTATATTGGGGGTAGATGCTCACAGTACTTTAGGATTATTGATTTTTGCAGGTATATTTGGCTTTGGTGGTTCATATATATCTCTTTTATTCTCTAAAACAATAGCATTAAAATCGGTTAAAGGAAAACTGATTAAACGTGCGGCCAATGCTCAAGAACAATGGTTATTAAATATTGTTCATCATCAAGCTGAACAGCTTGGTTTAAAAATGCCAGATGTGGCTATTTATGAAGCTAATGATATGAATGCATTTGCTACAGGAGCAAGTAAAAATAGTTCATTGGTTGCCGTTAGCTCTGGTTTATTAAGTACGATGTCACAAGATGAAGCAGAAGCTGTCATTGCTCACGAAATGAGTCACATTGCTAATGGAGATATGGTTACAATGACTTTATTACAGGGGGTGATTAATACATTTATTATTTTTATATCCAGACTATTAGCTTCATTGGCAACTCAAGCTATGGATGAACGTAATCGAGGATCATCCCAAATGATTTATTATCTAATTGTTATGGTCTTTGAAACCGTTTTTGGTATTCTGGCAAGTATTATTACTATGTGGTTTTCACGATACCGAGAATTTCATGCTGATGCTGGTTCGGCAAAATTGGTAGGTGCAAATAAAATGATTGCTGCATTAGAAAAGCTAAAAACAAGTTACGAACCTAAAGAAGATTCATCAATAATGGCATTTTGTATAAATGGTGCGAAAAAAATTAAAATTTCAGAACTATTTATGTCTCATCCGCCATTAGACAAACGTATAGCGGCTTTAAAAGCACGAAATTATTTTAAATAGAGATCACAAAATAATATTTTATTAAATAAAAGTATTAACCCGTTATTATTGACAAGTCTAAGTGAATTCACTATAACGCTTGTCAATAAAATAGAACACTAAAAATTATAAGTATTTTTGAGAATAAACGATGTCACAGATGGATCAATATCAGAATAAAAACCAATTAGAATTACTAAGTCCTGCAAAAAATATTGAAATTGCGATGCAGGCAATTTTACATGGTGCAGATGCTGTATATATAGGCGGGCCTAGTTTTGGCGCTCGTCATAATGCAGGAAATTCGGTTAGTGATATTGCAAAATTAGTTGAATTTGCACATCGTTATTACGCTAAAGTTTTTGTTACGTTAAATACGATTCTTCATGATAATGAATTAGAATCTGCAAGACAATTAATTTGGCAATTCTATCATGCAGGCGTTGATGCGTTAATCGTGCAAGATATGGGTATTTTAAATTTAGATATTCCACCAATCGACTTACATGCCAGTACGCAAATGGATATTCGAACGCCAGAAAAGGCAAAGTTTTTATCCGATGTTGGTTTTTCGCAAATTGTATTAGCACGTGAATTAAACTTAAATGAAATTACGACTATTTTTAAGCAAATAGATGCAAAAATAGAGTTTTTTATTCATGGTGCGTTATGTGTCGCTTTTTCCGGGCAATGCTATATTTCACATGCGCAAACTGGGCGTAGTGCTAATCGTGGAGATTGCTCACAGGCTTGCCGATTGCCTTTTACTTTAAAAGATGATCAAGGACGTGTTGTTGCTTACGAAAAGCATTTGTTATCGATGAAAGACAATTATCAATCAGATAATTTAGAATCGCTAATCCAAGCTGGTGTAAGATCGTTTAAGATAGAAGGGCGTTATAAAGATTTAACTTATGTAAAAAATATTACTGCACATTATCGACAAAAATTGGATAACATCCTTTCAAATTCATCGAATTTAACGGCTGCTTCTAGTGGCAAAACAGAATACTTTTTTACACCAGATCCCAAACGAACATTTAACCGTGGTAATACAGACTATTTTGTTACTGGTCGAAAACCTGACATTGGTGCTTTTGAGTCGCCAAAATTTATTGGATTACAAATTGGTGAAATAACTAATGTAACCGCTCAGTATATTGATATTAAATCTGAAAAAATGTTAACTAATGGTGATGGTCTAAATGTCCTCATTAAACGAGAAGTGTTTGGATTTCGAGCAGATAAAGTCGATAAATTAGGTGCTAATCAATATCGGGTTTATCCTAATGAAATTCCTAAATCGCTTAATACCATCAAATTGCCTTTTATTGTTAATCGTAATTTAGATCATTTATGGCAACAAAACTTACTCAAAGATTCAAGCGTTCGTCGTATTGGTGTTTCGTTTGTGTTGTCTAATATCGATAATGGAATTCAGTTGAAAGCCAAAAGTGAGGAGGGTATTTGTGTCGAATTAGATCTGATTGGTCAATTTGATTTGGCGAATCAAACTGATAAAGCGTTAAAAAATATTCAAGATAATCTATCTAAACTTGGGCAAACTATTTATTATTTGTCTGAGCTTATTATCGATTTATCGATAATTTATTTTATTCCCAGCAGTCAACTTAATCAATTAAGACGAGACATTATTGAAAAATTAACTTCAGCAAGGTTAGCAAGCTACCAAACCAATAAGCGTAAGCCTGAAACTAACCCAAAACCAATTTATCCCGATAATCAATTAACTTATTTAGCTAATGTCTATAATCATAAAGCCCGTGAGTTTTATAAACAACATGGTGTTCAATTAATAGAAAGCGCATATGAAGCTCATGAAATTAAAGATGATGTTCCTTTGATGATAACAAAACACTGTTTGCGATTTGCGTTCAATTTATGTCCGAAACAAGCTAAAGGTATTCAAGGTGTCAAAACAAAAGTCACACCAATGAAATTAATACAAAATAATAATGAAGAGCTCATTTTGAAATTTAACTGTAAAGCATGTGAAATGCAAGTTTGGGGTAAAATTAAAAATCATGTTTTCAAAATGCCATTGTCAGGAAGCGAAATTATTTTCATATCTAAATAAAATGCTTTGGTTTTGGTTCATTCAAATTTCAATACATTTGTTTCAAATAATTTTTGGTTACAAATAAACATTCAACTTTAGAAATTTTGGCAAAAAATATTAAATGCTAAAGTATGAATGTTGATGTTAATTAGGAATAGGTTATAACTCAGTAAGGCAATAAATAGTATTATCATCAGATAAAATAACAGAATTTATTGATTCCTAAACAATAAATATTATTTAACATAATATACATTATCCGCACCAAGATAAACGTACGTGAATTTTCATCATTCAGCTAACCATTTATGACGCTAATTTAAATATCTGTGGCATTTTGTACCAATCAGGAATTGGACAATCAGATACCGTAACCTGTCGGATTTCTCGAACAGAAATCGGGCTAAATTTTGCCAGATTGCAACGCTGTGCTATATCAATGCCGATTTTTCTCAAACGTGCTCTGTGTATTTGAACCTGTGATTTGTTAAAATCAAATGTTTGTCCATGCGCCCATTGAATCGCATACATTGCATTAGTATTTGCTGAACGTGTGGTTTCTACTACGCTACACCTTATTAATTGTTCGCTGATAGTTTCAAAATCCCCAGTTTTTTATCTAAATACAAAAATTCATCATGTAATTCATTTAATCGTTCATAGTTTGATAATCCCCAATAATGTGAAAACATATCTGTATGAATTTTGTTATGCGTTCTAGATAATAAATGTTACATTATTATTTAGGATTAGGATTTTGATTAAATCGTTTTAAGGTTTGGTAATTTTGACAGTGATTTTACGATAACCGTTTCAATTATTTTTAAGAAAAAGGATTCCGGGTAATTGCATTTATAGTTAGATATAGATAATGAGTTAAACAAAAATATGACAATTAATAATGATATGGTTTTAGCTGTTCCAATAGCTATTTTATTGGTTATTTTGATATTATGTATGAGTTATGTTGATAGAACTTATCTAAATAACAAGATTGAAAAACTTTTTAAAAAAAGAAAATTTAGAATTATTTTGGCTGTTATCATAATATTTATTGTACTTGTCTTTTTTGATGGTAAACATAAAGGCTTATTTTTTATGATTTAACGGATTGTATTTAGCCAGTTGGGTATTCTATAATAAATTAATAATTATTATTAATAAGTGAATTTTAAAAAAATTAACTTAAATTCGTAATTATAAATCATTGAACTAGATTTAATTTTCTACTTATAAATCTTATATAACGCCCTATTCTTCATGAACATTAAGTAGCCATATGAATGAAAAAAAATTTAGATTTTATTGTTTTTAATCAATTGGATAAGATTTGGATAATGTATATTATGTTAAATACAATCATTATTACGAACTTAAAATGATTTTCAGTTATATCTCCGTTTTGCTAAACCCTACTTTCAATTCAAAATTGATTAAAAGTTCTTTAACTATCAGATCAAACCGTAATTTAACCTTTTAGAGTGATAGTCAATATCATAATATAAAATCGATTATCTTTAGTATATAATTGCTAACACCTATTAATACTTTTCATTATTATGCTTATTTTAATGCTTGCCTTCTGTTAATTTAAACTAAATGAACGTTTTGTTGATTAATAATTTAAACTATATGAATTGGCCAATTGTTGTTTTATCATAAAAATATGTTACTCTTGGCTAGAACTGAACTTGGATTAATGATTAATTTATTATGCAAACTACCAATAAGAATATACGATCAAAAAGTTATTCAGTTCCTTGCGAATTATGCAGTATAGGCTCTTTATGTCTACCAATGTTATTAAATAATACTTTAAATAATGTTTTGGAACGTAAAAAGACTTATGCTAAAGATGAACTCATAGTATCCAAGAGCACTGATTTTACTCGGTTTTTTATTATTCATTCTGGTGCTGTAAAAACCTATGTTACAACATCAGACAATAAAGAACAGATTAATGGCTTTTATCTACCTGGTGATATTGTTGGACTGGATTCTATATCAACTAAAATATATAATAACAACATTAAAGCGCTTACTAATACTTTAGCTTGTGAATTGCGTTATGAAGAACTAATGTCTTTAGTTGAATCAAATGCTTGTGTCAGAAGCATGATATTTAGGTTATTAAGTAATGACATTTATAACTATCAAAAATTAATTTTATGTTATTCTCAGAAAAAGGCTGATGAACGCCTAGCCTATTTTATATATTCTCTTTATAGAAGATATGAAAATCGTGGTCACACATCACTAAACATAAAGTTATCTATGAGCCGTAGTGATATAGCAAATTATTTAGGTTTAACGATTGAAACTGTTAGCCGAATTTTGTCGAAACTACAAGAACAAGATATTTTATACGTTAAAGGCAGATATATTTTTATTAAAAATTTAAATGCGCTAATAAGTTTAGGTAACTGATTTTTTTATGTTAAAATAACAAATATTTAATATACGATTTAAAAATTGTAAGGTTTATAGAATATGACGAGTTTAAAGAAAACACTTATTGCTGCTATGGTTACATTTGTTCCTATGTATTCTTATGCGGCTCAGCAGTTAACTGAAGAACAAGCAAGCAACTTGCAGTCTTTCAAACAAATTTCTGTTCGAGGTGCATTTTATACTGATAGCGATTATGTGTTGGCTATGTCTAAAGCAGCAGACAAAGAAGGTGCTGCGTCTTTCTATATTACAACGACAAATATCAGCCCTTCTAATGATACTTTGCGTATTGTTTATGCTAAATTGTACAAAGCTAATGCACCTAAAGCCGAAGAGAAAACTGACAACTTTCGCCAATTTGGTGGAGTCTACGAATACCCTAAATCTAAAGCTATTCGCCTAGAACCTTATGATATTGTTCGTATTCGTGGTTATTTCCCAAGTGAATATGATATTAATCAATCAATTGCAAAAGAAGCTTTAAACAAAGGTGCTTATGCTTACTATATTGATAATCGTTCAGAATTAGGAAGTAATTTGCAGGTTGTTGCCTATTTATTTAAGAAAGATGCACCAGAACGTAAACTTCAACCTGAAAATGCAATCCCTTATGATTCCGAAGCAGGACAATTAGCTTTAGCCCAAGGTGGCGAAGCCGCAATGCAAGTTGAAAGACCGGGGTATTATTCACCATCTGCATTTAATGAAAAGTTTTATGCTGATAAATTTAATAACAAAGTCAAAGTTATCGATACAGCTTCTTCTACTAATTCGACTGCAACGACTATTACAACAGCACAAACTAATACTTCTACTTCAGAAAAACCTGAAGTCATAAGCGAACCACAGCGTGTGAATCGTTACACTGTCACTCTTTCGGATGGTCGTAAAATTCAAGAATTAAATGATGGAACAGCAGCTAAAATGGTTCCTTTCAATACAATAAAATTCCGTGGCTACTATGTCACAGATCAGGAAATTTCATATCAAGCAGGTAAAAGAGCGATAGAAGCTGGTGCCAAGTATTATCATATTGCTAGAATTGCACAAGATACAAATGGCCCTAATATTACCGTGTTTGTTGACTTATATCGTTAATCTTTAATTTGGGCGCATTAGCGCCCTTCTCTATTAGGCTAATTTATTATAATTCTGATTTTATCAACTCAATCTGTTGTTTAATTCTTTTAGCTGATATTGGGTAAGGAGTGCCTATCTGCTGTGCAAATAAGTTAACTCTTAATTCTTCTATCATCCAGCGTATTTCAAGAACACGATTATCTAATTTCTGATTTTTTGAAAGGTAACTTAAAAAGTGATGATAATAATTCTGAATTTCTTCAATAATATTCATTGATTGTCTATCTTTTGCCGTATTAAGCATTAATTTTTCAATTCGCTTTTCAATTGCGGATAAATATCGATAGATATCATTTAATCTGTGGTAACCTGATTGTGCAACAAACCCCTTATAAACTAAATGATTAAGCTGATTTTTAATATCAGATAAGGCAAAAGCTAAAGATAAATCGACACGCCCTTTCAACCTTTTATTAATATTAAAATGAAGTGTTAAGATGGCTTCTACTTGTTTGGCTATATCAACCACAACTTGGTTAATATTCGCTTTTGTATACTCAAGTAATTGTTGATACTGCTCAGCAGTTTGAATAGGTTTATTATTCCTTTCAATCAAATAGTCAATTCCACAGGCTATACAATCATCAATAAGATCGAGTACAGTACCAAATGAGTTAAAATAGAGACCTAATTTAGATTTATTCGGTAATTTTTCATGTAAATATTTGATTGGTGAAGGAATATTTATCATGAGAAGACGTCTTAAACCAAGTTTAGTTAATCGCTGTTGCTCGATTTGATTATCGACTAACTTAATACTGACTGATTTATGATCATCTACAATGGCTGGATATGCTTTGACTGTGTAATTTTTTTGTTTTTCTTCATAAATAGCCGGTAGCGTACCAAATGTCCAATCGGTTAGGTTATTTAATTCAATTGGATTTGCTGATTTTTTAGTAGTCAATGAGGATAATGCTGATTGTATTTTAGTTTTTAATTGCTCTTTTAAAAGATTAAGATCTTTGCCATGAGCCATTTCATTACCTTGATTATCTATAATGCTAAAGGTAATTCTTAAATAATTTGGAACTTGATCCCACTGCCAATCCTCATGAGTAATTTGAACCCCCGTCATTTTTCGAAATTCATGCTCTAATGTTTCAAGTAACGGATGTTTGATCGATGTTACTCTACTTAAGAAAGCTTCAGCATAATTAGGTGCAGGAACCAAACTGCGCCGTAAAGACTTAGGTAATGATTTAATAAGGGATACTATCAATTCTTTTCTAAAACCGGGTACTTGCCAGTCAAATCCATTATTTTTGATTTGATTCAATATATCAATAGGAATTCTAACAGTGACACCGTCACGTTTATTACCTAAATCAAACTCATAATTAAGAGGCAGTTTGAATTGATCTTGATACCAATAATCAGGGAACTGAGTTAAATCAATCAATTGTGCTGATTGGTTAATTAACATCTGTTTTTCAAAATTGAGAAAATCAGGTGAAGTTTTTTGCTTTTGCTTCCACCAATTGTCAAAATGTTTAACTGAAACAATTGATTTATCAATACGCTGATCATAGAAATCAAATAACTGATCATCATCGATTAAAATGTCTTGACGACGGGATTTGTGTTCAAGATCTTCGACTTCATTAATCAACTTTTGGTTTAGTTTATAAAATTTATGATTAGTAATCCAATCCCCTTCTACCAAAGCATGTCTTATAAAAAAGTGACGGGATAACACAGGATCTATCTGGCTGTAATTTACAATTCGATTTTGGACTATAGGCAATCCAAATAATGTCACTTTTTCATTTGCAATTGTAGTGCCCTTTTTTTTTGACCACCTAGGTTCACTATAGCTGTATTTCACTAAATGTTTAGCTATGGGTTCAATCCATTCTGCATCAATTTTAGCTACTGTTCTCCCCCATAGTCGGCTGGTTTCAACAAGCTCACTGGCAACGCACCATTTAGGTTGAGTTTTAAATAACACTGAATTTGGAAAAATGGCAAACTTGATATTTCGAGCACCAAGGTATTCGTTTCTTTCAATCTCTTTTAAACCAATATGTGAAAGTAGACCACTTAATAAAGCCACATGTAATGATCGATAATCTGCGGGTTGACTATTGATTGGAAAAGATAATTGTTTAATGGTCTGACGAATTTGAGTATAGACGTCTTGCCATTCACGAATGCGGAGATAATTCAAATACTCTTTCGGGCATAACTTTCTAAACTGATTACCCGATAACAGGGTTTGTTGCTCTTGAATATAATTCCATAAATTAATAAGAGAAATAAAATCTGAATCTTTATCTGCAAAACGTTTGTGCTTCTCATCAGAAGCCTGTTGTTTATCAAAAGGGCGTTCTCTTGGGTCTTGAATTGACAACGCTGCGGTTACTATCATAACTTCTTTAGTGCAACCTAATCGTCTTGCTTCAACTAACATTCTGGCTAATCTAGGATCAATCGGTAATTGTGCCAAAATTTTGCCTATTTGAGTTAAATGGTATTGATGATGCTTGGTGAATATGGCACCAAGTTCTTCTAATAAACGAATTCCATCACGAATATATTTTGAATCGGGAGCCTCGACAAAAGGAAAAGCAGCTATATCACCCAAACCTAACGATGTCATTTGTAATATGACAGAAGCAAGATTTGTACGTAAGATTTCAGGGGCGGTAAATTCAGGGCGAGATAAAAAATCTTGTTCATCATAAAGACGAATACAAATACCATCTGAAGTACGTCCACATCGACCTTTTCGTTGATTAGCTGAAGCCTGCGATATAGGTTCAATCGGTAAACGTTGAACTTTAGTTCGATAACTGTAGCGACTTATTCTGGCCAATCCAGGATCGATGACATATTTAATTCCAGGTACGGTTAATGAAGTTTCCGCTACATTGGTAGCAAGCACAATGCGTCGTTTAGAATGTGGTTGAAAAATACGGTTTTGCTCGGAAGCAGATAACCTAGCGTATAACGGTAATATATCGGTATGACGTAATTCAAGCTTGTTTAGTGTATCGGCTAAATCACGTATTTCTCGCTCACCAGTTAAAAATATTAAAATATCACCTGAACTCTCTTTTGATAACTCATCAATTGCATCAATGATAGGTTGAAAATCACTATTTTTGTTAATCTCTTTATCATCTTCGTTATCATATATTGGCGGACGATATCGTACCTCGACAGGATAGGTTCTTCCAGATACTTCTATAATAGGCGCATGATTAAAATGGTTAGAAAATCGCTCAACATCAATGGTTGCAGACGTTATGATCACTTTCAAATCAGGGCGTTTAGGTAACAATTGTTTCAGATATCCCAAAATAAAATCAATATTAAGACTACGTTCATGAGCTTCATCGATAATGATAGTATCGTATTGCAATAAAAGTTTATCTTTTTGAATTTCAGCCAGCAAAATGCCATCAGTCATTAATTTTATCAATGTAGTATCACTAACCTGATCAGAAAATCTGACTTTATAACCGACTAACTGCCCTATTTCGGTATTTAACTCTTCCGCTATGCGATTAGCGACAAAACGGGCTGCAAGCCGCCTTGGTTGGGTATGTCCAATATATCCTTTTACACCTAAACCTAATTCTAAACAGATTTTAGGAATTTGTGTTGTTTTACCGGAACCAGTTTCACCTGCAATAATTACCACTTGGTGCTGCTGAATCGCATGGTAAATTTCTGATTTTTTTTCAGCCACAGGTAAATTAGACGGATATTCAATCTGTGCAGGTAAAGACGTCAATCTTGCTTGATAATGTGAAACAGCTTGAGTTACCGCTAAATTGATTTTTGCTAGATCTTGATTATTCTTAGCAAGCTTCAATATTTTATGCTTGTCTAAGAAAGTCATTGATTCTAGAAATTTAATTTGCTGTTGAGATAACATAAAGAGTAAAATATTTGTAAGTAATTTTAATTAAATCTATTATAACAAATTTAAACTATCATTAGGAGTTAAGATGAAAAAGACATTACTATTAACATCAATATTTGTAGGAGCTTTAGTAGTAACTGGATGTGGAGAATCAAATAAAATTAAAGCTGAAGATTTGTTACATCACCATTTTGTATTGGTAAAAGCGAATGGACAAGATGTTTCTTCAGATAAAGCTGCAGAACTTGAGTTTGGCGAAAATATGAATATTACTGGAAAAATGTGTAACCGATTTGTCGCAAAAGTCACCTTAGAAAATGAAACAATCAAAGGTGCAGGCGTTGGTATGACAAAGATGCTTTGTAATGATGAACAATTAGATAAGTTAGATGGCATTATTACCCAAATGATTACAGAAGGTGCAAAAGTCAGCTTGAACAAAGATCAATTGACATTGAAAAATGAAAGTAATGAACTCATTTATCAACTTAAAGATCTGATGTAATAGCAATGAATGTCGTTAAGAACATCTTGCCATTTGTATTCGTTAATTAGGATGATTCTTCTTTTGTTTTCGTCAAATATAATCTAGTTTTTTTGATAAAAAACTTTATTTAAAGTGTGGTTAAGACTATAATAAACACAGATTTTTAAGGATATATATTTTTTGATGAAAATATTTAATTTTTCAAAGATTGCAGTTAATACAAGTAACTTTTTGGGTTACTGCTAACTTATTACATACCAATGCATGGGCATTGGTTTTTTTTTGCGTGAACATAATTAAAAACAGTTTATTTAAAATTAAACTTCAACCTTAACAACTAGTAGATAATATTATGAAAAAGACAAAAATCGTTTGTACTATTGGACCAAAATCAGAATCAAAAGAAATGCTAGCTAAGTTATTAAATGCAGGCATGAACGTAATGCGTTTGAACTTTTCCCATGGTGATTATGAAGAACATGGAAATCGTATCAAAAACCTACGTGAAGTCATGCAAGAAACAGGTTTAAAAGCAGCAATTATGCTTGATACTAAAGGTCCTGAAATTCGTACAATTAAATTGGAAGGTGGGAATGACGTTTCACTAGTTGCAGGTCAAACATTCACATTCACAACTGACGAAACAGTCATTGGGAACGCTGAGCGCGTAGCTGTAACATATAAAGGTTTTGCTCAAGATCTCAAAGTGGGTAATCGCGTTCTTGTTGATGATGGCTTAATTGCGATGGAAGTCAAAGAAATAAAAGGCAACGAAGTCATCTGTACTGTATTGAATAATGGTGATTTAGGTGAAAACAAAGGTATTAATTTACCTGGTGTTTCAATAAAATTACCGGCACTTGCAGAAAAAGATAAAAATGACCTTATTTTTGGTTGTGAACAAGGTGTTGATTTTATCGCTGCGTCATTTATTCGTAAACGCTCAGATGTTGAAGATATTCGCGCACATTTGAAATCTCATGGCGGTGAAGAGATTAAAATTATCTCTAAAATTGAAAACCAAGAAGGATTAGATAATTTTGATGAAATTTTGGAAGCGTCTGACGGTATCATGGTTGCTCGTGGTGATTTAGGTGTGGAAATTGCGGTTGAAGAAGTTATTTTTGCTCAAAAAATGATGATTCAAAAATGTAATAAAGCTTCTAAACCTGTTATTACTGCAACTCAAATGCTTGACTCTATGATTAAAAACCCACGCCCTACTCGTGCTGAAGCGGGTGACGTGGCAAATGCCATTATTGACGGAACTGATGCAGTCATGCTTTCAGGCGAAAGTGCTAAAGGTAAATACCCATTAGAAACCGTTAATGTTATGGCGACTATCTGTAAACGTACAGACATTACCATTCCTGCTTCTTTAGAGCTTACTGCCAAAGAAGAAAAATTACGTATTACTGCGGCTGTTTGTTGTGGTGCGGTAGAAATTGCAGAACGTCTAAGTGCGCCTTTGATTGTTGTTGCAACTCGTAGTGGTAAATCTGCTCGTGAAGTCCGTCATTATTTCCCTAGAGCGCGTATTTTAGCATTATCATCAAGTCAAAAAACGGTTAATCAATTAGCCCTAACAAAAGGTGTTGAGCCAATTTTAATTGATGCTATTAATTCAACAGATGATTTTTACCGTTTAGGTAAAGAGTTAGCTGTAAAAATTTGTGGTTTACAACAAGGTGATACTATTGTCATGGTATCAGGTGCTTTAGTACCAAGTGGCACAACGAATACCACTTCAGTTCACCGTATTTAGGTAAAGTTGCTTTAAAGCAAAAATTGTTTAATATATTTAAATTAAAAGCTAGCGTTATGCTAGCTTTTTTTTTAAGTTAAGTTATCCTGTATTAAATTTCATTATTGTATTTTAAGAGATAAAGAATGCTACAAGAAAAAGTGTATTTTCCCAAAGAACTTAGTTGGCTTGCTTTTAATCAACGTGTTTTACAAGAAGCAGCAGACAAAAGTAATCCACTTATTGAGCGTGTTCGATTTTTAGGCATTTATTCCAGCAATCTCGATGAATTTTATAAAGTACAATACGCCAATTTGAAAAAATATGTATTAATTGAACAGGAACAAGGACAGTCCGCTACTTCTAACGCAAAGTTATTATTAAGGCAAGTTAATCAGAAAGTCATACAACTTGAACTCCAGTTTGATCAACTGTATAACGAATTATTACTTGAAATGGCAAGAAATCAAATTTTCTTAATTAATGAGAGACAACTTTCATCTTATCAGGAAGATTGGATAAAAAACTATTATAAACAGAATTTAAGACAATACATTACCCCAATATTACTGGATAGTCACACAGAACTGATCCAATTTTTAAAAGATGATCATGCTTATTTGGCCGTTGAAATTATCTGTGATGAAAAGATAAGTTATGCCCTGCTTGAGTTACCAACCGACAACGCACCTCGATTTGTACTTTTGCCGTCAGAAGTATCAACCAAAAATAAATCAATTATCTTTTTGGATAACATCCTTCGTTATTGTTTATCTGATATCTTCAAAGTCTTTTTTGATGCCACAGAACTGAATGCATATTCAATCAATATCAATCGAGATGCAGAATATGAATTAAATACAGAATTAGACAGTTTATTAGAATTAATGTCTCAAGGATTGAAGCAGCGATTGACGGCACAACCTGTTCGTTTTACTTATCAAAAAGATATGCCTAAAGCATTATTTGAGTTATTAATCAGTAAATTAAGATTAACTGAACAAGATGCCATGCCAGGTGGACGTTACCCTAATTTTAAAGATCTGGCTAACTTTCCTGATCTTGGTGGAAAAAACCTTTTAAATAAACGATTACCGAGTTTGGCTTATAATCGCTTTAAAAAGTTTAGAAATGCGTTTGCGACGATTAAAGATCGTGATGTACTTCTTTATTACCCTTACTACTCGTTTGGGCATGTATTAGAAATTATGCGACAAGCTTCATTTGATCCGGCTGTAACCCATATCCGCATGAATATCTATCGGGTAGCAAAAGACTCACGATTTATCCATGCAGCAATTAATGCTGCTAATAATGGTAAAAAAGTCACCGTAGTGGTTGAACTTCAGGCTCGATTTGATGAGGAAGCAAATATTAAATGGGCAAAAAGACTACTCAGTAGTGGAATCAAAGTTATCTATTCACAACCCAAACTCAAAATTCATGCCAAACTATTTTTAATTGATCGTCGTGAAGAAAACAAGATTGTTCGATATGCACATATTGGATCGGGGAATTTCAACGAAAAAACTGCTCGTGTGTATACAGATTTTTCATTATTAACCGCCGATCCAGCCATTACAGACGAAGTAATAAAAGTGTTTAATTTTATTGAAAATCCATTCAAGCCAGTTTCGTTCAATCATTTGCTTGTTTCCCCTCAAAATACGCGTTTGCGTTTTCATGAATTTATTGAAAGAGAAATTCAAAATGCCAAAGCAGGAAAACCTTCAGGCATCTATTTAAAGCTTAATGCGATCACTGATAAAGAGATGATAGACCAGTTATACCGTGCATCATGCGAAGGTGTAAAAATTAGAATGATTGTTCGAGGAACCTGTGTTTTAGAACCTCAAATTCCCAATCTGAGTGAAAATATATATGTAACTAGTATCGTCGATCAATATTTAGAGCACGCACGGGTATATATATTTGAAAATGATGGTAAAAAAGATACTTTCATCTCCTCTGCTGACTGGATGCCACGTAATTTGGATAACCGCATAGAAGTAGGTGTGAAGATATTTGATCCTATCTTAAAATCAACTATTCATGATATTTTTAATATCCAATGTAATGATAATGTCAAAGCACGAATTATTGATAAAGAAAACATGAATAATTATGTTCAACGCGGTAATAAGAAAAAAATTCGAGCACAGCACGCTATTTATGATTATTTAAAACAATTAGAAGCCAAACAATAAGGATATCTAAACGTGAAGAAATCTAATGAATATGCGGTTATTGATCTCGGTTCTAACAGTTTTCATATGATTATTGCACGAATCATTAATGGTGCAACACAGATAATTTATAAAAATAAAAAGAATATACATTTGGCGACTGGATTAGATGAAAATAATCAATTAAGTGACTCGAGTATTAAACGGGGAATAGAGTGTCTTGAACTGTTTGCTGAACGTTTAAATGGATTTCCTCCGGAAAATGTGAGAATTGTTGCAACTTACACACTTCGTGTTGCATCAAACAGGCATAAGTTTTTGAAGGCTGCAGCTAAAATATTACCTTACCCTATAGAAATTATTTCAGGTCAAGAAGAAGCCCGTTTAGTCTATTTAGGTACTATGACCGCTGAACCCACTTCATCAATTGATACTAAATTTGTTATTGATATTGGCGGAGGATCAACTGAAATTGCGATTGGCAAAGGCAATGACCTTAAACCTATTATTGTCGCTAGTCGTCCAATGGGCTGCGTAACCTTTAATAAACGTTTTTTTCCACAACAAAAGATTGATGAAGAGTCATTTCAACGAGCAAAACTTGCAGCCGAGCAACAAATTGAAACCATGATTAGTACTATCAAAAAACAGAATATTACGGTTGCTTTTGGTACATCAGGAACCATTAAATCTATTCATCATATTCTATTAGATCTTGGTGTGAGTGACGGTATTATTACCCCGAAGAGATTAGATGATTTAGTTAGTTATGTATTGGACTTTGAAACATTTGATGATATTACCTACCCTTCACTATCCGATGAACGTAAACAGGTTTTTGTGAGTGGACTGGCAATATTTTGTGGTGTATTTAATGCATTGGGATTAAATTCGTTGCAGTATAGTTCTAATGCTTTACGTGAAGGGGTTTTATATGAATTAATCGGTGGCCCTAATTATCGAGACATACGTCAAACCACCGCCGAATCTTTATCTAAACACTACAATATCGATCAGCGTCATGCTATGCAAGTTGTCAAAACAGCAAAATACTTTTTTTTACAATGGAAAGAGCAAGCACAAATCGATATTCCAATTTGTGTCGAATCCATTTTATATTGGGCGGCTCTTTTACATGAAGTAGGATTAAAAATTAACTTTTCGTCTGTGCATAAACATTCAAGTTACATTCTGCAAAACAGCAATTTGCCGGGATTTAACGAAGAACAACAACTGTTGTTATCGACACTCGTTCGTTATCATCGAAAATCAATTAATATTGAAGCATTTCCTTATTTTAGCCTTTTTGAATTTAAACATATTATTTCATTATTACAAATACTCAGGCTCTCCATTCTGATCAATAATCAACGCTCTACAGAGATTAATTTGAATGCATTTCGATTAAAATTAGTTAAAGACAAATTGACCAAAATGACATTCGAAATTGACACTAATTTTGTGGAAAGTAATAAATTGATTTTATTAGATTTAGAGCAGGAACAAAAATATTGGCAGGCCATTAATGATTGGAGTTTATCGATTATGTTGTTATGAGATTATCATAATTAGAGGATAAAAAAACCGCCAATTTCTGACGGTTTTTTTGTTGAATAGTGTTTAAGATACGTTATTTTTTAACCTAATTCCAACATTTTCCACCACAAAAGACCAACGGTAAACACAATGGTTAAGTTAACAACGCTACAGATAAATCCTACTTTCCACCATGTTTTGACTGGAACAAAACCTTCAGCAAATAACAACGGATTTCGAGCATTGGCAAATTGGGTAATGGAACCAAAATAGTTGGTACAAATAACTAATGCAAATATCGCAATCATTGGTGGAACATGAAGTGCCACTGCTACAGATAAGAATACTGGAAATAGCGCCGCAATATGCGCATTGCCACTAGCAAAGAAATAGTGTAAATAAACATAGGCAACACACAAAATAATGATAACAAATACCCAGCTACTATCACCTAAATGCCCCTTTACTGCACTACCGATAGTATCGCCTAGCCATTTTGTAACACCTAGCTTATTGACTTGTCCTGCTATCATTAATAAAGCCGCAAACCAAATTAAGGTATCCCATGCCGCTTTTTCACCTTTCACATCATCCCAGCTTAGTACACCAGTTAAGATTAAAATCGTTAAACCAATAAAAGCAGTCGTTGTTGCATCAATACCTAAATAGTCTTTACCGAAAATCCAAAGACCTAATAATAAAATTACCGTACCACCCATAATAATTTCTTTAGCAGTAATTGGCCCCATTTTTTTCAATTCTTCAACGGCTAATCTTGGCGCATCAGGTGTCTTTTTAAGCTCTGGATTGGTTAAGAAATAAATGACTAATGGAATCACAATAAAAGAAACTAAACAAGGTACGATAGCTGCAATAAACCACTGTCCCCATCCCAATGTCACGCCTAATGTTTCTGTGACTAATTTAGCGGCTAATAAATTACCGGTAAATGCAGTCAAAAACATTGCTGAGGTAATATCATTGATATGACTAATGGTTAACATTAAAAAAGTGCCAATTCGATTTCTTGATTCATCCTTCGGATTAGAATTAAAGTTAATCGATAACGCTTCAGCGATTGGATAAATCACACCACCAGCACGAGCTGTCGTACTTGGAATGGCAGGCGCCAATGCCACATCTGTTACAGATAAACCATAAGCTAAGCCTAAAGTGTTTTTACCTAAAATTTTTACTAAATAATAAGCAATACGTTTGCTTAAACCAGTTTTAATAAATCCTCGCGCAATCATAAAAGCAACAACGATCAACCAAATTAAGCTACTATTTAATTCACTTAATGATATCTTGATAGACTCAGTTGCATTAGCTGCACCAGATGGTCTTAAAATAGCAAAAACCGTAATGGCTAATAAGCCAATTGCGCCAATTGGCATAATTTCTGCAACAAT
Source organism: Gilliamella sp. CG25 (assembly GCF_046635705.1). NCBI lineage: Bacteria > Pseudomonadati > Pseudomonadota > Gammaproteobacteria > Orbales > Orbaceae > Gilliamella > Gilliamella sp. CG25. The sequence goes on along the minus strand of NZ_JBIDFJ010000002.1, from coordinate 217,794 downwards.
ACAGGCAATCGTTGCCACAAAAATAATGCTTGTTCGCCAACCTTCTGTACTTATTCCTTGTGGAGGCGAAACAAATAGCCATAATATTGCTGAAATAGCAGCAATAATTATGAGCGGTAACCATTTTACTGGTGGTTTTTTCACTGCGTTCATAATAATTTCCTTCTTTAATGTAAAAACGTAATTAATTCATTTAAAACAATAAAAGTTTAGCAATTTCATTGTCATTGGTTCTTAATGCAGATTTATTTCATAGTGTTTATCAATTAGATCAAAATTAAAATTTTTCGGATTGATCAGTGTCATCGTTTTATTTTTTAGTAAAAAAATGGCTGAAATATCTGGATGTTTTTTTAAATATTCACCACTGGCATTTACGCCTAATCCATAAAAAATCGTTGAGTAAATATCGCCTTCAAGAGAAGTATTTGAAATAACGGTAACGCTTTCAATTTCATTATCAAGAGGATAGCCAGTTAAAGGATTGAAAATATGATGATAAAGCCGATTATTTTGCACAAAATAACGTTCATAAATGCCCGAAGTAACGACTGATTTATTTTTAACTTTTATTATACCTGCTAATTCATCAGATAAAGAAAAGGGTTTTCTTAACCCTATACACCAACAACCTGACTTTTCTATTGGGGAGGCTCCTAACGTTAGTACATTTCCACCTAAATTTATGATGCCATGGTGAATATGATGTTCAAGTAACAGATTTTGAATGACATCGGCGATATAACCTTTTGCGATAGCACCAAGATCTATCTCCATTCCTGCTTTTTTTAAAAAAACAGAATGGGTTGTATCATTTAATTCTATATCAAATGGATCGGTTAATAATAGTTGTTGTTTGATATGATGATCGACAGGAATACTATCTCCTTTAAAGCCTATTTTCCAAAGTTTGACGACAGGACCGATAGCCATATTAAAACAACTTGAGGGATTCACGCTCAATTGCCAAGCCTGTTTAATAAGTGAAAATACAGGTAAGCTTACCTCAACAGGATGTTTGCCTGCTGCAAGATTGATTGACATAACCTCCGAAACTGGGCGGTTAACAGTCAATTTATCTTCAAGCAATTTAATGGTAGCAAAAGCAAGTTTTGCGACGGTTTCATTTTGCTCTAATAGCGTCAATGTTACTGTCATCCCCATCAATGTTTGAGAATAGTCGTAGGTAGAACTTACCATTTTTAGCAAAGTTCAATTAACTATTAATGTAATCTGTGGCTTTTTTACCTGCTTGTATACCAAAAATAATGATATCAGCAACAGCATTACCACCAATGCGATTTGCTCCATGCACACCACCAACAACCTCACCAGCCGCAAAAACACCTTTAATCACATGTTTATCATTGTCTAATACTTGTGTTTCAGTGTTTATCGTTACACCTCCCATTGTATGGTGAACACCCGGTGCAATTTTAATTGCATAAAATGGTGCGGTGTTAATTGGATGACGCATTCCCGTCGTTCGACCAAAATCCTCATCTTGTTTGTTAATTACAAACTTATTATAACGTTCAATCGTTTTTGACAGATTATTAGCATCAATAGAAAGTTTGTTAGCTAATTCAGTAATTGAATCGGCTTGAACAACGAGATTATTAGAAACATACTCTTCAACGGCTTTGTTTTCGTCACGAACTTGTTGATCGAATAAAATATAGGAATAGTGTTCAGGTAATTTGATAATATCCGCTGAAACTTTATCTCGGGTATCTAATTCATTAACAAAACGTTTACCTTCCTGAGAAACAAGAATTGCGCCACCGCCACGTATAGATTCTGAGATCAAATATGAGGTAGTTTGTTCAACAGTTGGATGGATTTGAATTTCGCCCATATCAACAGTGCCAGCCCCAAGTTTTTCTAAGATCATGATACCAGAACCTGTCGCCCCTTTATGGTTGGTTGTCACAAAACCTTTTAAGTCAGGACGATATTTTTCAACCATTTCACGGTTAGCACTAAATCCGCCCGTTGCAATCACCACCGCTTTCGCTTTAATGATATAATTTGTGCCGTCTTCTTCAATGACTTTAACGCCAACAACTTTATGATTTTCGGTAACGATTTCTGTCACATTGGTATCTAACATGACTTCAATACCACGTTTATTAAGATTTTTTACCAATCCACTAATCAAAAATCCGCCAACAGCTGCACCACTTGCTGGTCGATGTGTACGGTCGATACTCATTCCACCTGTTGTCGTAATACCACTTAGTTCAATACCGTTTTCATCTAACCAATCAATCGCATCGGGGGCATTTTCAACAAAGTAACGAAGTAATTCCGGATTATTTTTATTTTTACCACCAGCCAAAGTTTCTTTATAGAATAGATCCTTACTGTCAACAATGCCTTTAAGTTTTTGGAATTTAGTTTCAGCTGCATTCATACCAGCAGACGCTTTATTGGTATTTCCGCCAATAACAGGCATTTTTTCAACGACAACAACGCTAGCCCCTAAATCATGAGCTCGTATTGCAGAAGCCAGCCCTGCTCCCCCGCTTCCCACAACAACAATATCGTAAGATTTATCATTTGGATCACCACCTTCAGCAATAATGGCTTCTTTATTCGATTGTGTCATGGCCTTAGTAACGGCTTTTTTGAATGCTTCACACTGTGATGTAGCCCCAGAAATTGCATCCACATGTGGACTGTTTGAATTAATAATTCGTTGTTTAATTTCTGCAAAATTATCTAAAACTTGGTTATCAAACTCATTGGCATTCACAAGTTGCATATCTTTAATGAAATCTTTGCCTAATTCGACATTAATAAGAAATTCATAAGATTCATCATTAACTTTTTCTTGATATTGACCAGGTTTGAATTTCTTATTATTTAGACTTGCATCACGAATTAATGCTTCAACTAATGAAAAACGCCATAAAGGTTCAGGGATATTCAATTCTTCACGTTTGTCACTACTGATAGTCAGCTCCAGTTGTTCACCTTTTTCAATACGGCTAATCCAGTCTGGATAAGCGATGCATGCTCGACCAACAGCGACCAAATCGTAACCATTATCAATCGCCGTTTCTACATCAATTTGATTAACCACATTACCTACACCTACTACCGGAATTTTAGCTAATGTCGCAGATCGCATTGCCACATATTTATTGATTAACGGGGTTGGATCTTGGGTATCAACAATTGAAGGTCTTAAAATCGCGCCCATTGAAAAATGGATATAATCCAGACCTTTGTCTGCTAACTTTTCAAGTAGATACATGGAGTCATCAAAACGAATACCCGGTACTTCCAGTTCTTCCGGAGAAAAACGATAACCAACAATAAATTCTGGCGTTGCAAACTGTTTAACCATTTTATGTGTGATATCTAAGATTGCTAAAGGGAATTGCAAGCGATTATCACGGCTTCCACCCCATTTATCGGTTCGTTGATTTGAATTTGGAGAATAAAATTGTTGGATTAAATAAGTGTTAGCACCGTGGATTTCAACACCATCGAAACCGGCTTCAATAGCACGACGTACCGCTTGACCAAATTTATCGATCATGTCGTCGACTTCGTCTGCCGTTAATGCGATCGGTGTTGCTGCGCCTACTCTAGGGGCTGCGATAGCACTTGGTCCAACAGGAGATTGTCCACCAATGAGTTTTGGCTCAACCATTCGACCACCGTGATAAACTTGAATGACTGCTTTCGATCCCTTTTCTTTAATTGCTTTCGCAATTTTAGCTAATCCTTCAATTTTATCATCGTTATCTAAACCTATTGCACCAGGAAACGCTAATCCTTTATTATCGACAAACCCGCACTCAACGATGATTGTTCCTATTTCACCTGCTCGGTCTCGATAATACTCGATTAAATCATGCGTGACTGAACCGTCATAAAATCCGGAACAGGTCGTCATTGGCGCCATCATTATTCTATTTTTTAATTCAACGCCATTGGGTAAAGTGAAGGGTTTAAAAATATTTTCTTTTTTCATTATTATATACCTAATTATTTTATTCAGATTTATTAACTGTTGTTAATAATAGCATTACTTATAATCATTCTCCACTTCGAAACAGACTATTAATGTACCGATGTATTATTTTTTAGACAAAAATTTTTATATATTTTTTAAAGTATTATGTGCTATTTGTTTATCTAAACAAATAACATTGTAGCTTAAGTAAGCAAAACAGTTTTCAAGATAGTCATATTGCAACGATAAAATCTAAAAAAAAACACTGCAACTATTTCATTTAGTTACATATTTATCATTATAATTGGCTTGAAGTTTGAATAGATTAAGCTAGAATGCATGCAAGTTTGTACAAGAGAACCTAAGAATGATTAGAGTGAAAAAAGAAAAATTATTATCCAAAATTAAGTATCACTCTTTTTTAATTCAATTTATTGATCCTCCTTTATGGAGGATTTTTTTTATCAAAAATATACCCCTCTTTCCTCAGAATTTTTTTAAGTGCTCATCACAGGAGATATTATGAAATCTTTAACGCCGTTTTACGATCCCACTATCAGTTATGAAGATAATTATGCAAACGGTCCTTTTGGGCTTTTTACACAATTAAGTCACGTTGAACATGTCGCAACCCAAACCAGTCAATTTCTCAATCTTAATGTTAATTTACCATTTGGAATGCCTGCCGGTCCCCTTCTAAATGCCAATTATATTAAAGCTGCATTTGCGTATGGATTTGACTTATGCGTCTATAAAACTGTAAGAACAAGATTTCACAAATGTCATCCGTTGCCGAATGTGCTATCTGTTCATCCTAACGGTAAATTATCCAGTAATCTTGATACTGTCTTAGCAGATACAAATTATACTCAACCGCTATCAATTACCAATTCGTTTGGTGTTCCTTCTCTTGCTCCCGATGTTTGGCAACCTGATATGGCTGATGCGGTAAAAGCCGCTGGTCAAGGTCAATATGTTATTGGTAGCTTTCAAGGAACACAAGGACATGGCGAAATTGAAAAAGATTATGCGTTAGCCGCTAAATTAGTAAGAGAAACTAATGCCCCAATTCTTGAAGCAAACTTGAGTTGCCCAAATGAAGGAGCGAGTAAATTACTCTGTTTTGATGTTGATAAAGTAGAACGCATTGTAAATGAAATTAAAAATGCAGTTCCCGATCGTCCACTTATATTGAAACTAGCCTATTTTCCGGATGATGAAAAAATTATTTCATTACTTACTAAAGTCGGATCGATAATTGATGGATTAAGTGCTATTAATACCTTATCAGCCAAACCTGTTAACGCAAATGGTCAGCCAGCTTTAGGAGAAAATAGAAAGGAAGGTGGAATTTGTGGCGATGCCATACGTTGGGCTGGATTAGATATGGTGAGTCGCCTTGATAAATATCGTCAACAAATGGATTTAAAATTTACCATTATAGGTGTTGGTGGAGTTAGCAACAGTGAACATTATCACCAATTCATTAAAAACGGTGCTGATGCTGTGATGAGTGCGACAGGAGCCATGTGGAATCCGTTACTTGCTATAGAGATTAAGAAAAGTCTGAACTAGATTATTCGCAATATTTATAATTGTTACAGGGTAACTTACCCTGTAATTACGTTTCTTTTCTCTTTAAATTTTCTTTTTTCTAAAATAATAAAAGCCAATAACAATATGCGCTAAAAAAACGATTACTAAAATAATACGCACATGCAAGGAATGAATGAAAATAAATGGGATGAACAATGCGATAAAAACCATAGCTAGCATTTTAAACAAACTTTTTTTAGATGCTTTTTTCTCAATAAGCATCTTTTGTATATAAGTTTGATAATAATGACTTTGAGTAAAACAGCGATAAAGACGATCTGAACTATTAAGCCACAAATATGCGGTTAACAAATAGAATGGTACTGTTGGCAAAAGTGGCACGAAAATGCCTACCGTTCCCAGCAAAAATGAAACACTACCTATAATAATAAATAACCATTTTTTTAACATAACTAAGTATACTTATAGATAATTATTAAAATTTTGATTGCGAATAACAAAGCATGAATTCAATATTCCAAAAAACTTAATCATTACGCCTAAAGTTAGGGTAAATTATTCATTGTGTGACAACTTAAGTATATAACAGAGTTTTAAAAGAAAAAAATGTTATGAAACACGATTTTTTCATATTGATTAAATTACATTTTTCTTTGCATTTATGTTAAATGTGTTATATAAAAACAATTACATATTTAGGTAATTTTAGTTTTGGATCAGTTTTAATATGGAAAAAAAGGAAAAGTTAACTATACTTCTTTGTTCTCCTGATTGTTCGACAAAATTTTTAACAGAAGGATCGGTTTTTATAAAACCAATAGATAGTTATTGGAATGATTTTGGATACCAATTAGCGACAGAAATAGGTATTCGATTAAATGATAATTCAATTGAATGGTTTGATTCAAAATTTGCTTTCAAAGATCAAGATAATACTTATAAGTATGTTTCTACAATTCTAAAAAAAGAGAAATTTGTAAATCTTTTTTCGATAGATTTAGCTTTTGCTCATTTATTCACAAATCAAAAATCTTATAGCGCCATCAGCCGATTAATTGGTTTTGAAAGAGCAATAAACATTCTGGAAGAAATAAATGATATTTGTTTATATGTGGATAAACCTTCTAGAATACCAAAGTGGGATGATTTTTATAAAACCGATGTGTATAGTAGAGCTATGCTTAGAACGAGTGAGGCGTATTTTGCTTATCGGCATGGATATTCTATTATACAAGGTAAAGTCATTGAAAATGCGGACTCTAAACAAACCTTCAACATTACGTTTAAAAATTTAGATTCTCTTCAACTCGAATTTAAATTTACCAATCAGAATAAATTACGGGGTCGCATTGCGACCATAATAGGTCAAAATGGATGTGGAAAAACAACGATACTGACAGAACTCGTTAAAGCGCTTGCTGATAGGCAATCAAAACATATCTCAATTGTTCCACAACTTGACTTTAACCAAGTTATTTTGTTTGCTCATCATGCAACACTTAATTCAATTGACAAAGAACTTATCAATAATCCTAGTGTTTCTATTTCACAGCTAGATCCTAATATTCAGAACGACAGGGTTTTTAATGAAAAAACAGACAATCATTTATTGGTAGATGTGTTAAGAAACAATAGAATATCCGAATTATGTAATATCATTTCCCAAGAATTTTATGATTTAACAATAAAAGTTCCACTTTTAGTGGATCATTCGGCTAACCTAGATCAACACCACGAAATCGCAATAAAAAACTTTGCCCGATACAATGGTGAGCAACGTTGGCTTGATAGGATAGCGACGATTGACCGAGAAAAAAATCTCGTTATATATAAAAATGACGAAAAATATCATCCAAGTTTAGGACAATCAACATTTATCCGTTTCATTTTAAACGTTTTTGCCAATGTCGGACCGGCATCAGTACTGCTTATTGATGAACCAGAAACTTTTTTACATCCTAACCTTATTTCTCAATTTATGAGAATTCTTAATAATGTATTAGAGACCACAAAATCCATCGCTATAATCGCTACTCATTCTCCTTACATTGTCAGAGAAGTACAAAGTGCACAAGTTCATATTATTGAAAAGGACGAAGTAGATTTCAAAATTAAGCAGCCGCGAATGCAAACATTAGGCGCTAATGTGACCAGCATCTCAAATGAAATCTTTGGCGATGATCTGTTAATCCATCTATACAATGAATTAGTTGATAACATTAAAGATGATTTAACCTTCGATGAAATTCTCGATAAGTATATTGGAGAAATAAGTCCAGATGCCCTCTTACAGCTAAGGAATAATATGGAATATTAATATGAGAAAATTAAATTTTCCACAATATAATAGCGCAGAAATTATTGATAGCTGTCAATTAGATGAACTTTGTCAAAAAAATCGAAAAGGAAAACATATTCGGTTTATTTCATCTTATATCGATATTATTAAAAAATCTTACGAACATTATGATAAGCATAATGGTAACCCTTGGTTTATTAATTCATTGTCAGAAGAAACAATACCTTCATTATCGGCATTTAAACAACACATGAATCTTTTATATGATAACCCGCCACAAGCACTTAAATTCATTAAATCGCTGAGAGAAAGTATTCAAGGTGCATGCCCAATGTGTGGGAGACATGGCAATGGAACAATCGATCATTATTTACCTAAATCAATCTTTCCAGAATACTCTTTTTTTTCCAAGAACCTGATACCTGCTTGTGATAGATGCAATAAGGAACGATCATTAAAAATAAAAGGAGATATATTACATGAAAGGCCTATTCACCCTTATTTTGATAAATTTATTGAAAAAAGAATCATGTCATCTCACTTTAAACCAGACTGGCGAGCACCGTTAATTACTCCTATAGCCATAGATGTAAAAGATGAAGAAAAAATTATAGTTGAATGGCACATCAAGAACATTGTCATCCCTTCAGGAATCAAGAATCATTTCTCTTATTTATGGACAAAATTATGTGAATCACCAAAGATATATATAAAAAACGCAATTAATTTAGAAGACATCATAAAAAAATTATATGAAATCCAATTAATTTACGAGAATAATGGCGGAACACCCAATAATTGGGATGCCTGTTTTTATCATGGATTACAAAATAACGAAGAAGCACTCAATTATTTGATTAAAATTCAAAAAGGCGAATTATAAATAAATAACTATTGATTTTATATAGAGGATTGGAACAAAAACATTAGGGGAAAAACTGATGAAATTGGCGGAACGGACGGGGCTCGAACCCGCGACCCCCTGCGTGACAGGCAGGTATTCTAACCAACTGAACTACCGCTCCGCTTTTTAGACTACTTCAAGGCATCACTGCTGAAGTAGGCGTGATATTAAAGATTATTTTCGATGGCGTCAATAGATATTTTAAAATATGCAATCAATTGAATAGAAAACAATCATTTACTGGCGCGCCATAATGCTCCGCCACTTTTTTTATCAATTTTTGATAAAACAGTTTCATGTTCTGAAAGTTCATATTCTGATGCTTTTATGACTTTTAAAGGGGTCGATCCTCGCTCTATTCTTTGAAGGGTATTGCTGTTTTCACCATTAGCTAGACTATGTTCATCCATATTAAAGGATAATGTCGTTTGTCCCCCCGTCATAGCTAAATATACTTCAGCTAAAATCTCAGCATCCAGTAAAGCGCCATGAAGTGTACGATGAGAATTATCAATTTGGTAGCGTTCACAAAGCACATCTAAATTATTACGTTTGCCAGGGAACAGGCGTCTTGCCATTGCTAAAGTATCGGTAACAATACAGTGATCAGCAGTTTTATAATCTAAACCACAAAGACGAAACTCATAATCCATAAACCCGACATCAAACGATGCATTATGGATAATTAATTCAGCACCATCAATAAACTTAATAAAATCATGGGCGATATTTTTGAATATGGGTTTATCTTTAACAGCTTCATTGCTTATACCATGAACTTTAAACGCTTCTTCATCAATTAAGCGTTCTGGATTAATATAGACATGAAAATGATTGCCTGTTAAACGGCGATTGATGATTTCAACAGCACCAATTTCAATAATCTTATGTCCTTCATAATGATTATTTCCATCTTGATTCATACCTGTTGTTTCTGTATCGAGTACAATTTGGCGAGTAGAATGAGTTATCACGTTATTCTCTTTATATCAAACATTGGGAAAACTACGAATTAGTGATATAGTTTACCATTAAATACTATTAATGTTGATACCTACCCGCTATTTGAAGCTGAATCTTCAGATTTGCTTACCATTTTTAAATTGTGTTACATTTTGGGAGTTATCAACCTAGTTTGCCGAAAAGTTTGCAAAAATGTTAAAACAAATCAGAATATACACAGATGGTTCTTGTCTTGGAAACCCTGGACCTGGCGGATATGCTGCCATTTTAAGATATAAGCACAATGAAAAAATATTAGCAGAAGGATATTTTAATACAACTAATAATCGAATGGAGTTATTAGCTGCAATTGTCGCTTTAGAAAAATTAAAAGAGCCTTGTCAAATTGATCTCTATTCTGATAGCCAATATTTGAAAAATGGTATTTCAAAATGGATTTATACTTGGAAAAAAAATGGATGGAAAACCGCAAATAACAAATCTGTCAAAAATGTTGATTTATGGATGCGGCTTGATAAAGCGGTACAAACACATAAAATCGATTGGATTTGGGTTAAAGGCCATGCAGGGCATCCTGAAAATGAACAATGTGATATCATAGCCAAATCTAAAGCTGAGTCCCCTACTTTAGTGGATACTTTTTTTGAAGAATCAAATTCAGCGTAATAAGTTTTAAACCCTATTATTTCACATGAGACCAACCCATTATAGTTATCAAATGTCACTTAATAGCATGGATTTCATTTATGTATAAATTACACATAATCCCCGTTTTAAAAGACAATTATGTCTGGTTATTAGAAAATAATGCTAAACAAGTTATTATCATTGATCCAGGGGCAGCCGAACCTGTTTATAACTATCTACATCTACATAATTTAACACCCCTTGCAATTTTGCTTACTCATCACCATATAGACCACATTGGCGGTGTGGTAAAACTACAAAATGATTTTAATTCTATTGAGGTATATGGGCCCAAAGAGATTCCTTTACCTATTCAATATGTAGAAAATAGGGATAAATTAATTATTGCCGATTTTAAATTTGAGATAATTCCTGTACCAGGTCATACATTGGGTCATTTGGCTTACTATTGTCAGCCTTATCTTTTTTGTGGCGATACGCTGTTATCGGCTGGTTGTGGACGTGTATTTGAAGGTACTTATCAGCAAATGCTAAATTCACTTAACAAATTAGCCCAATTACCTGATGATACCCTAGTCTGTGCTGGTCATGAATATACCAAATCTAATCTTGATTTTGCACTAAATATGTTACCAAATGATACTAAAATTAGTGCCTATTATGATTTAATTTCCGATAAATCAATTACTTTACCATCTACTTTAAGAAATGAAAAACAAATTAATGTTTTTCTACGATGTAAAGAAAAAAACATACAAAATAAATTAAATTTTAACAATGAGTTAGATTTATTTGTTTTTTTTAGAAGCCAAAAGGATATTTTTTAGGTATAATATACGGTTTTAATAAATGTTTAATGTTTTAAGGTAATGAAAAAGTTATTTATATTCACAGCATTATGTTCGTTTTTGGTTGCATGCCAAAACCATCAATCTCAATATAATAGTAGTGTCTATCCAACACATAACTCAGAATCAATCGTTACCAGTGGACTTTTAAAAAGTAGTGGAATTAATAATAAATTAATTACTCAAAATCCTTGGCATTATATGATAAGCCAACTGAATGTGAAAGTCCCTGAAAATAATCGTATTAAAGAAGAAAGAGCGCTTTTATTACGCAACCCTAAAGCTTTTGAAACTACAGCGCTTCGTTCTGAGCCTTATGTATATTACATAATGGATCAACTACGTCAAAATAATTTACCGGTAGAATTAGCTTTAATTCCACTGATTGAAAGTGCCTACGATCCGTTAGCAACATCGGCTGGTAAAGCTGCCGGTTTATGGCAGATTGTACCCATAACAGCCAGAGAATATGGTCTCAATAAAAGTCACTCATTTGATCCAAGACGTGATCTAATTGCATCAACGAGTTCAGCGATAACGCTGTTAAAAGATCTGAACGGTCGTTTTAAAGGGGATTGGTTATTAACTCTTGCTGCTTATAATGCTGGCGAAGGTCGCATTAGAAAAGCAATTGCACAAAATAAAGCAAATGGTTTACCAACAAATTATTGGGCGCTGGATTTACCAACTGAAACCCGACACTATGTACCGAAGATTTTAGCCATTATTGATATTGTAAAAAATAGTGAACGTTACGGTATTAAATTACCCGATTGTAACTATGAAAACTCATTAGTTAGAATTGATATGTCTAAAAATATTTCATTAGCTAAAATTGCTCAATATACTGGGATACCAATTAACGACTTAAAAAGTTTTAATGCAGGCTATTTACAACAAACTGTAAGTGGACCATTTCATTTACTGGTTCCGTATTCTTATGCGGAAGATTTACATAAAAAGCTACAAGCACAAAATCTTGTTTCAGCCGAAATCACAGAACTTTTACAAGATGTGCCTCATAACACTATGCCTTTGGAAGTCAAAACAGTAGCAATCAAGTCCGAAGTGTCAAGTGGAATAAATAATAAGAATAAAACGCTTCATACTAAATCCAATAAACAGATCACTTATCAAGTTAAAGCAGGTGATGATTTAGTAACTATAGCTAAAAATTATCGTGTTAAAATTACAGATATTTTAACTTGGAATAATTTGACCGATCAGGATATCAAAGAAGGTGATGTATTAACCATTAATCTTGCAAATCCAATCTAAATTTGACCAATAAAGGATTATGATCAGATGCCGAAGTACTAATTATTTTTGCTGTATCTAATTGTAATCCTCGATAAAATACAAAATCTAATGGTCTTCCCATAAATGTTTTTCGAATATCAATTGAAAAATTCACCGGTTTGAGGTCGATTGTACTTACTAAATGATATAAAAGATTTAACCGCTGTTGACTCCAAGCATTGAAATCACCCGCTAAGATCACCGGTCCATTATGCTCCTTGATTCGATTTAATAGCATATGCATTTGTTGCCGATAACTTTTCACACCAATACTAAAGTTAACGGCATGAATGTTCGCAACCAGCAATTGTTGTGTTGAGTTATAAATAGGATATATCGTGATTAAAGCGGATTTTGGAACGCGAATAAGGGGTTCTTTTTCTCTAAATGAATAGATAGAGATAGGTAATGTATCTGTAATTGTCATCACACCAGCATAAATATTATTGAAGCAGTAAGCGGGCACATGGTCTGCTATCTTATTTTGTCGGGTAATAAAGTTCAATAATTGTGGTGTGGTTTGCGCTTCTTGTAATAATATCAATTTAGTTTCATCTGCATAATGTTCTAAAATTTGAATACAGTCGGCTCTTTTTTGTTTAAAAATATTCCAAACCATAACTGTAAAAGTAGTTTTATCAATTAATGGTTTATTTACTATCAATTGACTATTGGGCAAAATAATTTCTACTTCATTATTTGCCCGATATCGTAATGTATAATCTCGATGTTTAAACATATTAACTATTTATTTTGTTGAGCTAAATATTCATCAAACGATACTTTATCATTTTCTTCTAATTTTTTCTGTTTTTCGAGTGAAATATAGCGCTGTTGAACAAAATCATTATCGGTTAACACGGCTAAAGGTTCTGACAATAACTGTTTTTTATATTGACTTGCTAAAGCTAAACCAAATTTAGCTGTTCCCAAATCACTTATCGCCTGTAATGTTCTTGCTGATAAAGTTAATTCTGGATAATCAAACATAACATCAAGTCGCTCACAAACCTTACGGTAGTGCTGTTTTTCATCATGATGATCTAAAACATCAGCAACACGTAGTAAATCCTTAAATAATTGATGACCTACTTTGGCCATTGGTTCATGATAACTTCCACACCCCATTGTTATTTCAATCCCCGGTTTCCGACCTTCTAAAATAACTCGATTCCAGTTTAATTTTGCGCACTCTAGCTCTTGACTGCTCATTTCAGGTGCCGGTGCTAATGCACACCAAATTAAAAATAAATCGATAAATCGGATCTGTTCTTCTGTAATACCGATTGGTGAAAATGGATTAACATCTAAAGCTCTTACTTCGATATACTCAATTCCACCACGTAGCAATGCATCTGAAGGTGATTCCCCTGCCCTAGGAACACGTTTAGGACGAATCGGCGCATAAAACTCATTTTCAATTTGTAAGACTTTATCATTTAATTGACGATACTGACCATCAACTTTAATGCCTAAGCGACTAAATTCGGGAGATTGTGTTTTAGTTGCGCGTTTTAATCCCTCGACATAAGTATTCAAATGATTAAAAGTGATACCCAATTGCTTTTGAGCATTATTGGTATAACCAATATCGCTAAGCCTTAAAGATGTGGCATAAGGTAAATAACAGTTGCCGTTAGTTTGTTCAATGAATGCTTTCGCTTTTTCGGGATCTTGGATAAATGAAGAGCACATTGATGGTGATGCACCAAAAAGATACGGGATTACCCAACCAAAGCGATAATAGTTACGAATTAAAGTGAAATAGCCTTCTGAAATAACGTCTTTACCCTCTTCAGTATTTTTTACCCCGTCTCTTGCTTGCCAAAATGCTGTCGGTAAAGAAAAATTATAATGGACACCTGAAATAGTTTGCATCATTGCACCATAACGGTTTTTTAATCCCTCACGATACAGTGTTTTTAAACGCCCTTCGTTTGAAGAACCATATTGCGCTAAAATAATATCGTCTTCTTTCGCAACAAAACACGGCATACTGAGTGGCCACATCATTTCATCACCAATATTAATACTGGCATAACGATGTAAATCTCGCAAAAACGTGAGCATATAATCAATGTTCGTATTGACCGGTGTTATAAATTCAAGCATCGACTCAGCAAAATCAGTTGTGATCCAAGGGTGAGTTAAGGCTGAACCAATTTTATTGGGAAAAGGCGTTTTAGATAAAGAACCATCGGGTAAAATTCGTAAGGTCTCTCGTTCCAGTCCACGTTGAATACCTTGTAAGATAGTATAATGTTTTTCTAACCAATTAAGTGCTTTAGAAACATCAGGTATCATAATCTTTATTTATCCTAAATTGAGTTTTATATATTCAATATTATCATAATTTACAAGCTTCTATTGGTAATTTTGGCTTTTCACTCATGCTTTATCAGATTAGAACTGATTTCAAAGATGAAAACACTCAATAATACTATTTATTATTGATAGTTAGGTCATGAATCGACATTTAATAATCTTGTCTATTTCATGGATAGGAATGGGTAATCATCCGCATTCCTTTTAATGTAAAACAATTAGATATCATCAATTTCACAAAGTTTTTAACTCTGTTGTTGTGCTTTTTGATTGGCAATATAGCTTTCATCAACTTGTATTATACTATTAGTTTGATGATCGATTTGATAGGTTTTACCAAATCCAATAACCAGTCTGCCTTGCATTGGTGAAATTTTAAATAAGTTAAAGTCTTTCATTTCTGACAACATATAAACCATTTTACTGACTCGCAAAGCAAATTGCTCAATAATAGCATTAAACAATTCGGAATCTTTTTCAATCATGTTAGCAGTGGCTTGAAAGCTTAAACGTTTACGAGCATAAATGTTCTTCGTTTTAGATTCATCTTCAATAATAAAAGCTGAGATATGGGCATTAGCTTTGATATTCTGACTATGTGGGGCTAAATCAGAAATAAGTATATAGTAATCCTTACCATCAAAAAAATAAGGTGAATAACTTGTTTCGACATCGCCATTTGAATTAATGGTCGACAATATGACCGATAAAACGGATTCATGAAGGCTATTTATTGTATTTTGAACTATCTCAATGTTGGACTCAGCCATAAAAATCTCCTTTAACTTTTTAATTTATTTTTTATTAATTAGTTCGATAGATTAAAGTTTAATCGTTATTTGATCAATCAGTTAATCAATTGAATATAGAGTCATAACTTTAATCATTGTTATTGGGTGCACTGTGTAGCCCTATTGTTTTATAGGCATTACTCAATTAGCATTATGTTGTTAACTATTTGTAAAGGCGATTAATCATACCCTATTCATCTTTCCTTTCCAATAAAACTAATACTTCCATATGCGCTGTATGAGGAAACATATCAAATAATTGAACTTTCTTAAGTTGGTAATCCGATAATAAGCGTATATCTTCAACTAATGATGATAAATTGCAGCTAGAATATAAAATATAATGAGGTTTAACTTGAGCTAAGAATTGCATTAATGTTTCACCTCCCCCTCTTCTGGGTGGATTGAGTAATACTAAGTCAGGTATATTCTGTTGTCCAATGCTATACCGGGTTGCATCTAATGATTTAAAGGTAAGATGAGTAAAACCCATTTCATGTGCTGAGCGGGAAGCACACTCTATTGCATCTTGGCTAATTTCTATTCCCGTCAATTCTATATTCTTGTTATCTGAAGAATTGACTAAATGTAAACCAAATCCGCCTACCCCACAAAACAGATCCCAAATGGAGCTTATTTTTAAATTATCTACCCAATCACTTGCTGTTTGATAAAGATTCTTAGCAATATTGGTATTGGTTTGAAAAAAGCTTTTAGCTTTAATATAAAGGGGAATGTGATTCAATGTAAAATTCAAATAACTATTTTGGGTAAGAACAATTTCTTCTTCACCTTCTAAAATAGCTGAATGATTAGGTTGAATATTTATTGAAACAACCTGTAAATTTTCAATTTTGTTTTGAAGCTGTTGAAGTGAATTTCTGATTTTCTCAACAAACTTGTGTGATCTCATCACAAATCGAATCATAAAACCATTTGTTTCTTCGGTGGTACTTTCTGTAATGATGACAAACTTCAATTCCCCTTTTCGCTTATTAATATTATAAGGAACTAAACCTTGTTTACGGATGTACGTTCGTACTATTTTAAGAATATTTTGCATACTGGTGGTATAAAGCGGACAATCGCAAAGATCAATAGCTTCATTACCATTTACCATACCCAATATCGGTTTTTCAACAGTGCCAAGTACGGCCATTTTTGCCTTATTACGAAAAGCTACTTCTGAGCTAGCAACGGGCGGCTTAACCTCTTTAGGGTTAAACTCCGTTATTTTTTCTGATAAATTACTCTGTTTTTCTTGAAGTTGGGTGGCGTAAGAATAATTGATCCAGTTACATGATAAACATTTTTTTTGCTGATAATAGCGACACTGCATTATAGTCATAACCTCGTTTTATAATAAGTTATTATATAATTAAATTGTTTCAAAGATTAGTTATTTTAAGCCAAACCACAAAAGACAGCCTGATATTGACTTTTTGAAAATAAAAATTAATTATTTATCAAAAAGATATTTAATTATTTCATTACCAAGGTTTGACGTCATAGCGCTATATGATAGGATATAGCCATTAACATTACAGGAACAATTTAATGTCTATTAAGTTAAAAACGCCAACAGAAATCGAAAAAATGCGTATCGCTGGCAAACTTGCTGCCGATGTATTAGAAATGATCGAACCCTATGTCAAGCCCGGTATTACGACAGGTGAACTGGATAAAATCTGCTATGAATATATTGTCAATGTTCAAAAAGCTATCCCTGCAAATATCGGCTATAGCGGTTATCAACATACAAGCTGTATTTCAATCAATGACGTTGTTTGTCATGGTATCCCAAGTTTTGATAAAAAAATAAAAGATGGTGACATACTTAACATTGATGTCACTGTTATCAAAGACGGTTATCACGGTGACACATCAAGAATGTATATAGCAGGAAAACCAACCGTTGCTGGCGAAAAGTTGTGTGAAGTGGCACAAAATAGTTTGTATGAAGCGATAAAAATTATTCAACCAGGTATTCGATTAAGAGAAATCGGTAAAACAATTCAAAAATATGTAGAAAAATTTGGTTTTTCATCTGTTAGGGAATATTGTGGCCATGGAATCGGTGAAGTTTATCATGATGAACCGCAAGTGCTACATTATGATGCTGATGACGGTGGAGTTATTTTAAAACCGGGTATGACATTCACTATAGAACCTATGGTAAACACAGGTGATTGGCGTACTCGAACAATGAAAGATGGTTGGACCGTAAAAACTAAAGATCATGGACTTTCTGCTCAATATGAACACACTATTTTAGTGACAGATAATGGTGTTGAAGTATTAACGCTACGCAGTAATGAAAACTTCCCTCGAGTAATCGAACACTAAAACTGATGATTCAACAATAAATTTATTGTTGAATCATGATTATCTTCTCTAATTCATCTTAATAAAGTAATGTATAAAGTTTACGACGATAAGAAGCCGCTAACGGATTACTTGTGCCTAACGCTGCTAAAAGGTCAAGTAAGGTTTTCTTAACTTGTCCATCACCTGCATTAAGATCTTGAGTAAGAGGCTTAAATAGTAATTCAAGTGCTTCTTCTTGCCGTCCTACTTGCATTAATTGCGATGATAATTGGATCATCAACTCTACATTATCCGGGTGTTTTTCTAATTCAGCTTGTAATAATTGCAATTCGGGAGAATTTGCAGCTTGTTCCAATAACTCAATTTCAGCTTGTAAACCATGATAGGTAGTATCCTGATCTTGCAATGGAACAGAAGCTAAAACATCTTTTGCTTCCGCTAGCTGCTTTAATGCTATCTGTGCTTTGGCTAACATGAATGCAATATCGGATCTTGGTTTACCTAAATGATCCTTTAAATTCTTCCATGCTTGTCTTAATAATGGCAAAGCTTCTTCGTATTTTTCTTCATTAAATAGATTTTGTGCTTCAATTAACTTAAGTTCATCTTCATTAGGCAACACTTTAGTAAGTAATTCACGAATTTTTTCTTCTGGTTGAGGCCCTTGAAAACCATCGAGAGGTTGGCCATTTTGGAATAAATAAACGGTCGGAATGGCACGTAACCCAAATTGAGCAGCCAACATCTGTTGCTCATCACAATTGACACTCGCTAAAATAAATTGACCATGATATTCATCAGCTAATTTAGTCAATGTTTGTGTCATTTCTTCATAATTTGGGCTTCTTGGTGACCAAAAGTAAAATAACACAAGCTGTTTAGTTGATTTTTCTAAAATTTCTTGAATATTTTGTTCATTAACATCAAAAATAAAAGGGTTTTGCATATTATGTCCTATGAATATTGAGATTCATTATTTATTGAGTAAAATTCTATCCATTAATCTATCCGGAAGCAAACGTTTGCCAATCGCCGCTAACTGGGTTACTTTTGTTACCCTGTAACGTATTTTAGGTTTGCGATGTTCAAGGGCATGATATAAACATGGCAAAACGGCCTCGGGCGGTAAGGTAAATCGTTTAGCTATTGGTGGATTTTCAATCCGATGTGTTTTTTCTGTTTGATTGACATTTTTTGAAAAAGCTGTTGTTAATGGACCGGGTTCAATCAAACACACTTTAATATTTGTATTGGCTAATTCCAGTCTTAATACATCCGACCAGGCTTCTAAAGCATACTTACTGGCTGAATAAGCACCTCGTCCCGGTGTTGCAATAATACCAACGATTGAACTGGTTTGTATGATTCGTCCTTCATTATGTTCAATCATGGCGGGTAAGAGCAGTTGAGTTAATTGATGAACACCAAAAAAATTAGTTGCAAATTGAGATTCTAACTGCTCACGACTGATTGTATTTAATCGACCATATACACCAAATCCAGCATTATTAAATAAACCATATAACTTGTTATTGGATAATGCTAACACTTCCTTAGCAGCTTGAGTGACAGATTCAGGATTATTGAGATCAAGAATCACTGCTTCAAATCCTTGCTCAATAAGTTTTTTTTGATCCTCGTCTTTACGGCAAGAAGTAATAACACGATATCCTCGTTGTTTGAGTGCAACAGCCGAAATCATCCCTATTCCACTTGAACAGCCCGTTATAAATATTGTGCGCAATTCTCTTCTCCCAGATAGTTGTATGTTGTCAAGTTAGCCTATAGCAATTATGATATCACATCTTAATTTAAGTTACTTAACGTTAGTCATGAGGATCGTATGAGAATCGCTATCATTGCCGCAATGGAAGAAGAAGTTGCGATATTAAAAAGTAAAATTACCCATTATAGAGTGGAACGCCATCTAAATTGCGATTTTCATCTGGGAAAAATAGCCAATTGTGAAATTGTACTTCTTCAATCAGGCATTGGAAAAGTCGCAGCAGCATCAGGAACCACCCTATTATTAAGTAATTATCAAGTTGATGCGGTTATCAATACTGGCTCAGCAGGTGGACTTTCAACGGCATTAAACATTGGCGATATCGTGGTATCGAAAAATGTATTTTATCATGATGTGGATTTGACTGCGTTTGGTTATCAACCAGGTCAAATGTCAGGATGCCCGATAGCATTTGAGGCAAGTGAAACTTACCAAACATTAGCCAAAGAGTGTATTAAAAAACAAGGGGTCAACGCTATTGAAGGATCGATCGGTAGTGGTGATGCATTTATCAATGGAAAAACCAATCTGGAACGAATTAAGCAAACATTTCCCAATGCTATCGCTGTTGAGATGGAAGCGGCTGCTATTGGTCATGTTTGTTGGTTATATCAGATACCTTTTGTGGTGGTTAGAGCAATTTCGGATAATGGTGATAGTGAATCAGCCGTTGATTTCCAATCTTTCTTAAAATTGGCTGCAACACAATCTTCATTGATTGTCGAATCAATGCTAACTGAACTTGCTTAATTGTTATCAAATTTAGACATTGATAATTGAAAAACATGTCATATTAAATGAGCAGATATGATCTGCTCATTAGCAACATTTATTGGCAATAGGGTTCAAATAAAGGTTTTCGCCAGCCTGATAAAATTTCTGGATCCTGCCCTATTTTATCAATCTTCCACTTCACGTATTGGTTTATTAATCGTCTGGATAGTAACAAATCTGCATTAAGCCCTGTTTGTGAGGCAATCTTGACAACTGCATTTTTTAGTTGATCTGTAATCACCTTATAATCAGGATAACTATTAATACGACGTATTGCTGGAATGTCTGGAATAGGTTCCGATAAAATATTCAGAATCTGTTGGCCATATAACCGAATCTCTTTTCCATGCAATCCTAATTTATCGAGTTCTGACAAGGATGAGGGTGAATAACGAGCTATTTTCCACAACACCTCTTCTTTGACCACAAAGTTTACAGCAATATCTTGCTGCTTAGCTAATTGATAGCGCCAACTCGCTAATTTATATAACTGCCCTAAACTCTTACCTTTCAGTTGCCAGCTATTTTTAATACTCAGGTAAGCATCATCTGGATTGATCACCTCACATTTGCGACCAATAACCATTTGACACTCTTGATAAGCGGCAACTAAATAATGATTGCTGATTAATTGTGATTTAAGTTTTTGCATTAACGGAAACAGGTATATCACATCATTAATCGCATATTGACACTGTTTTTCTGTCAATGGTCGTTTCAACCAATCTGTACGGGTTTCACTTTTATCAAGATCAATATTGAGATATTTTTTAACTAAACTGGCATAGCCACTACTTAATGGATTATCTAAAAAAGATGCAAGGACTTGACTATCAATGATTGGGGTTGGGACACAATCAAAATGATGCATAAATACTTCAATATCTTCACTGCAAGAATGAAAATATTTTTCAATGGCGTCATTTCGAAAAATGTCGATTAAACATTGCCAATCGGTGATTGCAATAGGATCGATCAAGGCAGCAAATTCACCATTAAATACCTGAAGTAAGCCTAAATGAGGATAAAAAGTTCGAGTTCGAACAAATTCAGTATCCAATGCAATAGCTGCACTATTTTTGATTTTTGAACAATAATCAGCGAGTTGTTCATTATTTATAATAAATTGATAAGTCAATATTAATTACCTATTCTAAAGAATGATTTGATTGTTCTTTGTTATTATCAAACGTCACATCAATGATAACAATTTCTGAACGTGTCATTAAGCGTAAAGGTATACTTCCAAAGCCATAACCGCTACTTACAATACTGGTAAACTGTTTTTCTGTATCATGATATATCCCATCAGCATTTTTATAAATAACAGATAACAAAAGATTGATTGGAAAAAGTTGCCCACCATGCGTGTGTCCTGAAATCATTAAATCAACTCCGGCGTTAGCTGTTTCATCAAGATTTTTGGGTTGATGATCTAATAAAATGATGGGTGTAGACGTATCGGCAAACATCATTAAATCAGCAAGTTCCGCTCGTTTTAAATCATACTTACTCGATGAAAAATCTTCTCGACCAATTAACGTGATATTCAAATCACTAAGGTACACAATATCATCTCGTAAAACGCGCATATTGGCAGCTTTAAACGCATCAACAATATCCTCGCCATGAGGATGTTCTTTATTAATGGCTAGATATTCATGATTACCAAAAATAATATAGGTACCATATTTCGATTTCAATTGTGAAAATTGTTTATTAAAGTCAGTTTCTGTAAATGATTTTAATTGTTTATCTAGCGTATCACCCGTGATAACGATAAGATCGGCATTAAGTTTGTTAACTTCGTCCACCATTTGCTTTATAAATTTACGCTGGGTTAACCCATTAAGATGAATATCACTTAATTGAACAATACGTAAATGATCAACATTAGCCTGTTTATTAATCGTAACTTGATAATTTACTATTTTAGAATTAGTCGCCATTTGATGACCAAATATAAACAGTACAATTACGCAACCGACATAAACATAACTCACCCAAAAATCGGGTTTAAATCTTTTTCTACTTATTAAGTGAATAAAGTCAAAAAGCAATGTCGCATAAACAAAACAGATAGTTAAACTGAATAATATGCCAAAAAAGGCCGGAAAATCATTCAATACTTTTGACAGGATAAATGTGGTAGCTATGGTTGCTAATGCTAACCAATAAGCCAATTTCAAATAACCATTTAAATGAAAATCTAGCCAAAATAACCACCGTTTACCTAAGTAAATAATGACTAAAATACTCATCAAACTTATAAAAAGAATAACAAAATTCATAATGCTTCAAACAAATTAACTTAAAAAAGTGGTATCATAACAGAATTATTTTTTATTCGTTATCTATAACTTCAACTTTTATGAATTCAAAAATAGATCAATTATTTTCAACCCCTATCGATAAATTAGGTGACTGGACTTTTGATGAAAAAGTTGCTGAGGTGTTTCCAGATATGGTTCAACGCTCGGTGCCGGGTTATTCGAATATTATTTCTATGATTGGTATGTTGGCTGAACGATTTGTCCAACCGAACTCAATGATTTATGACTTAGGTTGTTCATTAGGTGCAGCAACGCTCTCTATTCGTCGTAATATTAAACATGAAAATTGCCATATTGTGGCTATTGATAATTCGTTACCGATGGTTGAACGTTGTAAACGCCATATCGACGCCTTTAAGGCCAATACGCCCGTTGATGTAATCTGTGACGACATCTGTAATATCCAGATGCAAAATGCATCCATGGTTGTTCTCAATTTTACATTACAATTTTTAACACCCGAATACCGACAACAAGTCTTGAATAAGATTTATCAAGCATTAAACCCCAATGGTATATTGGTATTATCTGAAAAATTTAGTTTTACTGATTCAACTATTGATGACTTACTGTTCAATATGCATCATGATTTTAAACGTGCGAATGGTTATAGTGAGTTAGAAATTAGTCAAAAGCGTAATATGTTAGAAAATGTCATGCTGACTGATACTGTCGAAATCCATAATGAACGCCTAACCAAAGCAGGTTTTACACATATTAACACTTGGTTCCAATGTTTCAATTTTGGTTCTATCATTGCTATAAAATAGCCGTTATTTAGGATAGTAACAATCCATATATCAGTCAAAAATCAAATTTATAAGGACACAAAAGAATGATCGATTTTGGTGATTTTTACCAGATTATCGCAAAAAATAGGCTCAGTAGCTGGCTTGAAGTCTTACCGGCACAATTAGCCAATTGGCAAAAACAAAACTTAGATAGCCGTTTTACACAATGGCTAAATAGTATTAAACACTTACCTGTTATAACGCCCTATCATATAGATTTATTGCATAGTGTCAGTGTAAAAACGCAAACACCTCTTTCAACTGGGGAACAGCAACGTATTACTCAGCTATTAAAAAACATGATGCCTTGGCGCAAAGGACCATTTCATTTTTATGGTATAGATATCGATACTGAATGGCGTTCTGATTGGAAATGGGAACGTCTTATTCATCATATTGATAATTTAGAAGGTAAACTTGTTTTAGATGTTGGTTGTAATAGTGGGTATCACTTATGGCGAATGATTGGCGCTGGGGCTAAACTTGCAGTAGGCATCGATCCTATGGCTCTTTATTTATGTCAATTTGAAGCCGTCAGAAAATTATTAGGTGATGATAAACGAGCACATTTATTACCACTTGGCATTGAAGAGCTACCAAAGCTTAATGCTTTTGATACGGTATTTTCGATGGGTGTTTTATACCATCGCCGTTCACCTCTTGATCATCTTTACCAATTAAAAGATCAGCTTGTTGATGGTGGACAATTAATATTAGAAACACTCGTTATTGAAGGTGACTTACATCAAGCGCTTATGCCTGGTGAACGTTATGCACAAATGCGCAATGTTTACTTTATTCCATCGGTCCCTACCATGATAAATTGGCTGCAAAAATGCGGTTTTAAAGATGTCAGAATGGTGGATATTTCACAAACTAGTTTAGAAGAACAACGCAAAACCGATTGGATGACGTCTGATTCACTTGTTGATTTTCTCGATCCAAATGATCTGAGTAAAACCATTGAGGGTTATCCTGCCCCAATGCGAGCGGTATTTATTGCACAAAAATAGCTTTTTACATTAGTGAAAATTTATTTAAATTGTAATAAACAATCCTATCAAAATACTGTTTTATCTTATGTTAAAGCAAACACCGCCAAAATAAAAAAACAACAAGTAATAAACAAAAAACGGGCTTAATACCCGTTTTTTATACCTATTTTTCGCTTAAACAAATTGTTTATTGCACACCCGGTACCGTAAAATGCATAATTAAAAGCAACGTTGGTAAAATAAATATGGATAAAATTGTTGAAGCAAAAAAGATACTTGATGCTTGTTCTTGCTCAACATTCCAATTATAAGCCAAAATAACGGCTGTTGATGCTGTTGGCATAGCTAACAAGAATACTAACTCTTCCGCCTCCATACCCGTAATACCAAAAAGGTTTACCGCAATTAAAGCTACTACTGGTGTAAAAAAGCTTTTTAAAATTACATTGATAATCAACGGTTTTGAAAAATTCAATTTAACACCATAGATACCTACCCCAACGGCAATTAACGAAATAAAGTTACAAGCATTCGACATGATATCAAAGGTATTAAAGACAAAATGTGGTAACCATTTTGTTCCATCTGTAACACTGACAATTAAGCCCAGAATGACCGCTAAAAACATTGGTTTCATTAACGAGTTTTTCACTGCGCTAAATACCATGTTGCCCGTTACTTTTCCGCCAGATATTTTCGTATCACACAATTCCAATAAGAAAATCGTCATTGGTATCAATGATAACGCCACCACAAAATTCGCTACAGCGACTGAAATGGTTGACGATGCACCTAACATCAATGTTAAAAATGGTACGCCCATTCCCCCCATATTCGGGAAACAACATAACATCGCGTTCATCGCTGTTGATTTTAAATCTTTATGTAAAATGTATTTATTGGTTAAAAAACAAATTATCCATAAAAATGACATTGTACAGAAAAATGCAATCATCCAAATACCGTTGAATATTTCAGACGGCTTAGCATGTGATGTATGCACAAAAAGTAATGCCGGAAATACAAAGTTTGACACTAAACCGGATAATAGCTTCTTGGAGTCTTTGGTAAAAATATTCTGATGAACACATAACCAACCAAGAAAAATTAATAAAAACACCGGAAGACAAGAACTAACAACTTGCCCTACTGCAGACCAAATTAGATTCATTTTTTTTAAAACTCCTAAAATAATATTACTTAAAATACATATTCGGTAATTGGTCGGTAACTTTGGATTAGAATTTATATTTATAGACCGAGCTAAAATAAGTAGGTAATAAAACTGAACATGACCCAGTTATAATAAAACTAGCGCCAAAACCTTTTTTTCAGTTTTTTAAAAACTTAATATAACTAAATGTTGTTTTACGCACTTTGTGTTTTTGAAAAATATTTTTAATACGACAACCCTTGCTATATTTAAATGTCAAATAACATAACTTGGAAAATATTATATCTGATTCTTTTCGCCCTTGTGTCGAGCTGGCAATACTGACTGTCTAAAAAAACAAAAAATCGCAACAAATATTATTGATATATATCAATATTGGTATTTTATTCTTATAAAAAACAAAAGATGAGAAAATAAAAAAAACGAGCGTTAAATTAGAGTAAAAATCTAAATTAAGCTAAAACAAACTAAATAGCGCTTTTTATCATCGATAACCAATCAAAATTGCATCAGGCGTAGTTAGGTTAACAAATTGACTTTTTGTATTATTTCGATAAGTCACACTTAAAGTTTACCTTTAGTCACTTATATAAGGGCTGTGAACAAAAATACAAGGTATAGTGAATTATGTTGTAAATTAATTAATAAATAATCAATATAATGTAAACTATTTAATTGGTTTTGTAAAATGCCGTAATGTAATTTAAATCAATTATTATGATAGTTTGCGATTTTGTTCTCTATTTTTTGCAACAATACAAATTCAATCCTGCCATTATTTCAACTATTCTTGATTCAGATCGTCAAACTTACTGGTTCGTTAAAATATACTTATCATCCATTACACATGGTCATTTTTTGTCACATTGCTATTTTTTTACAGTGTTTTTCATTGAATCAAGAATTTTATACTGTATATTTATACACTATTCGTTTTTTATCACGAATACTACTACATAGTATAAATTTTACCTGTATATTTTTAGGAGAAACGTTCTTGAGTAAATCCTGTATTGTGCTAGGAACCGTTGATAGCACTATCAAAAATTACTTACCTTTGGTTGATACCCCTGTCAGGGCTGGCTTTCCATCGCCTGCTGATGATTATTTAGAAGCCAAACTGGACTTAACCGATCACTTAGTTAAACACCCAAGTGCTACTTATTATATTAAAGCACAGGGGGAATCGATGATTAACTATGGTATTTTTAGTGGTGATCTTTTAGTAGTAGATCGTTCATTAGCACCCCAAATAGAAGATATTGTCGTTGCAGCTGTTGACGGTGAACTAACATGTAAGTGCCTGGGACTTATTGATGGACAACATTATCTATTATCAGGCAATGAACTTTATCCCCCTATTTCATTAGCGGGTAAAGAAGTCCATATATGGGGCGTTGTTATACACACTATTCATTCTTTACGAAAACGTGGTCATGCATGATTGGGCTGATTGATTGTAATAACTTTTATGCTTCGTGTGAGCGTGTTTTTAACCCTAAATTAGAAGGAAAACCAATTGGCATTTTATCCAATAATGATGGATGTGTCATCGCACGCTCCAATGAACTTAAACCTTTAGTACCAATGGGTATGCCTGCCTACCAAATTGAGGCTAACATTCGAAAACAAATTACATTATTAAGTTCTAACTATGAACTTTATGGCGATATGAGCCAACGTGTTTTTGATACTGTCAGCCATTATACTGCCGATATTGAACCCTACTCAATTGACGAAGCTTTTATTAAACTGGCGGGATTTAGCGATGTTACAACCCATTGTCAACATTTAAGGGCAATAGTAAAACGTGATACTGGGATTCCGGTAAGTATTGGCATTGCATCAACCCACACGTTAGCAAAGTTGGCAAACCACATTGCAAAAAAGCAGCCTATTTATCAAGGGGTCTATTGCCTTCCTAACGATTCAGCCTTACTTGATCAGATTTTAAAATCATTTCCTGTTGATGAAATTTGGGGCGTTGGCAGACGCATAGCCAAAAGATTGCAAACATTAGGTATTCATACTGCGTGGGATCTGCGTCAGGCAGATTTAAAACAAATTAGACAACAATTTTCCGTCGTGCTTGAACGTACCATATTAGAGTTGCAAGGTATTAACGCTATTGAATTAGATGACATTGCAACACCTAAAAAAAACATTATGACATCACGTAGTTTTGGGCAGTTAACAGGTGAATTATTTGATTTGCAAGAGGCCATTCGTATTCATGCCAGTCGAGGAGCTGAAAAACTAAGACAACAAAAATCGATTGCTAATGCTGTACTTGTTTTTTTGAAAACAAATCGGTTTCGTCAAGACTTAATTCAATACAATCCCTCGATTGTCGTACCGCTACTATCACCTACTGATGATTCAAGAGTAATTATTCATGCGGCACAACAGGGACTAACAGCAATTTATAAAAAAGGATTTTTATTTATGAAGTCAGGTGTTATGTTACTCGATTTAAAAGCTAAAGATAGCTTTTGCCAATCTGACTTATTTGCTTTAAATAGTCTGCCAGTCTTACAGCAAAAAAATGATAACTTAATGAAAACAATCGATACCATTAATCAAAAAATGGGTAAAAATACCATTCAATTAGGCGGAAGTAGAAAAACCGCACCTTGGCAGATCAAACGAGAACGGCTTAGCCAACGTTACACAACACGTTGGGATGAATTACCATTAGTGAAATGATAATTAGCAACAAAAATAACCAATCATTATAACGAAGAATAATGTTGTAAATTTTTGCATTTCCAACAGAAAAATCTAAATTACGTTTTTTTATCATAATAAACGTTAAGATAAATAACGATTGGGCATATAAAAATAGTCATAACATGCAAATTTGATTTTTTACTCATAAAATTTATTTTACAAAAAGTTAACGTTTTGATTAAAATATGTTAACTTTATCGAGTTGTTAGCGTGTATTAAATGCATACTAACAGTTCAAAAATAAGTCAAAAAAGAAGAATATACAGTGCTAAAGTATGTCTTCAAAATGCTTATCCAGAAATAACAAAGCTCGAAAAAACAGTTTTAAACGAATAAATAGCTTTATTTTGAGTAATTAAAATACGTTAAATAAATATACATTTTCACATAGATTATGTTTGATAGGTTATGGCATTGCTTATAAAAAGTTGTGAATTAATTTTTTAGTAACAAAGCTTTATAAGTAAATTTCCATTAAAGGTCACAACTTTTTGGACATTGGCTTACATTTTTCCATAACCAACTGGAGTACTAAATGTGTAAAAAATTTTTGTGACCTTATTTATTGTTTGCTTATACGTTAATAGATTCAGTGTATGAAGCATAAATTTTATAACAGAACGATATACTGAACAACGTCAACATGTTTTTCATCATCACGATAAAAAATACACGAAAGTAATGGGGCAATTAGGATGAATAATACCGCAGTAGAAATTGAAAAACTTAAACAGTTAAGTGAAGCAAATAGTAACAGCAATTATATCTCAATTTACACCTCTAAAAAGCAACAAAATTTATCAAATATACCAATTTTAAAGCCTTTACTGATAATTATATTAAGTGGTTGCAAAGTGATTGGTAATGAAAAAAAACTAGCCTGCAATACAGGAGATTTTATTTTTTTCACCGATGTTCAATCAATGAACATGAGAAATATACCCGCAAATACGAATTATTTTGCATTACTTATTAATTTTGAATTTTCTGATTTTAATGATACATCAATCAACATCAATACAAAGAAAACCAATGAATATACCGCAGGGAAAGCAAATTCTGCCTTTTATAAATGTGTTTCACAAATGATAGAATGCTTAGAATGGGCATCTGATGACATCATTACAAATCGTAGGAAAGAAATTATTAAACTGTTAGTCCATTCCGGTTATGAAAATTTGGCATGTTTACCCAATCGAAAAGAAACCACGCAAAAAGTAATTGAAATATTTAATAAAAAAGACAATAAAAAAATAACCATTGATGAAATTTGCAAAGAAATCTGCATGAGTAAAGCAACGTTGTATCGAAAATTGAAACTTGAAGGGGAAAATATACAAAAAATTAAGGAAAAACTCGTGATGGGACAAGCGCTTCATTTATTACAAACCTCTAATTTTTCAACAGAATATATCGCTGAAATGATAGGATATTCTTCGTCCACTCGGTTTTCACAAAGATTTAAAGCTAATTTTGGATTAACGCCAAGAGAATTAAAAAACACCAAACGAAACTAATAAACATTTCATAATTTATTCCATTAAATGGAAACCACGTTAAGAATGAATATTACTTTCGCTGGTAAACATGCTAGTTCTAGTAATTGAATAAATGGTGGAACTTTAAAGATTTTAATATCTATCTTGATAGATAGACATACAGGAATTAAGGTTGAATCAGCCTTAATTCAAAACAAAAATAATACAGCCTTTACTTATTTCGTGACGTTTACTGAAAATTTGTGAAAACTATTAGCGACAACAAGACCACTAAAATTAAATTAACGAAATAGCGCTGAATTTCATCATATGAAAACCATTAAATTTTCATACAACAGTCTTAAATGACAAACACAAGCATTAATTTATTTACTACTCAAGAAAATAACATTGCCACAACTGTTAATCTTAACCCATTATGTTTATTAGGATTTAACACTTGTAGCTGGCTAAATTTGCGGTAAATTTTAACAATAACTGATATAAAAGAAATGACATTTACATTCATTTTAGTGACAAAATCATTCATATTTATAAAATTATGAAAATATTTGGCGTAACAACCCAATATTAATGACAAACATTAAGTTAGCTCAATAAACGAAGATTGCAATTTTATTCACTGATCGGTTTAAGTAAATATGATTGATTCAAGATGATAATGACCATTATAGAAGATGAAGGCAATTAAATTGAAAAAATAATAAACCATAACCAACTCATTAAAAATCAATCGATTGGTTATGGTTTATCAGCATATAGCAAGTGACTTACGATCCCATATTAACAATTGAGCTACGGAAACGTCTTAATGCTATAAAGAAAAAGACCGATCCAATTCCAATTAACCATACATAGGATGTCCACACAACACTCAACCCTGCACCACGATATAGTATGGCTTGCCCTAATTCGACAAAATGCGTTGTTGGGGCAATCATCATAATATTTTGTACTACTTCAGGCATACTTTCCCTTGGTGTACTACCACCGGACAACATTTGCAACGGTAATAAAATTAAAATTAACAACATGGCAAATTGTGCCGTTGATTTGGCTATGGTTGCCATAAAGATCCCAAGTGACGTTGTCACAAATAAATGTAAAGCGGCTCCAATCAAAAATAACGTAATTGAGCCATTAATTGGAACATTAAGCCAGCTTTTTACCACCAATAGTAATGCCACCCAAGTTGAGATTAAGACCACTAATCCCATTGACCATACCTTAGATATCATTATTTGAAACGGTGTGACAGGCATGGAAAGCAGATGATCAATAGTGCCATGTTCACGTTCTCGCATTAATGCAGCTCCGGTTAAAATAATGGATAACGTCGTCACAATATTAATGATTTCCATTACCGAGCCAAACCAAGAGCGAGTTAAATTCGGATTAAATGAGGTATGAACTTGAATATTGACAGGTAAATCCGTTGCTTTGCTGTAACGATTAACATACTCTGTCACTTCACCCGTGATGATTTGTGTGATATAACCATTCCCTACAAAAGCTTGCCCCATTCGAGTCGCATCGATATTTAATTGAATTTCAGGACTTTGATTGTTCAACACATCACGCTGAAAATTAGGCGGAATATTTAAAGCAAAGGTATAACTATCGGTATCCATGCCTCGATCCACCTCATCCATTGAGTATAATTTTACAGGTTGATTAAACATCGGTGGATAAAAAGCCGCAACAATTTGTCTTGATAACGGTGAATCATCTTCATCAACCACCGCTATTGAGGCATGATGAAGCGAGTCAGATGTTGCTGTAGCGGCAATATAAATATCAAACGTAAAACAGTAACCTATTAACAGAAGCATGATAGGATCGCGTAATAGTCCCCATAATTCCTTAATACCTAATCGATAAATATTAATTAAGCTTTGCTTCATAACTACCCTTCCTGTTTTTTAAGAAGAAAAATACTGGCGCACAGCACAACAGGAATAGTGACTAAAAATGCGAATAAAGAATTGTGTAAATCATTAAAACCCAGTGCTTTATTAAATACACCTCGTGCAATGATTAGCATATGTGTTGTTGGATAAACTTCACCGATATAACGCCCACTCCCCTCCAATGAAGCCACAGGATTGAGTAAACCCGAAAACTGAATAGCAGGTAACATAGTGCCGACACAGGTTAAAAATATCACTGCAATTTGACTACGTGTAATAGTTGACGCCAACAGCCCAAGCCCCGTTGAAATAATACAATAAGCTAAAGCAGCCAGACACAAGGTAAATAAACTGCCTTTGATTGGCACGCCAAAAATAGTAATCGCCATAAACAGCAACAGCAAAAAACTAAACATAGAAATAACAATATAAGGTACTTGTTTACCTAATAAAAATTCAGCACGCGTTACAGGGGTAACATATAAATTAATAATCGATCCCATCTCTTTTTCACGGACAACCGATAAAGCTGCCAGCATGGAAGGAATCATCAATAATAAAATAGGAATAACCGCCGGTACCATTGACGGTAAGCTTTTTACATCAGGATTATATCGATACCGCGTCTCAATATCCGCCAAACTGGTTGAATCTTTTCCCGACATTTCTTTCACTTTTTGACTTAGCCAAGCAAGATGCATACCTTGTACATAGCCTTTAATGGTTTCTGCGCGTAGTGGCATGGCACCATCTATCCAAACACCAATATCAACGGAATCACCACGTTGAATATCTCGTCCAAAATTAGGTGGAATTTCAATCGCTAACGCAATATCATTACTTCGTAAACGGGCATCCATATCGGCATAATCCGTTATAGGCGGCCTTTCAACAAAGTAACGTTTGGAACCAGACAAATTAAGCGTATAGTTTTGACTGATTTCACTTTGGTCACGATCGAGCACGGCAAAACGTAAATTTTCGACATCTAGCGTAATCCCATAACCCATAACGAGCATTAAGATAGCTGACCCCATTAATGCCAACATCGCTCGTAAAGGATCTCGCGACAGTTCAAGTGTTTCACGCCATAAACAACCAATCATCCGTGTTAAACTAAATCCTTGAAGATGATTCGCTGGTGGGATGACTGTTTGGGATTTGTCGGAGGTAACTGAAGCTTTGGTCGATTTTTGTTGTGCATCGCTATCGTCAGCACCTGCATCAACTAGATAGCGGATGAAGGCATCTTCTAAAGTCGACACGTTTTTCGATGCAATAATATTATCGGGAGTATCACTTGCTAACACTTTCCCCGCATGCATTAAAGAAATTCTGTCACATCTTGCGGCCTCATTCATAAAATGAGTGGTAATGAAAACAGTTACTTTATCTTTACGGGATAATTCGATGATCAAACGCCAAAAGTCATCTCGAGCGATCGGATCGACCCCCGATGTCGGTTCATCTAAAATTAATATTTCTGGGTTGTGCACAACAGCGACCGATAAAGATAAACGCTGTTTAACCCCTAAAGGTAAGCTATCAGGTAGATTTTGAGCATCTTGCTCTAATCCAAACCGTTTAAGAAGTTCAGAAACACGTTCAGGTATTTTACTTTCTTCAATGCCAAATAAACGTGCATGTAGCACTAAGTTTTGCTCAACAGTCAATTCACTGTACAAAGAAAAAGCTTGAGACATATAACCTAAATGCCGTCTGGTATTAATATCATTGGCATCAACAGGTTTTCCAAATAACCAAGCTTCACCGGACGAAATAGGTAATAAGCCAGTTAACATCTTCATGGTTGTTGATTTACCACAACCGTTTGACCCTAAAAAGCCAAAAATCTCGCCTTGTTTAATCGAAAAATTAACATGATCGACTGCAATAAAATCCCCAAATTGCTTAGTTAGCCCTTTCGCTTCTATCGCTGTTTGTAGATTGTTATTCACATCCAAAGGTGGAATTTCAACGGCTTGATAGCCTTGTTTGGCACTTTCTGGCATCAACTGAATAAAGGCATCGTCTAAATTATCTTTTCCTGTTTGGCTTAATAATGATTTAGGTGTGCCGGTTTCTAAAATTTTACCGCCATACATTGCAACAAGCCAATCAAAGTTTTGTGCTTCATCCATATAAGCTGTTGCCACAATAACACTCATTTGTGGTCTTTGCTGCCGAATTTTATTAATTAATTGCCAAAATTGCGCTCGGGAAAGAGGATCAACCCCCGTGGTAGGTTCATCAAGAATCAGTAAATCAGGATCATGAATCAAAGCAGAGCATAAACTGACTTTTTGTTTCATACCGCCAGATAGTCGCCCTGCTGGTCTTGATAAAAAGGGATACAGCCCAGTACTTTTTGTTAATTCGTCAATGCGACGTCGACGCTCTGCGGCATCATTACCAAATAAACGGGCAAAAAATTGCAGATTTTCCTCGACAGATAATGTCGGATAAAGATTTTTACCTAATCCTTGTGGCATGTAAGCAATGCGAGTACACACCGCTTTACGATGTGACTTATCTCGCATATCGCCATCTAAAACATAAACTAAACCATCTTGAATAACATGTGCACCCGCAATCAAAGACAGCAAACTTGATTTACCAACCCCATCGGGTCCAATTAATCCCACCATGCACCTTGGTGGAATAGTTAAACTAATGTTATCCAGCGCACAATTTTTTTTATAATGCAGTGAAACATCGCTAATTTTAACCACTGCATCATCAATAGATTTAGCTTCTGTTAATAAAGCTAAATCCTTATTGTCTGATTCTGACATATGCTATCTCCAATTATTTAGTTGGACATTTGGCTACATCAGATAAATCAGCTGGCCAAGAAGTATTCGGGTTTAATTTCACCCATGCTACACCTGGTAAACCCGTTTTTACTTGATTGATAAAACATTTTAATAATTCAGGATCGAGTTGTGCTTTCACTCTAAACATCAATTTTTGGCGTTCATCTTTTGTTTCAACCGTTTTAGGGGTGAACTGTGCAACACTCGAAACAAACGAAATTTTAGCTGAAATGGTTTTGTCAGGTAAGGCATCTAAAATCAATCTAACTTCGTCACCAATGGCTACTTTGCCCGCTACAGTTTCGGGTAAAAAGAAGGTTAAATAAACGTCATACAAATTAACCAGATTTAGCACTTTACCACCAGAAGGCATCACTTCACCTAATTGAGCAATACGATATTGGATACGACCATCGACAGGTGCAACGAGTGTACTGTCATCAATATCGGCTTGGATTTGTCTGATATTGGCATCAGCAACATTAATGGCTGATTTAGCACTTTCCACGCCAGCTTGTGCAACTTCTATTGCGGCATCCGCTGCTGTCACTTGTGATTGAGCGGAATCTAATGCTGCTTTAGCGCTATTGAATTTAGCGGTATCATCATCAAATTGTTGAATGGATAATGCCCCTTTTTGATAAAGGGTCGTAGTACGTTGAAGATGTTTTGAAGCGATATCTAAGTCACTTTCACGCTGAGTAACACCGGCTAAAGCCGCAATTTTATCACTCATTTTTAAAGAAACTTGTGCTTTAGCACTTGCCTCATTACTGATGGCTTGAAGGTATTGGGCTTGAGCTTCGTTCAATTTGGCTTGCAACGTATCCGTTTGCATTACAACGAGTGGTTGCCCTGCCTTAACAAAATCCCCTTCATTCACATTAATTTTTTCAATTCGACCTGCTAATTTTGCAGAAATATTGATTTCGGTTGCCTCAATACGCCCATTTCCACTAGTAAAATCCGCACCATATCCATCCGTTTTTAGTTGCTGCCATGCAATAAAAATAATAGCAAGTATAACGACGGTGATAATAATCCATTTTTTGCTTATTTGTTTCATAACTCATGCCTTGTTCAAGATAATTAATTTATAATCAAGCTTAACGAAATATTGAATCGTTATATGCTATTTAGTAATGATCAAATAATAACAAATGTTTTTTACAAATAAAATCAGCATACAAAATAAACGCAAAAAATGTTAAAAAATTGAAAATCAGTGAATCTTTATCAATTGATCACACCAAATGAATGTTTGCTGGTCATAATGAGTCATTACTAAATTAGTCATGCAGATTAAAAACGGCGTGAAACATAAGCGTTAGTCATAGGCAAATCTTACAGTAAGTGATATGCTTATCATCTTATTAATGGATTTAATTTAATTAGCAATTTAAGGTGATTTTGTATGGCACTGCCCTCTTTTTTAACGCTTTATAGTGAACTGATATCAACCCCAACAATCAGCAATGTAACCAATGAAAAACTCGATTTTTCAAACAAACCTTTAATAGACAAATTAGCAAACTGGTTTGAAGAGTTAGGCTTCAAAGTTGAAATACAGCCCGTACCGAATACTCGCGGTAAATTTAATTTATTAGCAACTTATTCAAATAATGAAAACCAGACACAAGGTGGATTACTGCTTAGCGGCCATACTGACACAGTGCCTTTTGATGAAGGACAATGGACTAAAGATCCTTTCAAATTAACGGAAGAAAACAACAAGTTATATGGATTAGGCACAGCAGACATGAAAGGTTTTTTTGCTTTTATACTTGATGCCTTACGTGATATTGATCTAACCAAACTAACTAAACCTATTTATGTTCTTGCTACCGCTGATGAAGAAACCACCATGGC
This sequence comes from Gilliamella sp. CG25, assembly GCF_046635705.1. Taxonomy (NCBI): domain Bacteria; kingdom Pseudomonadati; phylum Pseudomonadota; class Gammaproteobacteria; order Orbales; family Orbaceae; genus Gilliamella; species Gilliamella sp. CG25. The sequence goes on along the minus strand of NZ_JBIDFJ010000002.1, from coordinate 181,185 downwards.
TGGAGCATCATTTTTTGCTAAAAATACTCACTTACAACCCGATTGTACAATCATTGGTGAACCAACATCATTAATACCGATACGTGCGCACAAAGGCTTTATTTCCAACTCAATTAAAGTCATTGGTAAGTCTGGTCATTCAAGTGATCCAGACAAAGGAATAAATGCGATTGAAGTCATGCATTTAGCTATCGCACAATTGTTAAAACTGAAACAACAGTTTAAAGAACGATATCATAATGACGGTTTTACTGTTCCCTATCCGACGCTTAATCTCGGGGTAATTCATGGGGGCGATGCAGCAAACCGTATTTGTGGTTGTTGCGAGCTAATTATTGATATTCGTGTACTGCCAAACAACGATGTTAATTCGCTTTATCATGATCTCTGTCAGGCTTTACAACCGGTCATGGACAAATACCCTAACCGTATTTCGGTGGAATATGAAGTATCCCCAATTCCGGGTTATGAATGTAAAAAAGATCATCCTGCTTTACAGCAAGTTGAAAAATTAGTTGGTCAAACTGCGCAAACCGTAAACTACAGTACTGAAGCGCCCTATTTAAACCAAATTTCACCAACCATTGTATTAGGTCCTGGTTCAATTGAACAAGCACATCAACCTGATGAGTTTATCTCAATGGATTTTTTAAAACCGACTAAAATAGCTATCGAAAATTTGATTAAAGATTTTTGTTTATAAAAAATATCCTTTTCGCCGAAACAGTCGGCGAAAAGGATTAGAGATTAAACGTTGAAAAATCACTCGCAATTTCCGTATTAGCAAATATGCTTCTTGCCTCATTAAGTAATTTATCATTATCTTTAAGGCTATATCTTGGGCTGATATGGGTCATGATAAGTTGCTTGGCATTGGCATATTTAGCAATCGTTGCTGCATGAACAGTGGTAGAATGCCCTCGTTCTAAGGCTTTTTCTTCCAAAGCATGCTCTTGAGTCGCCTCATGCACCATTAAATCAACATCTTTGGCTAGCGCAATCGAGGCTTGACATGGCACCGTGTCACCAAAAATTGCCAATTTTCGACCTTGCCTTACCGATCCTAAATAATCATTACCATGAATAACACGACCGTCTTCTAAGGTAATGGTTTTACCGGCTTTCAAAAGTGCATAATGTGCGCCAATTTCGATATTATCTTGTCTTAATTTATCGATATCTAAACTGGCTGGTAAATCCTTTTCAATAATACGATAACCAAAGCAAGGAACGCGATGCTGCAACAATGTTGCTTCGACTTTGAACTTTTCATCTTCGAAAACCGTACAGTCTTCTTCAAGCTCAATGATATTGAGTGGATAACTTAACCAAGAGTGACTAATTGCGATAACCGTTTCAATAAATTGCTTCACTCCTTTAGGTGCAATTAAGGTTAAAGCGGATTGATTTTGCATTAAAGAACGCGTGGTTAATACCCCAGGAAGCCCAAACAGATGATCACCATGTAAATGTGTTAAAAAAATCATTTCAAGTTTTGCAAGACTAAATTTAACTTTTTGCATTTGCATTTGAGCAGCTTCACCACAATCAAACAACCACAATTTGCCACGTTCTTGCAAAAGATCTAACACAATACTACTCACATTACGCTCAGCTGTTGGGCAACCAGCACTGGTACCTAAAAAAGTCAATTTCATAAAACTTAGATATTTTTACGCTCGATTGTTTGTTCACCCCAAAACAGTCTATCTGCTTTTGTTTTAGAAAAGGCAAGTGGCAATACTTCATCACTACCTTCTGACCAAATTTGTTCAGCAAGCTTTTCATCATTATGCGCTAACTCAAAAATGGCTTCTGCAATTTCTAGAGATGTTTCACGAATTTTTGCCCAAGAACGAAGGTCATGTATTTCTTTTTTGGTTTGATTCATTTTTATACCCCTTTTTTGCAAGATTAGGTGTAAAATACCCTCAATTTACATAAATTACAATAGGTGTATCACTTTATGCTAACGATAATTTCTCCTGCCAAGACCCTCGATTTTCAAAGTCCGCTTATCACAAAAACACACACATTACCTAAATTTATTAAAGATTCTGAGATACTTATTAAAGAGTGTAAAAAATTATCCGCCGACGATTTAGCTAAATTGATGTCAATTAGTCCAAAATTGGCTGAAGTAAATTATGAACGATTTCAACATTGGCATAAAGAATTTAATCTTGAAAATGCCAGACAAGCAATTCTTGCTTTTAAAGGTGATGTGTATGAAGGGCTTCATGTCGACGATTTTTCAGAAGCAGATTTAAAATTTGCTCAATCTCATTTACGGATCTTATCCGGACTTTATGGTCTACTCAACCCCCTTGACCTTATTCAACCCTATCGTTTAGAAATGGGGATACGCCTAAAAAACGGTCATAACAATAATTTATATCAATTTTGGGGAGATAAATTAACCGACCAGTTAAATAATGAGTTTCATAAAACTGCAAATCCAACGTTAATCAATTTAGCCTCGAATGAGTATTTTAAAGCCATTAAACCAAAACAATTAAAAGCGACGATTATCCAACCTATTTTTTTAGATGAAAGTAAAGGTGAATTCAAGGTAATTAGTTTTTATGCCAAAAAAGCACGAGGATTAATGAGTCGTTACATTATCAAAAATAACCTCAATCAACCTGATGATATAAAAAGCTTTAACCTTGAAGGCTATCAATTTGATCCAAAACAATCGACGCAGTTAGAATGGTATTTTATTCGTAAACATCAATAAATAGTAATTATCATATGGCTTTTTTTTCGACGTTAGGACAACAATTTGTCGCAACATTACCGCTATTTATTCTTATTTTATTAGGCTATATAGCGGTTAAATTAGGTCGCTGGCAAAAAACGGTGACCGACAGTTTAACCAAATTCACCTTTTATATCGCATTTCCGATTATGCTCTTTCAAATTATGAGCCATTTTTCCGAGCATTCTGAAATCGATATGAAACTATTATTCGTCTTCTTCGGTAGCTCATTTATTGTTTTTGCTTTAGGCTGCTTAATCGCCTACAAATGTTTTCACCTAAATGGTTCTGAAAGTACGATGTTTGCTATGGGGGGAATCTATACCAACACAGTGTTTGTTGGTATCCCAATCATAAAAATGCTACTAGGTGACAGTGCAATTCCAATTGTTGCGATTATTGTGATCTTTAATGCACTTATTTTATGGACCCTAGCAACCATATCGATCGAATTTGTACAAATGGGAAAACTTTCCAGCAAAGGATTTATTAAAGCATTCAAAAATGTCACCAAAAACCCTATAATTATAGGCATTTTTGCCGGTATTGCGGTTAATTATACGGGTATCACATTACCTAAATTCATTCAACAATCTACAAAAATGGTCAGTGACATGACAGCACCTTTATCACTTATTGTATTAGGCATGGGGCTGGCCGAATATCAAATCAGGAACAAATTACACATTACCGCAACAATCTGTATGATAAAACTGGCAATACTACCTATTGTTACATTTGTGATAGGAAAACTGTTAGGATTACCCGTATTGGAATTACAAGTTATTGTATTATTAAGCTCAGTATCGATTGCGATTAACTGTTATATGATGGCAAGACAATTTGAGGTATTACAAGGCCCTATTGCATCAAGTTTACTCATATCAACAGCATTATCATCCATAACAACACCGTTGATATTATCCATCATGTTACAATTTGGCTTAACATAATATTATTTAATTTATTTTGGGGAGTGGCGTTTTACTTTGTGATGAAGTATTAAAGCAAACACAATCACCGCACTTCCAATTGAAAATCGAATCCAGTCAATGGATTGATGCCAAACTACGACATTAACCAAGATGCCTGTTGGAATAACCACGTTATTCATAATCGCTAATGTTCCTGAGTCCACTTTAGTCGCGCCATAGTTCCATAAAAAATAACACAAACCAGAGGCAATCACACCAAGCCAAATAATGATACCCCACTGTAAGTTGGTTGTAGGTAATTTTGAATAATCGCCAAACAATAACCAGCCAAGACTAGCAACAAGCACAGCCCCTAAATAGACCCATGCAAAAGCTTGATGTTGGGGCAATGGATAAAGTTCCATAATTCGTTTATACCCAACCTGCCCTAAAGCAAACACAACATTTGCGCCCTGAATTAATAAAAATCCAATAATAAAATCACGACTGATATGATCATAGCGAATAATAGCTGCACCAATAACGGCAATAATAGCCGTTAACAGATAACTATATCGAAGACGATGCCCTTGCAATATGTCATAAATGATCGTGACATAAATAGGCGTTGATATGGTAAAAAGAAGGACTTCAGGTACTGAAATATACTGAAAGGAATTATAATAAAAAAAGTACATAATCCCCAATTGACAGGCTCCAACGCCCATTAACAAAATCATCTGTTTAAAGCGGATACCACGAAATCGAAAAAAAGGAATAAAAGTAATAAAAGCTAACAAAACACGCATCACAACAGCAAACCAAGAGTCAACTTGTCCACTGAGATAAACAGCAATAAGACTGAATGAAAATGACCAAACAATCGTGACAAAAATAAGATAAAACATAAATTACAGATAACAAATTAAATTTAAATTGCACGCATCGTACCAATTCATCATTAACTTGTAAACGATTTATTACAATAATTGGTGACAAATAACGTTTATGATCTAAATTATTCAATCATTCTACACGACAACATTACTTAATAACCTGTATACAAATAATTAGTACCCTTCATCGAATACTGCCGTAGCAAAATCCATTCCACAAGTAAAAAGTCTAATGGAAAATAAAATTTTGCATTTTACACCCAATAATCGTAGATATATTGAACTTAATTCAGATATTAAAGGAACATAAACATGATTAAATACAAATCATCCTGTAATGACTCAAGATGTTTCTAAATTGTAGTAATAAAATTTTTCAATATAAAAAATAGTGATAAAACAAAGAAAGGTTTGTTACCCTATTCCGCTATAAAGATACAGTCCGGTGACAGTTGAAGGCAAAATTCAATCTATCCAAGAAGATTATAAATGGATGACACTATGAAATTATTAAAGATTGTAATCATACTATTACTAGTAATTAAATTTTTACCAAAATTCTTATTTGTCAGGATGATCCTACCGTTTTTATGGTGTTGAAGAAGCCGAAAGGTTATTATACTTATTCTCACCGTTATACTTATCTTGAAGCAAATTACCATAAAGGGTTACCAATTGGAATTTGGAAATTTTATAAATTAGATTACCAAGAGAAGCCAGATGGATCTGCTGATCTATCTTCTGCTAAAAAAGGCAAACTTTTGTACACAGAAACCTATAAAGACGGTGAACTTATCGAACGCAAATTTGTGGATAAAGAAATTGATGAATTGAATTAAAGATTGTGTAGTAAACAAACGATTATTATGCTTATCACCCTCATAAATATTAACGGTGGTAAGTAAACAATAAATAAAAAAATAAACATAACAACTTAATATTTTTAGTTGTTATACTGTTGTCAATATAGGAAAGAAACACCCTGATGCTAGAAATAATGTAGGAGTTCTTTGGGGAAAAAATCAAACGAAATATAAAGTTTTAATCAAGCTTGATTATATTACACACCCTAAAGATGCAAAAAGTATTTACGACAATATGGACTTAGTAGCATAGCAACTTGCTCAAGGGTTAGAAATCAACATTAATAAACATTTTTAAGAATAAAATGAAAAAATTACTAATAGTGTCTATTTTTTTTGTTGGCATTTTGGCATGTGTTCAACGCATTGAAGAAAAAAAGATTTCCGAAGTTACCCCGTCACATTCAGTACGAATTAAAGAATCCAATACTCCGGAGGGTTTTCTACGATATGAATATTATATCAATGGCAATAAAGCAGCGGATTATATAAAAACTTACTATACTAAAGGCGGTCAATTAGAATCTGTGTATTATATGTCATCATATAAACCAGACGGCATTTCTGCTCAAGGATTTTACCCAAATGGAAAACTAAAATTCATCCGCTATGTAAGAGATGAAGTTAAAAAAGGAGATGTATTATATGTTATTTATTATCCTAATGGACAAATAAATCTTATAGAAACAATAGTTACTGACTCTTTAGAATTACCCAAACTCACTACTATTTACTTTGAAAATGGCGTTAAGCAATATGAAGGGTTTATGGATATGTATAATGCTACCACAATACCTGTAGGATTATGGAAAACATACGATGAAAAAGGCGATTTAATCGAAACCACCTATTATCATCCTGATGAATTAGGCAAAGACTATAAAATCGTAACTCAATATAAGAATGGAAAAGTTGTTTCAAAGAAAATTTACAATTTTGATGATTTATATGAGACTGAGTTAAAAGAGCTTTTAACCATTCCTAAATAATAAATAATTGAAAAATAGAAAATTTTGATTGAAATAAAAATGCGACTATTTACCAAATTACTTTTGAATATGGATTCAGATCTAACTATGCGACAAGTTTGGCAGAGTTTGCTGGTGTAAGCTCAGGTGTTCAAAATCATTATGATCATGAACATTGAGGATTTAATATAGATTTTATACATACTACTATTCAATTAGGAAAATCATGAAAACGATAGCTATACTTTTACTCATTAGCTTTTTGACTTCTTGTGGTTATGCGCATAAAGAGGAAAAAACAAACATAAACTATAGCAAAGTCATTGCGTTAGACCATGATCCTGTTTTAATCCAGTTAGGCAATAAAAAATTAACATTAAAAGGATTAAACCAAGAAGATTTTTCACTGGTACAAAAAGGGAAGACGCTTTTTATCATTAAAAAGCTGTATCTGGGTATAGATGATCTGCAAATTGAATTTATAGATAATAAGGATCAAGATTTTCTATTAACTGGTGAAATAGAATATGGGGTTTCTCAAGACTTGATTGATGGTATACGAACTATTGAATTTTTACCATTTTCTTTTAAAGAAGATATACTGTTGCATAACAATAAAGGTAAATTTATTTTATTAACTGCGATTAAAACCACATTACAGCTAGAAGCCATTTGCCAAGAAAAATATTTTGATGAGATCCGAAAAGAGTCTTATTTGGTTCAAAAACAGTTCTATCAGAATGAAATAATCGATAACCCAGAAAAATATAAGGATTGTTGCCCTGAATATATTGAATATGCAACACAATTTTTATCTAAGAAAGAGCGTGATTTTCACTCATTACAAAGCCTGTTTGTTGAATTTACCTATAAAAAAATAACGTTAAACATAGGTAATGGCTATCATATCGTCTTTTATAATATCAATAATTTTGTTCCTGAATAAAAATGAGTGATTATGCGGATTGTATTAGTTTAACTAAATAACAAAATAGAGATAAAATACAAACCCCATATAATAATCATTTATCTATTTCTAATTTTCGAGAAATCTCTAATATCAATGTACGCAAAAAAGGCAAACTTTTATACACAGAAACCTATAAAGACGGTGAGCTTGTCGAACGCAAATTTGTGGATAAAGAAATTGATGAATTGAAGTAACGAGAGCGTATGAAACAACCGGTGATTTTACTTATCACCTTATTAGTAAGAACGGTGGTAAGCAAACCGATATAAATTAGTAAATTAAAAAAATAATCATTCAAAATTAATCTTTATTGATTGATAAATTTGATATTAAAAGATGTAAAAAGAAAAATAAACTTTCTTGCTCAACTCTATATGGAAAAACCCAATTTAGAAGTACCTTCGAAGATCAAACAAAAGTCCTACAAATTATAAAGATGAAGTAGATTTCTCCAAGGATTTATATCATTCGTTTAACTCAGCAGGATAAATATTCTATAATTTATATAAAACAAACATTAAAGGTGATGGATAAAGGTTTAACAGATTCAGATGTTGAATCTGTTACTAAACAAATTAATGGTGGACTTAATCATATTGAATAAAGAAAAAATACCAAATGGATCAAAGAATTTATAAAATATGATAAACAAAGTTCTAATCGACAAGATAGATAACGTAATGAAAAATAAAATAAGTTACTTTTTTATTATAGTATTGCTATGTAGTTGTAGTAATAAACAATTAAATCAAGAAAATGTGGAAGTTAGTTTCTTTAATGAAAAAAAGAATATACATGAAACGGCTAAAGCAATGTCACCCATTATAGAAAATAATTTCGAAAGTACTTATATTTTGGATACTTTTGATATTTTTTCTCATAAAACAATTTTGCAATCCGACGTTTTTTTAAATTACCAGAATAGCTATGAAAGAGTTTTTGAAATCTCTTTGATGAATAAATTGGATTATGTCATTATCGAAATACAAAACACAATAGGCGTAAGCGCCTATCAACTATTTATTCGAGAAAGAAATAACAAATTAGAAATCTTCAAACAAACTGGTCGGGATCGTATCCTTTTTACATTTGAAATAGCAAAAGATGATTATGATTCTGCAAATGCAAGCTTGATCTGCTTAAGTCAAAAAATAAAACCAATAAATGGCATTATAAAAATCCCTGATGATTTAGATTTGGCCAATGAAAATACAAAAGACTGCTTTGCCTGTCCACAACAATATACTACTAAAGAGTGTTTACATAAAAAACAATCGGGTGAAAAATTTGTTTGGAAAGAATAAGAGGAAAGAGATATCACATATTTCTAATCCATGTAATGAATTAAATGAGAAACACATCATCAAAACAACCACAAGAATGTTTACTGGATAATGTTGTTCTTATTCATTGCTATGCTTTTAAGTCTGAAAATATTTTACTTAAAAGCTAAACTAGCAAAAAAATAATAGTCACGTTTTCTTTTTGGCATAGTCTAATACTTTTTGAAAAACGCCTTTCATATTTTGAACTTGAAGGAAGATTTCTTTTGAAAGTTCTGTTCCGTTTAGTTTTGCGTTGGCATATTTTACAGCATTATCAATATAACTTTTCGCTGTTTTATCCGTTACTCCTCCCTAACAACATAAATTTTCCGCTTACCATTTCTTTATTGGGTAATAATCTAATCCTTTTATATTATTATTTTTTAAAAGTTGATATAGCTTTTGCGATACAAAGACTTCTTTATAATTGGCATGACCGGAACCAAAATTTTCTTGAGATACAAAAAAATCAAAATTTCCAGGATGATTTTCAAAAGACGGAAAAAATCCTTTATTGTTTAAATGAAACCTAGTAATTTCCCACTCTGGGATATGTGTTTTCTCATCTATATTATTATCATTTATATTTAATTTAGATGAGGATATTCCTTGTGGTAACAATTGAACTACTGTAACTAGAGGTTTTTGATTACCATACCCAATTACACTTTTGCTTTGTATATTTAGTGGTTTAAATATATTTTCATAAATTGAAGGTGTAGTAAAAAATGTATCTTCAAGCCAATATATTGTTCCTATACCTTTTTTATTCCATTTAGGTTCGCTTAATAATGAGATACTTCCAATTTGCTTTCCTCTAATAATTCCAAAATTTTCACTTCTTTTTGTTATTTCAAATACGTCCTTTAAATAAGGAAAAACATTAAAAGGAAATTTTTCCAATTCATCATTTCCATCTAAGTCTTCTGGTTGAGGATATCCCAATATTTTACTAGACTCAATTGATAAATAATCGGCATTAATTCTTTCGTTTTCTGAAAATTCTGTTTTGACAACAGAAACATAGTTTTTATAGTTGCTTCCGAATATGGATTGAAGTTGCTCGTTCATTTCGTCATTTTCATAGAATATAAAAGCATCACATCCCACATCGACATAAATATTTATATTTTTTAATTTAGAAACTTCTTTTAAGGAAAAATTTTTGAAAAATCGATATTTTATTTTCATATTGATTAAATCTATTTATTAATTTTTTATACTTTTTCTATTATCCTTTCATAGGATAATAATTTAAACCTTTAATATTGTTAATTTTTAATATGTTATAAAGTTTTTTTGAAATTATTGTATTTCTTTGAGTTAATCCTCCTGTACCAAAATACTCATGCGTATAAAAAAAACAAATTCACCGGGTGAAGAATCAAAAGATGGATAATAAGAATCATTTCTTAATACATATTTATCAATATCCCAATTTACAATATGTGTTTTTTCTTTGATTTGAGTTTTATTAATAATTAAATGAGATTTACTAATCCCTTGTTGAACTATTTGTACAACATTTTCTAATTTTGTTTGAGTTTTATAATTGATAACTGGCAAAGATTTAATATTTAAAGGTCTAAATATTTTTTCAAAAACTTCGGGTTTTACAAAAAAAGCATCTTCAATGTTGTTTGCCGATGCAATTTCATTTCCTCTCCAATTAGGTTCATTTTCTAAAGAATAATAGCCGATTTGATTTCCTCTTAATATTCCAAATTGTTTGTCAGTATTAATTATTTCAAAGACACCATTGTAATAATGGTATATATCAAATGGTTATTCGTATTCATCTACAATAGATTCGTCATCTGGTTTTGCATATCCCAACATTTTATTTGCATATATATTTAAATACGGGGCTAATGATCTATCTTTTTCTGAAAAATAAACTTTCTTTTGAGCAACATTATCCCAATCCTTATTCAACATATTTTTTATTGGTTCAAAATTTTGATTATTTTCCTCGATTTCAAATAAATCCCACCCTTTTCCTACATTAATTCATAATTTTTCTAATTTACTTTGTTCTTCTTTATTAAAATTTTTAACAATTCTATATTTTATCTTCATAGTTCTAAACTTTTTAATTTTCTGGTTAATTTTTATATAATTCTCTTGCGAAATTTCCAACTTCTTTAAATGATGGCTTAATAATACCATAAGGAAATTTCTTCCTCCATGCCTAGTGAATGTTTGGTGTTCTTCTTTTGTTGATAGAATAGAAAGCATTTATCTATTTTTTTAGGAGGTTTAAAGATATTTGCAAATCTTTTTTCAAAAAGAAAGTAATATTGAGGCTTTAAAAATAGCGCTTGATTATTATCATTGGGAATTAAAACACTATCAATTTGAAAAAAGACCAGTTTGGCAGGAGTATCAAGCTATTGCCGATAAAATAGCCCCTAAAACAGTGAAAGTTGTTTAGATAGAAAACTTTCCAGGTATATTACCAAGGGATGAAAAAAATATGTTCATATTTTATCTAACTCAATTAGATAATAAATGGTATTTAACAATTCTAGATTTTTATACTATGGATTGCAGTGCGTAAAATGCGGGATAATAAAAAAATGTATTCACAAAAATTGTTATTATTCAGAGTAATTGATTGATTAAAAATCCACATTAAATGAAAAATAAACAATTCAATATTACCTGAAATAAGGTATACTCTTGCCATAAGATGTGATAAACGCAACGAAAAGATTGATGAAATATTTATTATATATAACATTACTTATTTTTAGCCTTTCCTGTGTGGGTACAACTATAAAACCTGTCCCTATTGCGAATAAACTAAAAATTACCGATCAAATAGAATTAATCTTATTAACTTATAATGAAGAATTCAATCTTTATTCAGATCCAAGATTAATTAAAAATGGGGTTACATCTAAAATCAAAGGATATGATGATGATGACCAATATACCGGTATTGACTCAATAAATATTAAAATATCTGAAAATAAACATTATGTTAAAATGGATGCGATTATCAAAGGTTATGTTGAAATATCAGACAATGAGCGATGGCTACACGAAAACTATCAATGTGTCATTATCGATATCAAAAAATCAAAAGTTGTCTGGTCTGGGGTGCAAAAGTGTGACGGAGAGTGGAAAGGTAATCAATGGATAAGTCATGAACAAGTCGAAATTAATGGCAAATAAAGTTTAAGTTCGAAAGAAGATAAACAGCTAAAAAACATGGAAAATTTAAAAGATGAGTAATTTCAAAAAAAATTTATATTTACTAGTCGCAATAGTATTCATTTCATGTTCATGTAATTCAAGTTTGGCTGACGAAAATAAACGCGATTTTAGTCAAACTTTATCCAATGACAAAGCCTTATGTCAAAAACCGATAAAAGAATACTTTCCAAAAGGAACATTAAAATTATCAGGTTGCCAAGGGATTTATAATGGAACAGGAATCCAAGTTGGATTATGGAACAAATATAATGAAAAAGGCGAATTGATCGAAACGGCGTATTACCACCCCGACGAGTTTGGAAAAGACTACAAAATCATTACGCAATATGAAAAAAATAAAATCATCTCGAAAAAAATATACAACTTTGATGATTTGTACGAAGTTGAGTTAAAAGAACTTTCAACTATACCTAAATAATAATTCAATGCTTGGATATTAGTCCAATCAATAGATTAATCTTAATATAAAAGCATGATAAAAAATAACAATGTAGATTGGAAATAATGAATAAAATTTTAATACTAATAACAAGCCTATTAATAACCTTCTCGTGCCAAGCACAAGATGAGATAACCAATATGACTAAGTCATGTCATGATTTAAAATTTCGAAATCTCATTTATTACCAAATGTGTTTAGATTGGCATTTAAGTGCAAACGATATTCTAGAGATTACGCAAAATAAGCACGAAGAATATTTACCCGATGATGTTAATTTTGAACATTATTATGGTTTTACCCTTGATGGTATCTATATTAAAGCTGAATTAACCAAAAATAATAAACTTTATGATATCCTGTTAGGTTCGCAATCATGGTTTTTACTTACCGATAAGCACACTGAACAATCACAACTATATTCTTACCGAGATCCTAAACATTCCCGATACTTTCTAGGGGACTTTGTCACCGAAGCATTAGTCGAACAACATCCTGAGTTAGAAGAACGATACAAACAACATTATCAATCAGCAATTAATACTATTTTGCAATATCAACCAACGACCTTAAAAGATTTTAATGGTCATTATAGTTCGACTTATTTAACACTTACTATTCATGATACTAAGATTAAACTTAATACGCTTGATTACGATTTACCGTTATACCTAAAAAACGACGTCAGTCTTTGCGCCTATCAAGGATTAGCAAAAGAACAAACCCAAGGCAATTTTATCTTTAACCTGTTTATTAAGGATAAAAGATATTATTTTCAATCACCTAACTTTATGGATAATAAGATCATTGAAGTTCATAATTATCCTACAGCCCTTATAGACTCACTTCAATACTATTAGGATCCTCAAAAGGTTTAAACTATGGCATAATGTGCGTTAAATCACATTTTTTAACTTTAACTTATAAGGTATTAAAAGCATCAAGTTAAAGCGTTAATCATTTAGAGAGTAGAGATCAGTGTTAAGTACAAATAACATCACCATGCAATTTGGTAGTAAACCGCTATTTGAAAATATTTCGGTTAAATTTGGGAACGGCAATCGTTATGGGCTTATTGGCGCCAATGGTAGCGGTAAGTCAACGTTTATGAAAATCATTGGTGGCGATTTGGTGCCAACTTCGGGTAATGTGGCGTTAGATCCTCATGAAAGATTAGGTAAATTACGTCAAGATCAGTTCGCTTTTGAATCCTTTACCGTGTTAGATACGGTGATTATGGGGCATACTGAGTTGTGGGAAATCAAGCAAGAACGTGATCGGATCTATTCTTTACCGGAAATGAGTGAAGAAGATGGTTTTAAAGTGGCTGATTTAGAAACCCAATACGCCGAAATGGATGGTTATAGTGCCGAGTCTCGTGCTGGCGAACTATTGTTAGGGGTCGGCATTCCCATTGAACAGCATTATGGTCTAATGAGTGAAATTGCCCCCGGTTGGAAGCTACGTGTATTATTAGCCCAAGCGCTCTTTTCGAATCCCGATATTTTATTACTGGACGAGCCAACCAATAACTTGGATATCGATACCATCCGTTGGTTAGAAGATACGCTTAATGAGCGTGAAAGTACCATGATTATTATTTCGCATGATCGCCATTTTTTAAATATGGTTTGTACCCATATGGCAGATCTTGATTATGGTGAATTGCGTATTTATCCGGGTAATTACGATGATTATATGACGGCATCAACACAAGCCCGAGAGCGTTTATTAGCGGATAACGCTAAGAAGAAAGCGCAAATCAGTGAACTGCAATCTTTTGTTAGTCGTTTTAGTGCCAATGCATCGAAGTCTAAACAAGCGACATCTCGAGCCAGACAAATTGAGAAAATTAAACTGGAGGAAGTGAAAGCATCTAGCCGTCAAAATCCATTTATACGCTTTGAGCAAGATAAAAAATTGTTCCGTAATGCCTTAGTCGTTGAGAATTTGACCAAAGGCTTTGATAATGGTCCTTTGTTTAATAATCTTAATTTAATGGTTGAAGTCGGCGAGAAGGTCGCCATTTTAGGTACCAATGGGATTGGTAAAACCACTTTAATTAAAACCTTAATGGGAGAACTAACGCCTGAGCAAGGCGAGATTAAATGGTCAGAAAATGCCAATATCGGTTATTATGCTCAAGATCATGAATATGAATTTGATGATGAGTTAACCGTATTCGACTGGATGAGCCAATGGAAGCAACCTACTGATAATGAACAAGCAGTACGAAGTGTTTTAGGACGCTTATTATTTTCGCAAGATGATATTAAGAAGAAAGTTAAAGTACTGTCGGGGGGTGAAAAAGGACGGATGTTATTTGGTAAATTAATGATGCAAAAACCGAATATCATTGTCATGGACGAACCGACTAACCATTTTGATATGGAATCGATCGAGTCGCTCAATATGGCGCTTGAACTTTATCAAGGTACCCTATTCTTTGTTTCACATGACCGTGAGTTTGTCAGTTCACTAGCGACTCGTATTGTCGAAATTACGCCAGAAAAAGTAATTGATTATACCGGTAATTATGAAGATTATTTACGTAGTCAAGGAATCGAATAATTTAGTTAAATGAATTGCAAACAAATAGCCACAATTGTGGCTATTGAATTATCAAGCTAACTTAATCAAATATGGTTTAAAATCGATTAGAAATCTAATTCATCCCACCAAATATCGATTAACGGGCTGACTTTGATATTTTTTAAACCATGACTTTCCAACCATTTTGTCACAATGTCACGATGCGCTTCGGTACAATTGCCGAGTTTTTGAGTACAGACAATGCCTTTCCAGTTTAGATAGCCACTGCCTTCATATGCTAGGCCATTTGGTTGGATAGCTTCGAGAATGAATTGATCAACAATGTTATCTAAGGTTTCTTCACTTGTCCCTTCGTCAAAAGACCAACTGACAGTAAAACCTAATTCTTTAAACTCTTCAATATGTAATTTTTTACGTAAACGTCGACTGCGATTTACCATGATAATATCCTTCTATTTTAATGAGTATGACTCTGTTTGTTATTTGTGTTAGCGTGTTTTTTTGTTCGGTTAACACCACCACGCTTATTGGGTTGATTAGACCGATTTTGCGTGTTGTGATCGTTTTTCGATAGCCGTTTTTTAGGTGAAGATTTTGTTTTCGGCTCAGCTTTAATGGTTGGGTCAACGGCAAAACCATCGGTATGGATTTCGGGTATTGGTTTTTTGATTAACTTTTCAATGGCTTTTAATTGTGGCAGTTCGTCAACACAGACTAATGAAATCGCCTGCCCTTGATTTTGCGCTCGCCCTGTTCGACCAATTCGATGCACGTAATCTTCAGCAACCTGCGGTAATTCATAATTAACCACATAAGGCAATAGTTCAATATCCAATCCTCTGGCTGCAATGTCGGTGGCGACTAGTGCCCGAATTTGTCCGGTTTTAAAATCGGCTAAGGCTTTGGTGCGGGCGCCTTGGCTTTTGTTACCATGAATAGCTGAAGCTTTAATCCCGTCTTTAGTGAGTTGCTCAGCTAAATGGTTAGCGCCGTACTTAGTGCGAGTAAAAATTAGTACTTGTTGCCATTGGTTTTTACCAATTAAGTACGATAGTAATTCCCGTTTACGACGTTTATCTACTCGATGAACATATTGGGTAATTTGTGTTGATGTACTGTTGGTTCTGGCAACAGCAACCGTTTCAGGGGAATGTAAAATCGTTTCCGCCAGTGTTTTTATCTCATCTGAAAACGTTGCTGAAAACATTAAATTTTGACGTTTTTTAGGTAATTTTGCTATCACTCGCCGTATATCATGAATAAAACCCATATCTAACATGCGATCGGCTTCGTCTAAAACCAGCACTTTAACCGTTGCAAGATCAACAGCATTTTGGTGGACTAAATCGAGTAACCGTCCGGGTGTCGCGATCAGAATATCCACACCACCACGCAACTTCATCATTTGAGGATTAATGCTTACGCCACCAAAAACAACTAATGAACGAATTGCTAAATGACGGCTGTAATCACGGATGTTTTCACCAATTTGCGCAGCAAGTTCACGAGTTGGCGCTAAAATTAACGCATAAAGGGGGCGTTTCTTCTTTTTTGTTTCGGGGCGATTTGCCGTTTTGGCTTGTTGTTCAATCAGCTTTTGCAAAATTGGCAAACCAAACCCTGCCGTTTTACCAGTGCCCGTTTGTGCACTTGCCATAAGGTCTTTTCCCGATAAGATTACCGGAATGGCTTGCTGTTGAATGGGGGTAGGCTGAGTGTAGTGTTGTTCTTGTAGTGCTTTTAAAATCTTGGCATCTAAACCAAGAGAGTCAAATGACATGAAATGTTTCCTAAATAAACAAAAATTAAATTTTCGTTAGTTATTATAAAGCAATTCTATTACTTTTGTTTGATTATTTATTATCCCTGTTAATCAGATTGCGATGAAATCGTTCTGTTAAGATTTGTTTTAACAAAATTTCGTAAGTTTTTTGCTAAAAAATAGACTAGATGATATTTATTATCATTTGCATCTGTGCTACTATTCTTGCGCTAAAAATCGTTGTATTTACGACATTTTTGACACTATTTCCATCAATGATTTTTTTTTAAAAACTTTTGCATAACGGATTGCCCATGATAGTACATTTCAACCGCACCAAAAAATGGTTAATGGTTTTCGCATTAACCTCAGCTAGCCTTAATTGTTTCGCTAAAGATGATATCACTTTTGCTAACTTTCGCGATATTCGTGATCTTAACCCTCACCTCTATTCTGGTGAGATGTGGGCTCAAAATATGCTGTATGAATCTTTAGTCCATTATAACGAAGATGGCTCTTTTTCACCTTGGCTTGCGGAAAGCTGGACAATCAGTAATGAAGGAAAAACCTATACGTTCAAACTTCGACAAGATGTGACATTTAGCGACGGTACTAAATTCGATGCGCATAGCGCTAAATTAAATTGGGATGCCGTACTTTCAAATAAAGATCGTCATACTTGGCTTGAAATGGTGCGTTTAATTACCGATATTAAAGCGCTTGATGATTATACCCTACAAGTCAATCTGTCTGAACCTTACTATCCATTTTTGATTGAAATTGCCGTCACCCGCCCTATGCGTTTTATATCGCCTAATGCCATGAAAAATGGTGAAACCAAAAATGGCGTTAATTCTTATATTGGTACGGGGCCTTATGTGTTAAGTGATCATAAAAAAGATCAGTATGCCATTTTTACAGCCAATCCCACTTATTGGGGAAATAAACCGCAACTTAAAACCGTCACCATGAAGGTGATTGCGGATAATCAAAGCCGTTTGATGGCACTTGAAAAAGGTGAAATCGATCTGATTTATGGCAAAAATATGGTAGATGCCGATTCTTTCGAGCGTTTTTCGAAAATGGATAAGTTTCAGACATTGATGTCTAAACCTGTTTCAAGCCGTATCGTGTTGATGAATACGACTCGCCCGGCATTGAGTGATGTTAATGTGCGTCAGGCAATTGAGCATATTATTAATCAAAATGATATTTCAGAAGGAATTTTTAATCACAGTGAAGCACCGGCTGATACCCTAATGGCGACTAATATCCCTTATGCCAATATTGGATTAAAACCTTATCAATACGATACTAAATTAGCACAACGACTTTTGGATAAAGCAGGTTGGACAAAAGCAAACGGTCAACAATATCGCCAAAAAGACGGCAAACCGTTTGAAATCACACTGTATTATGATAGTAATACTGCTTCACAAAAAACTATCGCCCAATATATGCAAGATGAATTTGAACAAGTTGGATTAAAACTGAATATTCATGGTGAAGAAGAACAAGGCTATCGTGACCGCCAAAAAGCGGGTGATTTTGATATGGTATTCGATATTTCTTGGGGTACGCCTTATGATCCGCAATCCTTTTTATCCGGTATGAAATTACCAGTATATGGGGATTATATGGCACAACAAGGCTTAAAAGAAAAGCCTCAAATTGATGCCAGCATTAGCAAAGCATTGATTTCAACAGACGAGCAAGAACGCCAAGCCCTATATCGTTATGTGCTTGAAACATTGCATAAACAAGCGGTCTATATTCCTTTAACTTATGAACGCAATCGAGCTATTGCTATTAAATCTCTTAAAGGCATTGAGTTTGCTCCATCACAATTTGATATTCCTTTTGAGAAAATGCACTATTAATTGCGTTATAGTTAGTTAGTCATAATGTTACATTATATTTTTAAACGTTTATTGATGATGATACCGATTTTGATCGGTATCTCGTTCATTGCTTTTTTGCTGATCAACCTTGCCCCTTCTGATCCTGCTGAAGTTGCTTTACGCTTAAATGAGATTATGCCAACGCCTGTAGCCATCGAAAGTATGCGCCAAGAGTTGGGATTAAATGAGCCCTTTTGGTCTCGATATTTTAGTTGGTTATATCATGCTTTTCATCTGGATTTTGGACGTTCATTTGTTCATCGGGATCGATTAGTTTGGGATGAAATGATTCGTTGTTTAACCCCAACTTTACTTTTGGCTGTGTCATCATTTGTTCTTACTTTATTCGTTAGCTTAGTGCTAGGCGTGTTATGTGCTATTTTTGCTAACTCAGTCTTCGATCATGTTGTTCGAATCCTCATTTTTATTGGTACCGCCATGCCTAGTTATTGGCTTGGTTTGCTGTGTATTTGGTTTTTTGCTAATTATTTAGATCTGTTACCAACAAATGGTTATGGCCCATGGCAAAATCTTATTCTACCAACAATAACTTTATCTTTTGTTTATATTGCTACTTATATTCGCTTTATTCGTAATAATATGCTGGAAAATATGCAGAATTACTTTGTATTTTATGCACGTAGTCGAGGATTAAAGGAACGGGCGATTATTTTAAAACATGTCTTAGTTAATTCATTACATACCACCATTACCGCACTGGGTATGACAATTCCACAATTGATTGCCGGTTCGTTTGTTGTGGAATATATCTTTTCATGGCCGGGACTTGGGCGCTTATGTATAGCCGCTATCATGAATCGAGACTATCCTGTTATTCAAGCTTATATTTTAGTTATGGCGATTTTATTTGTCGTGTGTAATTTTATTGTTGATGTGGTGCATCAATGGCTGGATCCTCGATTACAAAATAGTGGGGATTTAGCATGAGTTTAGCAAGACAGTTGATGAAAAATAAAATGGCATTATGCTGTTTGATGATTATCACCATCATCATTCTATTGGGTATTTTTGCGCCCTATATTGCCCCATTTGATCCAAATAAAGTTCGTATTGTCCGCAAATATGCCAGTATCTCAGCTGAACATTGGCTAGGCTGTGATCATTTAGGTCGAGATATCTTTTCTCGTTTACTTTATGGAATCCGTTCGACCCTCTTTTTATCCTTACTAACCATGACAATTACCATTATCGTCGGTTCAATCATCGGGCTAATTTCAGGTTACCAACGAGGCAAACTTGATGAAGTTATTATGCGCCTTTGCGATATTATGCTCTCCTTCCCTAGTCAAGTCATGATTTTAGCGATTGTCGGAGTGCTAGGTGTGGGGATTGAAAACGTGATTATTGCTAATATCGTGGTGAAATGGGCATGGTACAGCCGAATGATCCGCAGTTCAGTGATTAAATACAGTCGAAAAAATTATATTTTATTTTCACGTGCCATTGGTGCACCACACAGCTTTATTATTCGCCGTCATTTGTTACCCAATATTATGTCGGAATTAGTGGTGTTAGCCACGCTCGATACAGGCTGGGTCATTTTGAATATTTCGGCGCTCTCTTTTATTGGATTGGGCGTGCAAGCACCAACTGCCGAATGGGGATTAATGCTTAGTGAAGCCAAGAATGTAATGATTCAACATCCAATGCAAATGGTCTATCCGGGGATAGCTATTTTAGTCGTCGTGGCGGCTTTTAATCTATTAGGTGACTGTTTGCGAGATATTTTAGATCCGAAGGAAAAAACACATGTGTAACCCCCTGTTAGAGGTTAAAAATCTCACGGTTAACCTTGATAATGGTCAAACTTTATTGGATAACATTTCGTTTAATGTTGAACATCACCAATGCGTAGGCATTGTCGGCGAAAGTGGTAGTGGTAAAAGTTTAACCAGTAAAGCGATCATGGGGTTATTAGAACCCTATTTTAAAGTCGAAGGTCAAATTCTTTTTAATCCTAGACAACCCCAGTTGAATCGACAAGTGAAAGGCGATCTTTTAACCCAATCAGCTGACACACTGCGTCAGATTCGGGGTAACACTATCGCGATCATTTTACAGCATCCAATGAGTGCTTTCGATCCGCTTTATCGTATAGGCAAACAAGTCATCGAAACATTACAAGCACACCTTCCCTTAAGCAAAAAAGATGCCGTTGCCAAAACACTAACCATGATTAAAGAAATCGGTTTAAATGATCCCAAACAGATTTATAATAAGTATCCTCATCAATTGAGTGGTGGAATGTTACAAAGAATCATGATCGGTATTGCATTAATGCTAAAACCCGAATTGATCATTGCTGATGAACCGACAACCGCTTTAGATTCGATTAGTCAGTTCCATATTTTGAAAATGTTTGAACAAATCAAGCAGCAATCAACTACCGCCATGATTTTTATTTCACACGATTTAGGCGTGATTCATCATATTGCCGATCATATTGTTGTCATGCAACAAGGTAAAATTGTTGAACAAGGCTGTCGAGATCATATCTTTTACCATGCTGAAAATGATTACACCCGTTATCTAATCAGCGCGCGCAAACAGTTATTAGCTAAATTTAATTCGGTGGTTTATCCTAAAATGTTTATTCCGACGTTGGAGAGTGCTTAAATGTCTGCATTATTGCAAGTTGAACAGGTAAGCAAATCCTTTTTACAACCTCATCAAGGTCTGTTTAGTCGCAAGAAGAACAAGGTCATTAATGATGTTTCTTTCTCGTTAAAACAGGGCGAATGTCTGGGTATTATTGGTGAAAGTGGCAGTGGCAAAAGCACTCTTGGAAAGCTTATTTTAGGTTTAGAAAAACCCGATACGGGTAAGATCCTATTTAACGGGCAAGATATTGCGAAACGAGCATGGAAATGCTCATCACAGCGACGCAATATTAGCGCTGTATTTCAAGATTATAATGCTTCGGTGAATCCTTATTTTACGGCTGCTAATATTATTGCTGAACCCCTTGATATTTACGAAAAGTTATCATCGACAGCACGAAAAAAACGAATAGATCAATTATTGGAACAAGTTGGATTAGATCATTCATTCTGTCAGCGGTTTGCTCATGAAATGAGTGGCGGTCAATTGCAACGAATTTGCATAGCCAGAGCGATTGCCTGTCATCCGCAATTTATTTTGTTTGATGAAGCAGTCAGTTCGTTAGATATTTCTGTTCAAACGCAGATTTTATCGTTATTGGCTGATTTACAAAAACAGTTAAATTTAACCAGTATTTTTATTACTCATGATTTAACCACGATTACGTATTTGTGCAATCGAGTGATGTTTTTTTATCAAGGAAGAATTGTAGAACAGGTTGACGATATTGCCCAATTGAGTAATGTCCGTCATGATTATTCCAAACAGCTTCTTGACTCTATATTAGGTTTTTAATCTATGACAACACAATCCGCCGTTAATAAACGTTATCGTTTTAACGATTATTTAGCATTGGTTATCCCTTTTATTATTTCAACTATTACAACCCCATTATTGGGCGTGGTTGATACTGCGTTGGTCGGTCATCTACCCAATCCTGCTTTTATTGCAGGCATTGCCGTTGGTGCGGTGATCTTTAATACCATTTATTGGTTATTTGGTTTTTTACGTGTGAGTACCACCGGATTTGCGGCACAAGCATTAGATGATCCCCTATTACTGCGTTCTTCGTTAATTCGCCCCCTGTTTATTGCGATTGTTTTAGGCATTTTATTTATTGTTTTTCAGCAATTTATTTTTGGTGCTTCAATGCAAATCATCAAACCAAATCAAGAAGTTAGGCATTATGCAGATATCTATTTTTCGATCCTAATTTGGGGAGCCCCGTTTGTACTGATTAACTATGTGCTGGTTGGTTGGTTAATGGGGATGTCCAAAATAAAAGCCGTGCTGTTTTTGCAAGTGTTGATTAATTTACTCAATATTATTATGGCGGTCATTTTTGTTTGGGGTTTTCATTGGGATATTCAAGGCGTGGCATTTGCAACACTTAGTGCGCAAGTGATTTGTACATTGTTAGGGATCGGGTTTATTGGTCGCTATTTACCCCAATCACAACAAAAAACGGATTTGAAATCGATCCTTTCTTGGCAGTCATTGAAAGGGGTAATTTTAGTTAATACTAATTTAATGATTCGAACTATTTGCCTGCTAGTTGTAACGAATCATTTTATTTCGATTGGTTCAAGTTTTAGTACTGAAGTATTGGCGGCCAATGCGGTACTGTTTCAAATCCATTACTTAATGGCGTATTTATTTGATGGCTTTGCTAATGCGTCAAGTGTCTTTAGTGGTAAAGCTAAAGGCACGCAAAATATGGCGTTATACCAACAAACCTTGCGTTGGTCACTGCAAGCGTGTGTGATTTGTCCGGTGATATTAATTGCAATCTGGTTTGCCTTTGATACCGCAATAATCCGATTATTAACCAATCAAAATGACATCATTAATCTTTGTCTACAATACCATTATTGGTTAGTTATCTTTCCGGTTGTGGTTGCTGGTGGATTGATCTATTACGGGGTGTTTTCAGGCATCAGTTATACATCTTCTATTCGTGATTCCATGATCCTTGCCCTTTTACTTTGGTTAATCGCTCAATCTATTTTTGTACCAATATGGGGCAATAACGGTTTGTGGTTTTCCTATATTTTATTTAGTTTAGGACGCACACTCTTTTTAGTGATTTGGATTAATCGTTCGAAACGATATCTTATGCGTTGATTTAACCAAACCAGCAGTAAATAGATTTCATTCTGTTTACTGTTCGCTCTAGAATTTTGTAAATTATTTTACTTTTTGCAATCGAATTTCTATTTCAATTCAACTCTTATATAATCATCTGTAATGTGAGTCAAAACAGGAATTAAATTCGATGAATAAAGGAAATAAAACCGTTATTGTGACTGGTGCTTCAAGTGGAATTGGTTTTGCGATAGCGAAAGCCTATCTTGAGCGAGGTTTCAATGTCGTTGCCAATGGTCGAGATAAAGCTCGTTTAGAACAAGCAGCGATTAAATTAGGCGAACCTGATAATTTATTACTTGTAGCTGGGGACATTGCAAAGCCGCAAACGGCAGAATTGCTTTTTTCACACGCTATTGCAAGATTTGGTAAAGTCGATATTTTAGTGAATAATGCAGGCATATTTATATCTAAACCCGCCGTTGAGTATACGCAAGATGATTTAAACACCCTAATTGATACCAACCTTAAAGGGTTTTTCTACCCTGCTCAGACAGCGGCTAAACATATGATAGCCAATCAGTCAGGGCATATCATTAATATTACTGCTGCCATTGCTATGCAACCTAATTTGACTGTACCAGCTTTATTACCGATTATGATCAAAGGCGGTATTAATAGTGCCATTAAAGGTTTAGCATTAGAATTAGCATCAAGCCATGTTATGGTTAACGGTATTGCACCTGGCATTATTGAGACCCCAATGCATCCTACCGATCCCCAAGTTCAAGCAGTGTTAAAATCTATGGCTCCTGTCAATCGGATTGGGCAGGTTCAAGATATTATCAATGCCGTCATGTATTTAACGGATTCTAATTTTGTTACCGGTACAATTATGGTCGTTGACGGTGGCTCAACGGCAGGCAAATGGTAGATAGATTCAGCACTGATGACTTATTGAAACTGCCAGTAAACTGGCAGTATTCAAATTTAAATGAAGTTTAGAATCGGTATGAAACACTTGCTTTAAAGTTTCGGGCGAGTCCATAGGTGTTTTCGCCTAAATAAAGTCGATAATCTTTATTAAATAGATTATCAACGGTTAGCTTAATTTCGGCTTTAGGCAGAAAAGTCGGTTGCCAACTCGCAAAAAGATTGTGTATTGAATACCCCGACGATCGCCCTAATCCATAAGCGCCCAGATCTTTTATACCATCATGGTTTCTGTCTTCTAGTCCTGTGCGATCTTGTTTTCGTACAAATTGGGCATTCCACCCTGCTCTCACATTCCAGTCCGGAATTTTAAACCCCGTTGTTAATGTTGCGGTGCGTGGTGCAATCGTTGCGACATAGGTCTTATGATGCATCCATGGTGCTTGTGGTGCTGTATCTCGTTCTCCTTTTTGGATTGAGTAGGTCGCACTTGCAAACCAATATTTACTGTCATAAAACGTTTCAAGTTCAAAACCTTTGACAATCATTTTACCCGGAATATTACGATAATTTGCCTGCCCAAGCGGACACGCTTTGCCTGGACCGCATATTGATCCATTGAATCCTCGAGTAACAAAAATCTCATCGGTGACACGCTGTCTAAATAACGTGCTACGAACTTGTAACTTATCATTTTCGAGTATTAAATTATTAAAATCGAGAATATTCCCAATTCGAATTGATAAATTCCGCTCTTTTTTCAAATGACGGCTGGTTGCCGAAATTTTACCGCTTCCTCCATTTTTAGGAGTGAACTGGACTTCATAGCTTTCATCAATTGTTGGCGCTTGCCATGCATAACTGATATCCCCAAAAAATCCGACATTTTGGGTGGTTTGCCAATAGGATCCAAAGCGTGGTGTCCAACCTGAATAGGTCACGGGTGAATAGTCATGACCATAACGAGGATCGGGATCGTTATACGCTGAAGCATAATTCTTTTTACCGTGATTTCGGACATAATCATATCGAAGGCTGGGTGATAAGACAAAATCACTAATCGAAAGTTCATCTTGAATATAAAAACTATAAGTTTGCTGTTTACCAGAAGGCATGTAAGCCGGTTGGAAATAACCATTGTGATAATTTGGCTTTTTAGCATAATTTTTGTAATACATTAACGTATCACGATCATGTAGATGTGCTTGTAACCCAATTTTTAATGCATTATCGACAGCGCCGGTGCTAAAAATACTGACATTTTCAAGCTCGATAGTTTTATCGGTATAGCTAACCCAACTTTCATTACCCATTGTCCCTAATGAAGCCACCGGATTGTATTTATTAGGACGAGTATCATGTTGTTTGGTTTTGGAATAAGTGGTGTGTAACGTCAAATTAATTAACGGATTATAAGTTGGCTGATAATTCCATTTAAATTGGGCGGATTCATCTTGTTGATCACGTTTTACCAATTTTCTTAACCAAGCTGCTTTATATCCATATTTTTTAATTTGTGCAGCGGTTGGAGGTGTCATTTTTTCGACATATTTGGCAGCCCAAGGTTGCCATGAATCTCGTTTTGAACGTATACCTGATAGAGTAAAAGTGTGTTCTTCATTGGGTCTAAAATTGAGTTTCGCCATGTAGGAATCCATGTCATCTTCTGAAAACTCAAATCTTGAGCCATCGGGGCGTTTAAAATTACCGCTGTCTCGGTTGGTGTAATAAATAAGACCATCAAACATGTCATCTTGTGTTCGACCATAAACTGCACCAGTCACCATATTTTGATGATTGTTTGAATGAAAACTGTATTTGATTAATGCGCCAAGGTATTGATTGGGGTCAAGCAGATCAATCGCGTCTTTAGTCTCCATTTTTATCACGCCACCAAAGCCGCCATTTCCAAACTTCACATCGTGTGGACCTTTGTTAACTTCAACTTGTTTAAGAAGTTCTGGTTCAACAAAAATCGATCCTTGTTGATATTTTTGGAATCCTTTTTGTGCACCATCTACAATAATTTTGACATCTTCAACTTTACCAAAACCCCATATATTTAAGGTTTGCCCCCCTGGCCTAACTGAACCAGCAGCACTCACACCGGGTAAAGTATTGAGCAATTCGGCAACATTATCGGACTGTTTTTGTTCTATTAGCCCTGATGAAAGTGTTGATCGTCCCGCAATAACACTATTTATTTTTTTTAATTCATCTTGCGTTGATGAGCCGGCAATGACAGTAATCACATCGTCTATATCGTCACGATTGACCATATTGTTCTTCGTTAATGGTTTATTCGGTTTATCAATATTTTGCTTTGTATCTTTATCTTCAAGCACAGACTCAGCTTGTGAAGAAAAACTCATAAAGAGTAATAAGATACTTACCTTTTTATAACTCATGTTTCATTCCTTCATAAAAAACAATTAAATCATTTAACACATCTCTAAATTTAACCTTACAAATAATAATGATAATCATTATCAAATATAGGTTTGGCAAGTATATTGGGTTTGTCAAAAAATAGACAGAAAAATATGTATAAATTTTGGTTGAAAACGTTAACAAAATTATTTTTATTTAACGGTTAAAACAACCTAGTGTTTTCATGTTTATTATCAAAATAAAGCAACGAAATGGAGAGTGATGTTAAAAACGTCGTATCGATTTGATGTTAATTTTCAGGTTCCCTATCAGATAAACAGGAAACCTGAATGAAAAAATTATGTCAGTTCAACATGAACTTTTTTACTATTGTAAATAGTTTCATTAGATTATTTTTTGTTCCATTCGTTTTAAGCCCGTTTTAAACTTTGACATTTCAAACGACTATTTTGAGCCTAATTTTATGCCTTGTATTTGCAGACAAGGCATATTGTAATTATTGTGGAATTAGCGACATGACAACTGTTTCGAAAGGCTCAAGAGTGATTAATGCCATTTTTTCCACACTCGTTGGTTTTTGCGCATAAGCTTCACTGTGATAATCAATGTTGATTTTAAAATGTGAACTTGCCTTTGCCGGCAACTCTAAATCATTTTGTAAATCCAGATAATAAATTTGCGGTTTATCTGACGGATTGCGTAAAGTAATAATGGATTTATCTTGCGTCCATCCCGCCCAACCATATACCCCTAATTTTGTGGGATCTTTACCAATCCAATGGGTATCGAATAATACGTTTTGGTTATCTCTTGCCCAATTAGCAGCCGATGCTAACGTATCCCAATTGTTTGTTGTCATCAGTTCAGGCGTAATGTACATTTCTTGTAATTGTGTTCCTGTTGCAAAGTAACTCCAAACTTGATCAGCAAAGTCATTTTCGGTTTCTTGTTGCAAATGTTTTGCTTGTTTAGCGTATACAATACCATGCAGCATAAGTGAATTTAATGGAAACAAAGGACCTTTTAAAACAATAGAACGATAGGTTTCCGCATCACGATAAGTTAACCACTGTTGAACTTTACTACCGGGTCCATAATAATTGACATCATCGCCACCTCGCCAGATAGAGTCGGCATAAAATAACCAAGACGGCGTCGCTTGTGTACCGGTTGTTAGATTAATATATAAATGATCATTAGCTTTACGCATATCTTGGATCAAATGAATTGCAGCATCAAAATCACTGGTAAATTGGCTGCCGGCGATCACTTTATCTGCATTACCTGTTCCATCGAGTTTGAACATGGTAATGTTCTGATTTTGGATTAATTCTAAAATTCGTTTATGAAAATTAGCATAGTATTTAGGGCCTGATAAGGCGAGTTTGCCATCCATGGTTTCATAACCCAGTTTTAATGCATTGGCAACACGAGTATCACGTGGTTTATTGTACCCTCCCCAAGGTGACAACCAAATACCCAGCGCGGCGTGATATTTTTCAGATGCGGTTTTTAATTTTTTAAATTCACTCGGAAAATTATCACCAAATCCCCAGTTACCCGTTAAATTATCCCAACCGTCATCAAATAGATAACCATCTAGGGTAACATGACGTTTTTCAACTAATTCTTGACCATATTGTTCGATTCGTAACAGGGCTTCCTTTTCAGTATAGGGATTAAAAAATCCGATATCTAGCCAAGAATTATAATGTAAGTACGGGCTATATGGTCGCTGGCGAACTTGATTAATAAATTCATTTACATGGCGTCTTAATTGCCCTTTTTCATAAGTGCCAATATAGGTTTTGTAACTCAAGGTATGATTGACTTGTAACGGGATAGCTTGCGGAATTTTTTGCAACACACCACCTTCATAGGCAACGGTATTGGTTAATGGATTTTCGGGAATGATAAAAAAGGTATCACTAATAATCGGCGAACTGACAACAGAGCCGTAAACAAATGGCGCTTGAGAATGAAATGGCATTATAGAAACGTCTGACATTGAAAGTGCCTGTTTTTTAGGGGTGATTTGCAGTTCATAACTGGCAAAATGTTTATCATCATTGAGAATCAATAGGGTTTGAATCGCAATATCATGACCACTGAAATTTAAATAAATTTGATTGTCTTTTTGTTGTAAATTATCTAAGTGGAAATCTTTATCGGTCAATTTTTTCCCCGAATTTAGCGTGATCTCAAATAGCGTATTAACAGTGATTGAATCATTAGTTACGGGATTAGTAATATTAAACGATGTGACGTTTTGTTGTTTGCCACTATCAGATAGCGTGATTTGGGTATGCTGCCCTGTTAATTGATATTCTTTAGCCCACACCGCATCAACAGACAAACCAAATGCGCTGAGTAACCCAATTGTGATCCAATTTTTGACATACGTTTTCATTACGACCTCCTGATTGATAAAAATTCGACAAAAGAATTGACCGAAACATGAATATCAGTATAGGTATTTGAGTGATGATAAATTGTGATCTTGATTGCAGATTACAGGTGGATTGAAATTGTTAAAAAAAGCTTTTATTTGTCTCAAAATGAAAAGCTAATTTGGCTTCATGTTGAAATACAATGCTATTTTTTGCCTAAAATAGAGATATGATTGTTTGTACCGAGTTCAACAATGAAAGATCGTTGATAATTAGACAGCGAATTTGCTTTTATTATCTGATGTGACAAAGATCGCATTTTTGATAAATGCTTGCCAATTTGAATGCGTAGTTCAACAAAAATTCAGTTGTTGTCAATGCTATAATGATTTTAAGTGATAAATTTAAGCAAAATAGTGATATGGATAATAAATCCAAGGTATTTTCCATTTAGATGCTGTCAATAAATGAGCTATTTGAACTAAATAATTAATCGAATAATTTGAATTGAATCGAAATACAATGATAACTGTTTGTATCTATTGGCATGAATATTACCTTCTTTGAATTTGTTGATTTCTGATATGCTATCTGTTCGTTATTGCTTAATGAATAATGACACTATGCAACAAATCAAAGATAATTTAGAAAAAAATCAGATAGCTATTTATTTTTCTGTGGTGATGATAGCTATTGGTCTGGTATTTTGTTTAGACAACACCTCAATATTCGACATGTTTATCAATCCAGTATTAGCATTCATGTTGTTTGTCACTTTCTTACAAGTTCCTGTGACTGAGATTAAACAGTTTTGGTCTTATAAGCGATTTATATTGGCATTACTTATAACAAATTTTGTTATTATACCTGTTGGGGTTGGATTATTAGCGCTATTTCTACCTTCCGAACCTTTCATTAGACTGGGCGTATTACTTGTGTTACTTGCCCCTTGTATTGATTATGTTGTCACTTTTTCTCATCTTGGACGTGCAGATGCCCGTTTATTATTGATGGCAACACCTTTATTATTGTTGTTACAAATGTGTTTACTACCTGTTTACTTAACTTTTATGATTGGCGAACAGGTCAACCAGCTCATTCACCTCCAACCCTTTATCCATGCTTTTATTTGGTTAATGGTCATTCCTTTCTGTTTAGCTACCTTAATGCAAGTCTGGGCTGTACGAAATCACACAGGCAAAAAAATGATATATGGGTTAAATATGTTACCCATTCCAGCCACGGCATTAACGCTTTTTATCGTTATTTTGGCAGTTCTACCTCAGCTGAAAGGTAATTTATCAGTCGTATTATCCGTTATTCCATTTTATATAATTTTTGCTATTGTCGCCCCTTTAGTTGGATGGTTTGTCGGTCGTTGTTTTCATGTTTCCGTCGCAGGAAGTCGAGCGATAGCTTTTAGTGCTGCTACTCGAAATGCGCTAGTCATTTTACCTTTAGCGTTAGCCATACCTAATGCAATACCCATTTTACCGGCAATCATCGTAACACAAACACTTATCGAATTAATCAGCGAGCTAGTTTATATTTATGTTATTGCTAAACTAAAATGAATGCTAAAAGACAATGGGCTATATGCCCATTTCCTTTTTTTATTGCTCAATCAATTTTAATTTAGCGATCACTGGAATATGGTCGCTTACAAGTGGCCATTTGATACCATTCCACTCATTGCCATCATTGGGAATAATGAATTGCTCAACTTGCCATATTTGATTTCGACTTGTAAAAATATGATCTAAATCTAATCCAGGATTTCCTGCTGGCCAAGTGCGAGTATCGACATTTTCTTGTTTTACCAATGTCCAGTATTTTTCAAGCTCTTTAATCACTCTATCATTTTTAACAGAATTAAAATCGCCTAATAAGACCATAATTCCAGATACTAAATTTGGAAATTCATCATCTAAGTCCAGATCATCAAACACAATACTATTAATAAAACGTGCTTGTGACATTCTTACCTCATCTTCTTCATGCCAATCAAAATGAGTATTAAACACATAAATTGGCGAATCAAAACCCGGCACATTAATTTGACTTAACATCAGGGATCGTTGTTCAAAATCCCCAGAGGGTAACAAAAAAGTTTTACTTTTTACTATAGGGTATTTAGACAATATGGCATTACCGTAATTACCGCCTTTCATGTCCGTTGCTTTGCCAAACAGATAGTACATGCCCGTTTTTTCTGCTATCACTTTTGCTTGATCTAAGCCATCACTACGTGTGGTATTTTGATCGACTTCTTCAAGAGTTATGATATCCGCATCCATTGCTTTAATCGCATTAGCAACTAAATCTAAATTAACCTTATGCTTTCTAAGCCCGCCTGCAATGTTGAAATTTGCAATGGTAATTTCTGGTTGATCTTTATCGGTATACACTTTATTCGGCGAATGTTGATATTGTGATATCACTAAATCTTCTGTTGCCAATGCATATGAAAATAACGAAAACAAACCCACTATAGTCAGTAGTAAACAATTTTTCTTCATATCTTTATCCTACAACTTTTTTGATTTCATCAATTCGAGTTAGATTATTCGAAGCTCTTTTTGATATTAATTGAATTTAAATGGACATGTCGCGATCACAATCACAACTTAATGATTATCATTGGAAAATACTGTCATATAAAAATGACTGATAAAAGCCATGCAGTGATACATGGCTTTCACTATTATGGTTGTGATGATTTATTTTTAATAATCATTTGTACAGGATAATGATCAGAGTAATTATCCGTAAAATCGTCTTTTAAGACTTTAACCTCAATAACGTCGTTTTTTAATGGGGGGGATATATAAATATAATCATAACGCAGCGGTGTTGAAGCTTGATCGTAAAATACTTTGGTTGGCGCTGTCGCAATAAATTCTTTATTTGTAATTTTCAACGCATCAATAAACCCTGCATCCAATAAATTTTGTTGAACGGTATAACTTAATTGTCCATTAACAAGATTTTCTAATATCGGTCTTTGTTTCTGTTTTTCTTTGATATCGTTTAACAGATTACTTTTATCGTAGGTTTCTTTATCCGCAGGTGAAAAAGAGTTTAAATCACCAGCAATAATCCATTTACCATTTGGATCACGGCTATATTTGATAGAATCGATAATTAAGTTCATTTCATCAATTCTTTTTTCTGTCCAAAATGGATTCATATGGGTAATAACAAAATGATAATTGCCAATATCAGCATACAGCGCACCATGCCATAGATTATCCACGACTTTATCAACATTGACTATAGGATATTTTGACGTTATGGCGACAGGGAAAAAAGCGGCATCATCAGGTTTTTCTTTCAATAATACCGCATATTTATGACCATAACTTGCGGCAAATTTTTCAAGCTTTTCACGAGTAAAAAAATTCATTTCTTGCCAGGCAATAATATCGGCATCTTGTGCTTTTGCCCATTCGATAAATTTCTGTTTTCCGTCTGTTTCGTCTAATTTCATACCATTATAGACATTGTAACTAATGATTTTAAGGTCTTTCACATCGTCAATTGAAGCAAAAACAGTTGAAGTACTTAGGATAAAACTACTGATAATGGCTGCTAATTTTAATTTCCTTTTAATCATAATGATATACCTTTCTTTAATTAAGATTGGTTATTAGTATGAGGTTGATTGAGGTTTAAAAAAATATTTTTTTCTGATTTTTGTGATGTATATCAATATATTTTTATCTAGGTTGTTGTTTTTTATGACGAATCAGTCAGCAATCAACGAAGTATTCCTTATAAAAATAGATTTTTTATTGATTATTGTTTGAAAATTAAGATATAAAATGAGTAAAAATTATTTTATGCCTTAACACAAAAAAGACGAAGTTTAATGCTTATATCAACACTTCAATTCTTTTTATTCTTGCAAGATAACAAAATTCAAATCGCTAATTGATTCAAGTGCATCAGCAATATCATTTAATGCTTCACTATAACCATCACAATTTTTGAAAGCTTCGGTGTTGGCATCGATTATTGTTGATTTAAAATCTTTGTAACCTTCACTAAAATCACTTCCTGTTAAGGTTAAAATTTGCTGCCAATTATTGAGTTTTGCTTGAATATCATTACGTCCTTGTTCACAAGCGATAGAATTTAAAGCAATATCAGGAATAGAAAACGTCGGTAATTTGTTTAATTCAGGTGTACGTTCAACAAAACGTACTCTATCTAAAGGTATATCATAATCATCTAATTCTTCTACATATTCTGGCGCAATTTTCCAAAACTCCGCTTCCCGGTATATTTTTTTTATCGTCGAGAATTTGGTAGAGTCCCTGATCGTTATTTTCTCTGGTACAGGTTTGTCAAGATCATATTTCCACCAATATTCGCTTTGATCAATAAATAAGTCATTTGTCACACTAAGAGGTAACTCTATTTCCTTTACCTTTCCATCATACATTATTGATACAGTGGTCATACTTGATTTTTTGGACATTAGTAGCATACCATAATCAGCAGGTTTCATTTTTTCGTCGATAAAATAGAAGTTCATTATTACGTAATTATTTAATGTTGGATTAATGATATTAAGTTCATTCTTTCGATTGGGTTTTACCAGAATATTTAAAGTTTCTTGGTTATAAACTAGAGTATGTTTACCAAATTCAAAAGAGTAAGCGATCTTTGAAACTGGAGGAATAACGTGTTCAGTTCCATCAATGGTTACTTTTATTTCGTTCGAAGTTGGATTATCGATCATAGTTTGAATTTTACTTGGTACAAAACAGCCGACTAAAGCCAAACTGCAAACAACAATTAAAAAATATTTAATTTTAGTCATTACTTTTATTTCATTTTATCTTTTTTGGGGATTGCGATTTTACCACAATCATATATAAACACCACGCAAAAATTACAAACATTTCATTTATAATCAATAAGATAAATAAATTAAAAAAAGAAAAAATTGTAAATATTGGAATGAATATTCTTAATAAAAAATGAAAAAAAATTTTTTAGATTTAAATAATGTTAAGTGAAAAAAATAACGATTTGTTTAATAGAACCTAATGTCACTTTATAACCCTAAAAAACTTAACATAGCATGATTAGCTGTTATTTAATGGGTTGAAAATAACTTTAAAGCAAAATGGAGCGAAGGTAAATTTCAAATGCTGATAAGATTAAATGATTAGATTTTATAATAAAACCAATATCTTTTATCCACCTAAAGATATTGGTTGTTTTTTAACTATCCTATTTTGGCCAAATAAATCGACCTTTAGCGTCCGGATCTTCTTCAATAAATTTTTTAAGTTTATCGGATTGGTAAAGTTGCTTAACGTCATTTGCCCATGCCGTGTTGAGATCTTCTTTTTTAACGACAACCATTAGCTCTAAATTGGGCGATAATTCTTCTTGAATTAATATATTATCAGCTGGTACTTTACTCAACCATGCCACACCGCCTGGCATAATTGCGTAATCAACTTCGCCAAGTACTCGCGGAATAATTTCTGATAAAAGCGTTTTAAATTTTAAATTATAGCTGTTTTCTATAATATCATTTAAGGTGATTATGCCTGATTGTGTGTCTGGTTTAAGCTTGATCCAGCCTATTTTTTGTAACAACAATAATGATCGAGAAGTGTTGGAGGGATCATTCGGGATTGCAATGATTTGATTGGATGCAATATCATTGATTGAATGATGTTTCTGTGAAAATAGAGCGGCAGATATGGAAGGAATGTGTACTAATGAGACAAGGTCGTTATGGGTCTCTTTGTTATAGACGTCAAGATAATCTTGATGCTGTGCAGCATTCATATCAATACTCCCTTCAACCAGCGCGGTATTAGCATCCCGCAAAGAACTAAAATTGACCAGTTTGACGCTGTAGCCTTTTTTTTCTAATTCGGGCTTAACCACTCGCTCCATTAAAATGTTGTGCATACTAGGGGGTAATCCAACTATGATCTCTTTTTTGTCTGATTGTTTTATGTCTTTGCTTTTGTCTGTGTCACAACCTATCAACACGAGCCCCAATAATATTAAGGTAGGTAAATATAAATATTTTTTCATTATCATTCCTTCTGGATTGTGTTTGCAATATTTACAAAATATAACTCTTTGTTAATGTGTGTTATTTTTATAACGATAGGATATTTAGGATTATAATTATCAAGCTTTCATTTTGATAATACTTAAAGTTTATATCATTATTCGATTAAGATATATAAATTTTCTGTTTAATCGCTGATCTATTTGTGGTTAAATATATTCGTCATTCAGGACGTTCAAATAAATATAAAGGATTAAAAAGCATGAAAATATATATAATCCCCCTCATCTATAGTTGCTTACTATTGACTTTGTTAGGATGTGATAATAAGCAAAGCGATTCTAAAATTATCATCAATAATTATATTAATAATGGTCAATATGATGTTGCTCCTCACTCAAAACTGATTAAAAAGCAGCGGTTTGAAGGAAGCTATTTTGGTACGATTGAAACGAACGCAGATGGTTTGATCACCTTTTACAATTTGAACGATAAAAAAGTCTATTTTGATTATCAGCAGTCACAATATATGATCAAAAATCAGGAGCTTTCAAAATACAAAATTAATGTTGATGATAAACAAAATATTGTTTCGATAACTGACTCATCCGGCAACGAAGTTATCCGCTCAACTTATGACGAACAAGGACGAGTTGTGAAACTGGAAAACAGCATTATTGGTGGTTCCAATTATCTATTTATTAATCAAATTACTTATAAAAATGAATTAGTTGTTGAAAGAGACTATGAAATTTTTGATAAAACAGATGAAGCAAATATCGTTCCACTTTACCTCAATAAAAAGCAATACTTTTATAATACAGAAAAGCAGCTCATTAATAGTGTCGAACATGCTTTTATTGCTCAAAATGGTCAATATGAAAGCAATGAACACAATCAATTAATCCCCACAGAGCAATTAAACTGCGTTTACGATGATCCTAACCAGTATGGTGATTGGACAAAATTATATTGTTTAAACGAACAAGAAGAAACAAAGCGATTTATTTTACGCTCTTTCGAATACTATGACTAATGAAGGAAACAGCAATGAAAAGGATCATTTTCGTATGTGGTTTATCAATCATTCTATTTGGTTGCAATAAAAATGAAAAACTGAGTAATGTTGAGCTAACTAACAACTATTTATTGTTTAGTAGTGTTGAGAATATTCCGTATTCAAAACTGATTAGGCAACAAAAGATTATTGGCAGCGATCGCCAACAATATGTATCAGATGATAAAGGTTTCATTGTCTCAGTTGATATTGATCATGTGAAGATCACAAACGACTATACGACGAAAAAAAGCCATTTTTCGATAGATAATCAATATGATTTGGATTTAAATATGGATTTCGATGATAAGCAGAATCTTTTGCATTTAGAAGATTTAGCCAAAAAGATCGAATGGTCTTCAACTTATGATGATCAAAATAGAATAATAAAAATCGAGCGTATTTCCAATCCATCGACGATCAGTGATATTCAGTATGAAAATGGAAATATTTCTCGAATTGTTAATACTTATATCTTAAAAATGGATTTAGCCAATGTTTACACGTCAAGCGAAGAAAAGATTTTTTTATATAACGATAAAAATCAATTAGATAAAGTTATCATTAAATTTTTTGATGACAAAGAGTCCAAACCAACAGAGACAAAAAGATGTTCCTTTTATGGATATAATGAACAAGGTGATTGGACGAAGTCATATTGTTTAAAAATGAATGAAAATTTTACTTATTTTAATTCACGAAAAATTGACTATTAAAAGTGTTCAAATAAGCTAATTTAATATGATTCTCCCTAATACTGGATAATGCTATTAAGGAGAATTGACCTACTTGCTCACTTATAATGCGCCTACAATTCGATGCGGAATATATAACTCTTCAAGATAAGTGATATCCTCTGGGGTTAACAAGACGTTTAACGACCCAACTGCATCATCTAAGTATTTTGTTTTTGTCGCACCAATAATCGGTGAGGTAACGCCTTTCGCAAACTGCCATGCTAATGCTATTTGAGTCATTGTTACGCCATATTTTTCAGCAAGTTCATGTACTCTTTTTACTATATTAGTATCGGTTTGTTGGGTACTATCATATTTTTCGATAGCGGTTTTATCCGTTTTACTACGTAACGTATCAGTCGTCCACTCTAATCGAGCAAGACGACCAGCAGCTAAAGGACTATAAGGTGTTAATGAAACATTAAATTGTTTACAAATTGGAATTAATTCTCTTTCATCTTCACGATACAATAAATTATAGTGATTTTGCATCGAGACAAATTTCGTCCAACCGTTTTGCTCAGCAACAAGTTGCATGTTATAAAATTGGTAGCCATACATCGCAGAAGCACCTAGTGCTCGAACTTTTCCAACTTGAACTAACTTATGTAATGCTTCCATTGTTTCTGTAATTGGTGTGGTATAGTCAAAACGATGTATAATATATAAATCGATATAATCCGTACCTAATCGTTTAAGTGATCCGTCTATCTCTTTTTCAATTGCCCCTTTTGATAAGTGACCGTCATTAAAATAGACTTTGGTGGCTAAAATAACTTTATCACGAGCAATATTTTTTTTGATTGCTTGACCTAAATACGTTTCACTGGTTCCTGCTGAATAAATATTGGCTGTATCAATAAAATTGATACCCAAATTTAACGCATGCTGAATGATCGCTTCACTCTCACTTGGATTAAGTGTCCATGCATGCATTTTACTGGCAGGATCGCCAAAACTCATACAGCCCAAACAAAATCGTGACACTTCAATATCGGTATTGCCTAGTTTTACATAATCCATCATATCCCCTTTTTTTCCCAACCTAGTTGTAATAGTGAGCATTGAACATTGTTAAATTTATTCTAAAACGGAATGTCATTGAGATAAACCAGCGATTCTTTTATAGTATCATGAATTAAATTCATCAATACGGTCAATATGCATAACTTTAATGAGCTAAATTATTTTATTATTATCGCTGAAGCAAAGAGTTTTGTTAAAGCGGCTAAATCGTTAGGTGTTTCATCCTCTGCACTCAGTCATAGTATGCGAAATTTAGAAACACGCCTTAATTTAAGACTTTTTAATCGTACCACGCGCAGTATGTCTCTTACGGAAGCTGGTGAGCAGCTTTACAAACAATTAGCTCCATTATATCAATCAATTAATGACGAAGTCAGCGCATTAGGACAGTTTCTTAATACACCTTCCGGAACAATTCGAATCAATGCCGCGAGCCTTGCGGTTGAAAGTATTATTTATCCTAAATTAATACCTTTATTAAAAAATTATCCTCAAGTAAAAATAGAAATTGTTTGCGATAATAATTGGGTTGATATTGTTAAGCAAGGATTTGATATGGGTTGTCGTATTGGTGATGATCTTCCTAAAGAAATGATTGCGGTAAAAATTTCAGAACCTTTAACAATGGCTTTAGTGGCAAGCCCCAATTATCTTAAAAATAGAATGATTCCTAAATGTATTAAAGATTTGGATCAGCATCAACTAATTGGTTTTCGCATTTCAGCCCAGCACGCAACAGAATTAACATGGGAATTTATGGATCAAGGACACATCATTAAGTACCAACCTTCATCCCAATTTGCGATTAACAATCATTTACGCAAACAGGCTGCATTAGATGGTTTAGGCATTACTTGGATGGGTAGACCCAATGTTGAAAAACAACTAGCTGAAGGCAGTTTGATAGAATTATTAACAGAATTTGCTATTACTTACGAACCCTTTTACATTTATTACCCTAGCCGAAAAGGACATTCAAATGTATTTAAATTAGTGTTAGATGCATTGAAATACGAATGATTCAATGAGTTGTGGTATCCAATCCCATAATGCATCTTGTACCCATTTATTGTCCTATTTAAGTCATAAACATATTACGTCAATAGACTAATGATAAAATAAGCGTGAGTTTAAAATGCTCAATCTTATCAAGCTGATCAATATACAATCAAAAACAACTCATTTTTTAGTAATGTAATGATCATTATTGCACATTTTATGCACTTTCTTTACTTTTT
This sequence comes from Gilliamella sp. CG25, assembly GCF_046635705.1. Taxonomy (NCBI): domain Bacteria; kingdom Pseudomonadati; phylum Pseudomonadota; class Gammaproteobacteria; order Orbales; family Orbaceae; genus Gilliamella; species Gilliamella sp. CG25. Next base: position 142,083 of record NZ_JBIDFJ010000002.1, on the reverse strand, counting down.
TATGTCATTTGCTTAATTAAATTTAATCAATTAAATTTAATTAGTTAATCATTAATTTCACTATACAGACTACTTTTTCAACTGAATTCAACTCATGCAAACATGATTATTTATCATTTGTCAGCCGTGAGTGCATAAAATCTAATATCCCCCCTACTTTTTAATTGAACAGGAGCTCTTGATGGATTCACAAATATGGGTTTTAGGTGTGTTGATTAGTAGTATTTTGTTAATAGTTATCAGTATTGTAAAATTGAAGCTTCATCCTTTTTTAGCCCTGCTATTATCGAGTTTTTATGTGGGCATATTAATGGGCATGAAACCATTAACAATGATAAGTGCAATTGAAGATGGTATCGGTGGAACACTTGGTTTTTTGGCTGCCGTAATTGGTTTAGGTACGATTCTAGGCAAAATGATGGAAGTATCTGGTGCAGCAGAACGCATTGGGATAACTTTGCAAAAATGTCGTTGGTTATCTCCCGAAGTCATCATGGTATTAGTGGGTTTAATTTGTGGTATCACCCTATTTGTTGAAGTAGGCGTAGTGCTTCTTATTCCTTTAGCTTTTTCAATAGCCAAAAAAACGCAGACTTCGCTATTAATGTTAGCTATTCCATTATGTACCGCTTTAATGGCCGTGCATTGTATTGTTCCTCCTCATCCCGCCGCATTATATGTTACTAATGCTTTAGGGGCAGATATTGGTAGTGTGATTTTATATGGCTTATTGATTGGACTTATAGCCTCATTAGTAGGGGGGCCTATTTTTTTACGAATCATTAAAAATAAGATGCCATTTAAAAAAGTCCCTGAAGAGTTTTCTGATTTAAAAGTGCGTACCGAAGACGAATTACCTTCCTTAGCTGCCACGTTGTTTACAGTATTATTACCCATAATATTAATGCTGATCAAAACCACAGCAGAGTTAAATATTGATAAGACTACGTCCTTGTATGCAGCGCTGGAATTTATTGGAAACCCTATTACTGCAATGTTTATTGGTGCATTTGTCGCTTATTATGTATTAGGTCTTAGACGCAATATAGGGATGAGTAAATTATTAAATCATACCGAAAATTGCTTTTCATCTATTGCTAATATTCTGCTAATCATCGGAGCTGGAGGCGCATTTAACAGTATTTTAAAAACCAGTGGATTAAGTGATAGTTTAGCCAATATATTATCGCAATTAGATATGCATCCGATCTTATTAGCTTGGCTCGTCGCCATTATTTTGCATGCTGCGGTCGGTTCTGCAACGGTTGCTATGATGGGAGCCACAGCGATCGTATCACCTATGCTTAGCATGTATCCTAATGTCAGTCCCGAAATTATCACATTAGCAATTGGCTCAGGTGCAATTGGTTGTACAATTGTGACCGATTCATTATTTTGGCTGGTTAAACAATATTGTGGCGCAACAATGACCGAAATCTTCAAATATTATACCAGTGCTACTTTTATCGCTTCCGTCGTTGCGTTACTTTGCACATTTTTATTATCAGGTATGATTTAATCATTCAACATAAGGAGTCAAAATGAATCAAATCGAAATTGAATGTCTTATCAAAGATAATCCTTTAGTTGATAAACTGATTAAACTTGAACCCTGTTACTGGTTTAATCCTAATATTACAACATTAGAAATAGGATTAAATTATGTGGGACTTGATCAACAAGATATTGCCGAGGCAAGCAATCGCTTAAAACGATTTGCCCCTTATTTAGCCATTGCTTTTCCAGAAACTTTAGCAACAAAAGGCATTATTGAATCTGATGTAGTTGAAATAGATCATATGAAAACAGCCTTAGAAGCACGTTACAATCAAAATATTGCTGGTAAGTTACTGTTGAAAAAAGATAGCCACTTACCTATTTCCGGCTCAATAAAAGCACGCGGAGGTATTTACGAGGTTTTAACGCATGCAGAAAAATTAGCCATTGAGCAAGGTTTATTATCTTATGAAGATAACTACAGCAAACTGTTTTCTGATGAATTTAAACAGTTTTTCAACCAATATAGTATTGCGGTAGGATCAACGGGTAATCTTGGCTTATCGATTGGTATCATGAGCGCCAAATTGGGCTTTAATGTTAGTGTTCATATGTCAGCTGATGCAAGAGAATGGAAAAAACAGAAGTTACGTTCTCATGGTGTAAATGTGATCGAATATGAAGATGACTACAGCGTCGCTGTCGAGCAAGGTCGCAAAGCCGCTGAGTCGGATCCTAGCTGTTTTTTTATCGATGATGAAAATTCTAAAACCCTTTTTTTGGGTTATTCCGTTGCTGGCGAACGTCTAAAACAACAATTTGACCAAATGGGCATTGTCGTTAACCGTGAAAATCCCTTATTTGTTTATTTACCTTGTGGTGTAGGCGGCGGACCTGGCGGTGTAGCTTTTGGTTTAAAAATGGCGTTTGGTGATCATGTCCATTGTATCTTTGCTGAACCCACCCACTCGCCTTGCATGTTTTTAGGTGTTTATACTGGCTTACACGATAAGATTTCAGTGCAAGATATCGGCATTGATAATCTTACCGCGGCAGATGGTCTGGCGGTAGGACGCGCATCAGGCTTTGTCGGTCGTGCAATGGAACGTTTATTGGACGGTTATTACACGTTGTCAGATCAAGAAATGTATGATTTATTATCTTTACTCAATCAAACTGAAAATATTCAATTAGAACCTTCGGCTCTTGCTGGTATGAAAGGCGCTATCATAGTAAATCACGATTTACAGTATCAGCAACGTCTGCAATTAACACCGCAACAACTACAACATGCTACTCATCTGGTTTGGGCAACAGGTGGCGGAATGGTACCAGCAGAGGAGATGCAAAAATATCTTAATGCCGGCGCCAACTAACTAACCATGGCAGATAAATATCAAATGATGATATTTATCTGTCATGAAACGCATGCTTATTATTCTTTAACACATCAACATTATTTTATTCACAGTAAAATAAAACGAGAGCCTAGCGACTTAATCTAAGCGATGATAACAGATAACAGCGTTTAATAGACGCATATAAGTTGACATTGTGGCACGATATTCTGGATTTGGTGATAGATCGGCATGATAAAATAAAATCTAAATCACTTAGATATTCCTTATCATGTGAGCGAATAAAGATATAAGAAGAGAATATAAGGATAAGTCGACGATATTTAAAAAGTATGATTAACTTTTTAGGAACGTATTGCTTTCACATTAAATGAATTATTTTTGAATATTTGCCTATTTTTTTAAGCGCTATCAAAGTTAGCTACAAATATTTATCGCAGGAACTGTTATCGTCAAAACTGTTGTAGCAAGAACAAGTTTATAGATTGAATTGGTGCCAGTGGTCGGACTCGAACCGACACGCTTTTAAGGGCGGCGGATTTTGAATCCGCTGCGTCTACCAATTTCGCCACACTGGCATTAGAAGTGTAAATAAGTAAACGTTGGCAATTATACTAAGCTTTGCAATAACTGCAACTGATATTATGATAATGTGCTTTGAATGCCTAAAAAATCAACTACCAACGACGCTTCCACGCCGGCAATTTTTTCAAAATAGTATAAGCAGTTTGTTTTGCTATCGAATAGTCAATATTATGGTTATTGGCATACCGTAAAGTTACTTCATGCCATTTTTGGTCAAAGGTTTTCATGGTACCATTCTGATTGGCACAATATTTACAATAATTTTTAGATAGATCATGCAAAGGATAATCAGCAATTGAAGTCATTGGCATGCCACATGCAATACACATTTTCATTTTTAAAATCTCGATTAAATTAACTATTGTGATTAAATCTTACCTAACCTAATGCCTAAAAATCCTACTCTGACTAAGTCAAGATTACAAGATATTGTATGATAAAGCGCATAAAATTATTCTATTAAATCAAGCTCAACTTGTGATGAGCGTTGTTTAGACGGAGATTTTTGCTGAAGCATGGCTAAATAACGACGCTTATAAGCACGTTGTAGACACAAACGTAATACTTCCTTTTTTTGTTTATCAGTATAGCTTAACCAGCTGAAACGTTCTTCTCTTGACCGATAACAGCCTATACAATACCCTTGTTTATCGGTTTCGCAAACACGCTTACATGGACTGGGTATATCAAAAAATTCAATCTGATCCAATACGTTATATTTCCTGTAAACAAATAATATATGTTAGTTAATGCCCTTTTAAACCAAATCCTTTGCACAGAATTTTAAAGCAGTCATCACAATCATGTGTTGATGCATTGAGTAATGTTTGGGTTGGTGCATGAATCAGTTTGTTGGTTAGCCGACGTGAAAATTCAGCAAGCACATCTTCAATATTCTCACCTTGCCGAAATGCATTTAAAGCTTTTTCTTCTTGTTCACGTTGTATACTTTCAGCATTTTGACGATACTGTTTTACATAATCAATCACAGAACGCGTTTTTAACCAATCTAAAAAATGTTCGGCTTGCTCTCGAATAATGTGTTGTGCTTCTTGAGCTGCTACCATTCGTTGTTGTAGATTGTTCTCAACTGTTTTTTGCAAATCATCGACCGAATAAAGATGTACATGGTCAAGTTTACTGATCTCTTCTTCTACATCTCGAGGAACCGCTAAATCAATAAACAGCATTTGACGGTTATTTCTTGCCAATAAACTTCGCTCTACCATTCCTTTACCAATAATAGGTAGCGGACTCGCTGTTGAACTTATGACAATATCTACATCTTTAAGACGATTTGCAATATCAGGTAAAGAGATAATTTCGGCATCGATAAGTGCGGTTAGTTTAAGGGCTTTTTCTCGAGTTCGATTAGCTACAATGACATGATTGAATCGATGAGGTTTTAAATAACGAGCAATAAGTTCAATTGTATCACCCGCCCCAACTAACATCACATTTAAATTTTGCGTTGTTTTAAATAGATTTCGGGCTATAAGACAAGCGGCATAAGCAACGGAAGCCGTGTTTGAGCCTATTTTCGTTTCTGTTCGTACTATTTTCGCTACACGAAATACCGTTTGAAATAGCTTCTCTAATTTGAGTGACAAGCTATTATTTTGCTGGGCATAACAATAAGCTTGTTTAACTTGACCTAATATTTGGGGTTCTCCAAGCACCATTGAATCAATACCACATGCAACAGACATTAAGTGTTCAACTGCCTGCTGTCCTTGTTTCCAATAAAGCATGTCGTGATAATGTTGAATGTCAATATGATGAAACTGCCCTAGCCAGCTTTCTACAGATTGTTTTAAGCTTAAATAGTCAATTTGGTGCTCAAAGCTAAGATATATTTCTGTGCGATTACAGGTTGATAAGATCACACATCCTTCAACTAAAGGGTGTTGATATAAGCTGTATAATGCTTTATCAATAATTTCATTGGGAAAAGCAAGTTTTTCTCTCAGCGACACGGGTGCCGTTTTATGATTGACACCTAATATAGTGATTGACATTGCAATTTTCTTATATAATTGTTTGTAAGATATGACGATTTATAGCACCTTTATAACAGGTTATTATACATGAAAATTTGAAAACGTTAATTTCTCATTACCTTTTTTATTCTTTTAATAATCAGTTATAATGTTTTACCTATTATTGATTAACATTGAAGAGGCAATTATGTTTAAATTTAAATACGCTTTGATCTTACTGCCTTTGTTACTTACAGCCTGTCAAGTTACCAAACATAAAGACACAGCAACCATTGAAGAACAATGGCAACTTCACCAACAAGATCTTAAGCAAATAAATGCATTTCAAGTTAATGGAAGTATTGCTCATTTTAGTGAAAACTCTCGAAGTTATGGACGTTTTTTTATTGTTCAAAAATCGATAGATCGTTATGAAATCAAACTTACTACACCTGTTGGAACCAACATTTTAACACTAATTGCAGAACCAAATTATGCTGAAGTGATCGACAAAAATGGCAAGCATTATACTGATTATAATGTTGAAAGTTTGATGAATAAAATCGCCAGGATCGATGTGCCTTTAAATTCATTACATAATTGGCTTAAGGGATTTTCTAACGACAGTATCAACGATAAAATCGATAATTCGGGTCGTTTAGCATCAACCGAATTTTTGCAACAAGACAAAAAGTGGCTATTAAAAATATCGAATTACATGACGAAAACTTTTAATAATAAATCGGTAGATTTACCCGCAATGATCGAACTTAATCATGATAATGAACGAGTACGTTTAAAAATTGATAATTGGATTTTACGGTAATAAGGATTTTTCATGTATCAATGGCTTTCACCCGCTAAATTAAATTTATTTTTATATATTACTGGGCGTCGTCCTGATAATTATCATAATTTACAAACACTATTTCAATTTATCGATATGAGTGACAGATTATCTTTCAATCTTCGTGAAGATGATAAGATTAATTTAGTCACTCAATTTAGTGATATCCCTTCAGATAAAAATTTAATTACTCTCGCTGCCCAACGACTAAAATCTTATACTGGTCGACATGAGTTAGGGATTGATATTGCGATTGATAAAATCATTCCTATGGGTGGTGGGCTGGGTGGCGCATCATCGAATGCCGCAACGACGTTAGTTGCACTTAATCAATTATGGAATCTTAATTTATCACGCCAAACATTGATCGAGATTGGTCGTAATATCGGTGCCGATGTACCAATTTTTATCTATGGTCACACAGCATTAGCACAAGGAATTGGCGATCAGTTGCAATCGGTTGAATTTCCGGAATATTGGTATTTGGTCACCTACCCTAATATTGCAATCTCAACAGTCAAGGTGTTTAACGATCCTGATCTTAAGCGAGATACACCTGTTCGAAGTGTTAATGAATTGCTATCCTTAGATCAATTTAGTAACGATTGTGAAGTGGTGGTGCGCAAGCGTTATCCAAAAGTAAACGCAATCATTACTCATCTTTCGCAATTTGCTCCAACACGATTAACTGGTACGGGCGCTTGTGTTTTTACGCAATGTCAATCAAAGGCAGAAGCCGAAAAGCTACAAGATACGTTGATAGACTTTGATGTAAAAAGTTTTGTGACTAAATCGTTAAACAATTCTCCGCTTTATAGCAATTAAATCAAGATTTTGATTCACGGTTATTAACCCTTAACGAAATGGTTAAGGGTGACGTAATATTATTGATCTGAATCATTTAATCCACAGAATCACTAGGAATCACATATAAGCGTCGATTATAATATTCAACACAGTACAAACCTTGATAAGTTTTATACCCCTGCCGAGATAATCTCGATTTTAACCATGCCTCACTTTTACCCAAATCCTCTAAAACATCATTTCTTGGTTTTTCATTTTCTAAGACGATAGCAGAAATATCTTTATCCCCTTTTTTAACGACCGTTAATTGTCCATTAGGCTCCAAAATCGCTTTTTCAACAGAATTGATATTAAAGACATTTTTCATCCGCAATAGTACGGCAAAGCTTGATATATCCAGATTTACTGATGTGAAAGCATCCAACTTTATTTTGCCTTTATCCATTAATACGATCGGATTACCAACAATAAAGGCTTTGGCATTTTGGCTATTTTTTTTCAGATAATTCGAGGTGTACATTATTGCCGTCCACATGAGTAATACAATTAAAAAATCATAAACGGTTAATTTAGGGTTATAAATAATACCGCCTGCAATACCACCCAAAATCATGTTACCAATAAAATCGATACTCGACATTTGAGACAACGATGTTTTTCCGGTAATTTTTAAAAACAAAATAATGCAAATAAAGACAACCAATAATTTTAAGGCAATGACTAAAAAATCATAGTAATTCATTTTAGTATTACTCCAATAATTTATTGAACGATATGCATAAAATAGTAATCTTTAAAAGGGCTGGAATCGTATTAAATATTTAAAGTTAGAAAAGAGAGTATTAATAATTTAACGTTAGAAATGAATCATAAAGTATAGTTAAGGCATTGTATCACAAACTTTTCAGATAAAACTGCGCTTTTTACCATTACATTATCAATTTAACAGTTTAATGTATTATTGCGATGATAACGCAACGCAGGGAATAAAGTTTTCACCATATAGGTTTAAATCGATGACAATATTCCGCTCATTGTTTTATAACAATTAAGGATGAAATACACCATCACGAATATAACTTTAGTAATCAATAATATTAACGCATTGATTTAAAAAATCTTATTTTGACTAACATTTTAAATAATCACATTTTTTACCTATTTGATTGATGATTTAATAAAAACGATTTGGTCTATGTAAAGCTTGCCAGAAAAAAGCAAATTCATCTTTTCATTCAGATAATGTTTTATAAATCGAACAGGTATAACTTTACTAACTATTACCGTTTATGAGACAATCTATGTTGTATTATCCTATTTTTAACCAAGTAATAGCATTGTTTATAATTTTTTACGATTATCAATTGAAGTTATTTTCTAACTTAATATAGGAAAAATAAAAATGAGACAAAATCAAACTGATCTGGCTGCTCTATTTTTACGTATTGCTTTAGGTGTGATGTTTTTGGTTCATGGTTTCACTAAGTTACTCGTCTTTACACCATCTGGTACAGCACAATATTTTGAATCGCTTGGATTCCCCGATTTTGTTGGTTATATCGCCATTGTCTTTGAAATTGGTGGTGGTGCATTACTGTTAGTTGGTATATTAACTCGTGTCATTGCTATTTTAGCCATTATTGAATTACTCATTATCACCGTTATCCATTTTAATAATGGATGGACATTCAGCAATACCGGTGGTGGTTGGGAATACCCTGCTTTTATGGTCATTACCGCTTTCAGTCTTGCACTATTAGGCAATGGTCGTTATAGCGTTTTAGGTCAAAAATATTCTGAACTTATTGAATAGTAGTTTAAATAAATCGTTTTTATTGATGCAATAATTGATTAGGAAGATATCATAAACATAAACGATATCTTCCTGAAATATACTCAATAAAATAAACTTATTTCGTTTATTTTGTTGGCAGTATTAAATAATAGAGAGTCTTTCCAGCGCCTTTGACATTCAATCAAATCATTCAGTCTTTTTTAAAATTTAATCTATCTTCTTTTGTATGAACTCATGACAATTGATAACTTTTGCAAATCCTGCCAATGCTGACATAAAGCTATAATGGACTTTTTTAGCGGGGATGATTTCATCATTAAATTCAAGATCACGGGTTGTACATGCATCATGAATTAATATCGGTTGATAACCAAGTTCATTGGCACATCGGGTAGTTGAATCCACATACATATGGCTCATCATGCCACAAATGACCAGTTGTTTGACTGAGTGTTGTTGTAATTTTTGGTGTAAATCAGTAGTTGAAAAAATTATCACCCCATAATCACGCTGAAAAATATACTCTATAAATTTCGAAAAATTAAGATGATATCGCTTTGTGATAGAAACAATTTATACGTTGTTGAAACAGAATTTAAATTTACAAAAATTTAATAAAAAAACAAAAAAACAGTTGCGAGCAGACTTTTTATGTTATATTTTGTTCAGAAATTAGATTAATAAATCAACTTAATGGTTTTTATTTTATGAATTGTTTTTGCGCTTTTATTACTAAACATCATCATCACCATCATTCCTGAATAGTCTTCGGGCGATTGGTGCTGGAAGACATTTGGTCTTCCGGTGATATCGCGAAAGCAAATAGAAAACCCTCGGAAGATCAAACTTCCGAGGGTTTTTTGTTTGTGGTTTATAAATTTTTTGGATAAGTTGGAGAATAATATGTTGGATAATTCGCGTTTACGCATTGCGATGCAAAAATCTGGTCGTTTAAGTGATGAATCAAAAAAATTGCTGGCACAGTGTGGCATTAAAATTAATCTTCAAGAACAACGCTTAATCGCATTTGCTGAAAATATGCCAATCGATATTTTACGTGTTCGTGACGACGATATTCCCGGTCTGGTTATCGACGGTGTGGTCGATATTGGTATCGTGGGTGAAAATGTTTTAGAAGAAGAAGTACTTGATAGACAAGCGGAAGGGCAAAATCCTCAGTACAAAAAATTACGTCGTTTAGATTTTGGCGGTTGTCGGTTATCCATTGCTGCCCCTCGCGATTTCGATTATACCGGCCCTGAATGTTTAAATAATCTGCGTATTGCCACCACATATCCTCACCTACTTCGTCGTTACCTTGCTGAATACAATGTGACATTTAAAACTTGTTTGTTAAACGGTTCGGTGGAAGTTGCCCCTCGAGCAGGATTAGCTGATGTTATTTGTGATTTAGTTTCAAGTGGAGCCACCCTTGAGGCAAATGGTTTACAAGAAATCGAAATTATCTATCAATCCAAAGCATGTTTAATTCAACGACAAGGCGAAATGCCACCAATTAAGCAAGCGCTGATTGATAAAGTCATGACACGTATTCAAGGGGTAATACAAGCTCGCGAATCCAAATATATTATGTTACATGCCCCAACTCAGGTATTAGATCAAGTGGTTGCCTTGTTACCGGGTGCTGAAAATCCAACAATATTACCGCTTACTGGCGAACAAAATCGAGTCGCGTTACATATGGTTAGTAGTGAATCGCTATTTTGGGAAACCATGGAAAAACTAAAAGCATTAGGTGCAAGCTCAATTCTTGTATTACCAATTGAAAAGATGATGGAGTAAAGTATGAAACTCTCTTATTGGCAACAATGTTCAGAACAAGAACAAACCGCTTTATTGACGCGTCCAGCTATGACTGCATCAGACTCAATTAGTCAATCTGTTGCAGATATTTTAGATCAAGTTAAGCAATATGGTGACGAAGCGTTAAAAGCCTTAAGTAACAAGTTTGATAAAGTTCAAATTAATCAGATTAAATTAAGCAACAGTGAAATTAAAATGGCAATCGATCGGGTTAATCCTGATTTAAAACAAGCTATGCAATTAGCCGTTAACAATATTAAAAAATTTCATCAAGCGCAGGTTAAACAGACAGTAACTGTTGAAACAATGCCCGGCATTACATGTCAACTTGTAACCCGACCAATCAATTCAGTTGGGCTCTATATTCCAGGGGGATCTGCGCCGTTGTTATCTACCGTATTGATGCTTGCCATACCTGCTAATATTGCAGGTTGTCGCAAAGTGATACTTTGTTCCCCCCCACCAATAGCGGATGAGATCTTATATGCCGCTGAGCTGTGTGGCGTTACCGAAATTTATCAACTAGGTGGTGCCCAAGCTATTGCTGCCATGGCATTTGGTACAGAGTCTGTACCTAAAGTAGACAAAATTTTTGGCCCCGGTAATGCTTATGTAACAGAAGCAAAACGTCAGGTAAGCCAACGCCTTGATGGTGCTGCAATTGATATGCCTGCGGGGCCATCCGAAGTGCTCGTTATTGCAGATAGTTCAGCTAATCCTGCATTTATTGCTGCTGATTTGTTATCACAAGCTGAACACGGCCCCGATTCACAAGTTGTACTCCTTACTCCCGATGAAAAAATGGCTCAAGCAGTATCATTAGAAGTTGATAAGCAGCTTGCACAATTATCACGGCAAGCTATTGCCGAGAAAGCGTTACAAGAAAGTCGACTTATTGTCACTCAAGATTTAGAACAATGCGTTGCAATCAGTAACCGTTATGGGCCAGAACATTTAATCATTCAAACCCAAAATGCCGATGAACTTGTCGAGCAGATAACCAGTGCTGGCTCTATTTTTCTTGGTGATTGGTCGCCTGAATCAGCTGGCGATTATGCGTCGGGTACTAACCATGTATTACCGACTTATGGTTACACTGCTACCTACTCCAGTTTAGGATTAGCTGACTTTCAAAAACGGATGACAGTTCAAAAGTTAACACCTGATGGGTTAAAAGCCATTGGTAACGCAGTAGAACTAATGGCGCAAGCAGAACAACTCACAGCACACAAACAAGCGGTTACATTGCGTTTAGCTGTATTAAATCAAACGAATCAAAGGTAGGTATAGCAAATGGATATTAATCAATTAGTGAGAAAAAACGTACAAAAATTAACTCCCTACCAATCCGCTAGACGTATTGGCGGTCAAGGTGATGTTTGGCTTAATGCAAATGAATACCCTGTTGCGCCACATTTTGAGTTAACACAGCAAACATTAAATCGTTATCCGGAACCGCAACCACAGCAAGTGATTAGGGGCTATGCACAATATGCCGGTGTACAACCCGATCAATTACTTGTCAGTCGAGGAGCAGATGAAGCGATTGAACTTTTGATGCGAGCATTTTGCGAGCCTGAACAAGATAGTATTTTATATTGTCCGCCGACATATGGTATGTACCAAGTTAGTGCTGAAACATTGGGTATAAAAACTAAGATCGTTCCTACAACAAAAGATTGGCAACTCGATCTTAACGGTATTGAACAAAATCTTGAGAATGTTAAGTTAATATATGTCTGTTCACCGAATAATCCAACTGGTAATTTAATCAACGCTGAAGATATTAAATCCCTGCTTAATATGGCCCAAGACCGTGCTTTAGTTGTTATTGATGAAGCATATATTGAATTTTCACCACAATCATCGGTAGTCAGTTGGCTAACTAATTATCCACACTTAGTGATTTTACGGACTTTATCTAAAGCATTTGCATTAGCAGGGTTACGCTGTGGATTTACGATTGCGAACAAACCCGTCATTGATACTCTTCAAAAAGTCATTGCCCCTTATCCATTAGCCACACCTGTAGCAGATATTGCAGCACAAGCACTGAGTAAAGACGGTATCAATACGATGAAGTTAAATGTTCAATACCTTAACAATCAAAAAAAGAAATTTGCCGATCAACTCTCCCAATTATCCCTGGTTGAAAAAGTTTACCCAAGCTGGTCTAACTATTTGTGTGTTAAATTTCAAGATGATAAAGATGTCTTTAATAACCTTTGGAATCAAGGAATTATTTTACGAGATCAAAGTAAATCAATGGGTCAAAAAAACATTATACGCATTTCCATTGGTACTCAAATTGAATGTGATGCGGTTATAACAGCACTTAAAACGATAGAATAGGAGTCATCATGTTACAAAAATATTTATTTATCGATCGGGATGGTACCTTAATTACTGAACCGCCTATTGATTTCCAAGTTGATCGTTTTGAAAAGCTTGCTTTTGAGCCTAATGTCATACCGGCGTTACTCAAACTACAAGCCGCAGGCTTTAAATTGGTCATGGTGACCAATCAAGATGGACTAGGAACCAGTCGTTACCCACAAGCTGATTTTGATGGTCCACATAATCTAATGATGCAAATCTTTCAATCACAAGGCGTGAACTTTGAAGAAGTACTTATCTGTCCGCATTTTCCTGAAGATAATTGCCAATGTCGAAAACCCAAAATTCAATTAGTGCTACCTTATTTGTCTAGCGGTAAATTAGACAAAACCAATAGTTATGTTATAGGTGACAGGGTCACAGATATACAACTCGCTGAAAATATGGGAATTAATGGACTGCATTATCACCCGACACAATTAAATTGGAACGAGATTGCGCAACGATTAACAACAGCCGATCGTTATGCCAAAGTTGCACGACACACCAAAGAAACCAACATACTGGTTGAAGTTTGGTTAGACCGACAAGGTGGAAGCCAAATCAATACTGGCATTGGTTTTTTTGATCATATGCTTGACCAAATTGCGACCCATGGAGGAATTAAGCTTAATATCCAAGTTAAAGGTGATTTGCATGTCGATGATCATCATACTATTGAAGACACAGGGCTTGCTTTAGGCGAAGCGTTGAAAATTGCCCTTGGCGATAAACGAGGTATTGCTCGCTATGCGGCGGTAATTCCTATGGATGAATGTTTAGCGAAATGTTCAATGGATATATCTGGTCGTCCTTATTTGAAATTCAATGCGCAATTTTCTCATCAAAAGGTGGGCGATATGAGTACGCAAATGGTTGAACACTTTTTTTACTCCATAAGTTATGCCATGGGTATTACCCTACATATCGAAACCGAAGGCGATAACGATCATCATAAAGTAGAAAGTCTATTTAAAGTTTTTGCCCGAACGTTAAAACAAGCGATCAAAATCGAAAGTGACAGATTACCCAGTTCAAAAGGAGTGTTGTAATGAACATTGTGATTTTAGATACGGGTTGTGCTAATCTTTCTTCGGTTAAATATGCGATTGAAAGATTGGGATACCAACCTATTATCAGTCTGGAACCTGATGTCGTGCTTAACTCTGATAAGCTTTTGTTACCGGGTGTTGGTTCAGCTTCTGCTGCAATGCAGAAATTGAAAGAACGCAACTTAGTCGAGCTTATTAAAGTGTGTACCCAACCTGTTTTAGGCATTTGTTTAGGCATGCAATTATTGGCTCAATATAGTAATGAAGGTCATGTTGATACATTAGGAATAATAAACGAAAAAGTCATTAAAATTCCCGATTTTGGACTACCACTGCCTCATATGGGGTGGAATAAAGTCTACCCGAAAGCCGGACATCATCTATTTCGAGATATTCCAGATGGTGCTTATTTTTACTTTGTTCATGGATACGCGATGCCATTATGCTCAGCAACTATTGCAGAAACCAATTACGGCGAAAACTTTACCGCTGCCGTGCAAAAAGACAACTTTTACGGTGTTCAATTTCATCCCGAGCGTTCTGGCTTAGCCGGTGCAAAATTGCTCAAAAACTTTCTGGAGATGTAGTCATGAGTGCCTATCCTACTATCATACCTGCACTGGATTTAATTGATGGCACTGTTGTTCGATTACATCAAGGTGATTATGATCTCAAACGTGATTATGGCAATAACCCACTACTGAGATTACAAGATTATCAAAACCAAGGAGCCAAACTATTACATCTTGTTGATTTAACCGGCGCAAAAGATCCCAATGCTCGCCAAATCTCCTTGATTAAAACCTTAATTGCTGGTGTACAAGTTCCCGTTCAAGTTGGTGGAGGTATTCGTACAGAAGACGATATTAAAGCCCTACTTGCCGCCGGCGCCACTCGAGTAGTCATCGGTTCAACAGCCATTAAACAACCTCAACTCGTTAAGCAATGGTTTAACACTTATGGTTCAGATGCATTAGTGTTAGCGCTCGATGTACGAATTGATGAGCAAGGTAACAAATATGTCGCTATTCATGGTTGGCAAGAGAATTCGAATCAAACACTTGAGCAGGTGATTGACGGTTATCTACCTTATGGTTTGAAACATGTGCTTTGTACCGATATATCTAAAGATGGGACACTTAGTGGTTCCAATGTCAAACTTTATCAAGAAATAAGTCAACAATTTCCACAAATCGCGTTTCAAGCATCGGGGGGAATCGGACAATTAACAGACGTACAAGCACTACAAGAAAGTGGTGTTGCCGGTGTGATTGTCGGTCGAGCATTGCTTGAAGGTAAATTTACAGTTCAGGAGGCAATTTCATGCTGGCAAAAAGGATAATCCCTTGTTTAGATGTTCGTGACGGTCAAGTGGTCAAAGGGGTACAGTTTCGCAATCATGAGATCATCGGCGATATTGTACCTCTAGCCAAAAGATATGCTGAAGAAGGTGCTGACGAATTGGTTTTTTATGACATAACAGCATCTTCTGACGGGCGTGTGGTCGATAAAAGTTGGGTTGCCAAAGTTGCAGAAGTGATTGATATTCCTTTTTGTGTGGCTGGCGGTATTAAAACCGTCGAAGATGCTGGGCAAATATTAACCTTTGGTGCGGATAAAATATCGATTAACTCCCCTGCTTTAGCTAACCCCGATTTAATTACAGAGTTAGCCAATTGTTATGGTGTGCAGTGTATTGTAGTTGGGATTGATACTTGGTACGACCAAGAAACTGACAACTACCATGTCTATCAATTTACGGGCGATGAAAAACGTACCGTTGCAACCAAATGGAATACCCTAGATTGGGTTAAGGAAGTGCAGAAACGAGGCGCCGGTGAAATCGTACTCAATATGATGAATCAAGATGGCGTTCGTCATGGGTATGATCTTAAACAACTCAAAGCGATACGCAAAATTTGTCATGTTCCATTAATTGCTTCAGGTGGTGCAGGCACAATGGCGCACTTTTTAGATGCTTTTCAAGATGCTGGTGTGGATGGTGCTTTGGCAGCGTCAGTATTTCATAAACAAATTATTAATATTGCAGAACTTAAACAGTATTTAGCTAACCACGGAGTAGAGATTCGATTATGTTAGTTTCCAATTCAGACAACCAATTAGACGCGAGTCAGCTTGATTGGCAAAAAGTGAATAACTTAATGCCTGTTATTATTCAACACTATGTTTCAGGTGATGTGTTAATGCTTGGCTACATGACGCCAGAAGCCCTTAAACAAACCCAAACTACTGGTAAAGTAACTTTCTATTCACGAACTAAAAATCGACTATGGACGAAAGGCGAAACCTCAGGACATTTTTTAAATGTAAAAAGCATTTCAACCGATTGTGATAACGATACCCTACTGATTTTAGTTGATCCAATTGGCGCTACGTGTCATACCGGTAGCAACAGTTGCTTTGCTAAGGCTAAAACGGAATGGGGGTTTTTATATCAATTAGAGCAATTGCTTGCTGCACGTAAAAATGCCGATCCTCAGTCATCGTATACCGCAAAACTTTATCATGATGGCACCAAACGTATAGCACAAAAGGTGGGCGAAGAAGGCGTTGAAACCGCACTGGCTGCCACCGTACATGACCGAGAAGAACTTAAAAATGAGTCAGCGGATCTGATCTATCATTTGTTAGTTTTATTACAAGATCAAAATCTGTCCCTTCAAGATGTTATCGGTATACTAAAAGCTAGACACAAATAAAACGATACAATAAAGTGCGAAAACCTCGCACTTTACTCAATATTTATTCGGAATAATTTACCGAATGTCAGTCATCAATGACCTAACAAATTGGCAATTTCACACCATTAAACATAGCTTGTACTTCAACATTGTTATCACAAAGAATCAGTCTATCAACCGTTTGTCTATTTAAATGGGGTGAAAATTGACTGATGAAATCGTACATATAGCTACGTAAAAAGAGTGACCGAGCAAAGGCAATATAAGTTGTACTATAAGGAAATATATGGCCTGCATTAAGTACAACAAAATCGCTATCGATATTTTCATTGACTGCCATTTTCGCCACAATGCCGACCCCAACACCCAATTTAACATAAGTTTTAATTAAATCCGCATCAGTTGTGCTAAATACAATATTGGGTAATTGTTTAGCATTAATAAACGCCTGATTTAAATCTGATCCATCATTAGAAAAATCATAGCTGACTAAAGGATATTTTGATAACTCTTCAATTGAAATCATATTACTTTTAGCCAAAGGATGCTCCTTCATGACAATCACAGCTTGATTCCAATGGTAGCAAGGTAAAGCGATCATATCATCACTTAACTGCGAAAGATCGGTAATTATCGCAAAATCAGCTTGACCGGTTTGCGCTTGCAATAGACATTGTTGAGATGATCCTTGCTCCATGTGCAAAATAATATGAGGATACTGTTGCATAAACTTTTGGATGACAACTGGCAAGGTATAACGGGCTTGCGTATAGGTTGTTGTGATGGTTAAAGAACCTTGATTTGGCTGACTGAACTCTTTAGCAATGATTTTGATATCTTTCGATTTATTGAGGATTTCTTTAGCTAATGCAATGATTTTTTCGCCTACCGGTGTCACTTCTGAAAGATGTTTTCCTACACGGGTAAAAATTTGGACGCCTAATTCATCCTCTAATAATTTAATCTGTTTGCTTATACCAGGCTGCGATGTATAAAGTTTTTCGGACGTTAGCGAAACATTAAGATCGTTGTTCACCACTTCGACAATATAACGTAATTGTTGCAATTTCATGACAAAGGCTCCTTTAACTCTATACACTTCCCTCTTGATTAATACGTATTAAAAAGAGGGAAATTATAAGGTAATTCCTTTCACACTTTAGCACAAACGAACCCACGACTTTATACTAAAACGTATACTTAACCTGAATGATATTAACAATCATTCAGGCGTTCTTACCTATTTTTTACTATTGATCCATTTGCCGTCGACGTATTGCATTACCCAACCAGTTGATTTGCCATTTACTTCTGATGTGACATATTGCTGTTTGCTTTTACGACTAAAACGCACAATAGATGGGTTACCATCAGGATCTTTACTTGGTGCTTCAGTTAAATACATAAATTTTTCGGGTAAACGATCTTTAAAACGCTGTAACTCTTCAATTAATGGTGCACGTGTTTCCCTTGATTTTGGAAAATTGTGTGCAGCCAGGAAGATTCCCGATGCGCCATCACGTAGTACAAAGTGTGCATCTGACTTAGTACATTTAAGCTCAGGCAAATCGACCGGATCTTCTTTTGGCGGTGCAACATCACCATTTTTTAATATCTTACGCGTATTTTTACAATCTGGATTGGTACATCCCATGTATAGACCAAAACGTCCTGATTTGAGATGCATTTCAGATCCACATTTTTCACATTCAATAATAGGGCCTTCATAGCTTTTGACTTTGAAGTTACCTTTTTCAACAAGCGATCCATCACAAATTGGATTATTACCACAAATATGCAGTTTTCGCTCATTATCAAGCAGATAACTATCCATTGCCGTGTGACATTTAGGACAACGCTTACGGGCTCTTAACGCATCAGTTTCGGCTGTTTCTGACTCTTCTAAAATATTTAGGGTTTCATGTTCAGGGATTAAGTTAATTGTTTGCTTACAACGCTCTTTAGGCGGTAATGCATAACCGGAACAAGCAAGAAACACACCCGTTCCAGCCGTTTTAATGCCCATTTCACGTCCACAATTTGGACAGGTTATTTCTGGCGTTAAGACTAAAGGATTTAATTGCATTCCCCCTTTGTCTGGCGTTTGTTCAGCAATTTCCAGATGTTTACTAAAATCACTAAAAAACTGATCGAGTACTTCTCGCCATTCTTGTTTTTTATTGGCAATTTCATCCAGTGCATCTTCCATGCGTGCCGTGAAATCATAGCTCATAAGATCATTAAAATTCTCATTTAAGCGATCTGTAACAATTTCACCAATCTTTTCAGCATAAAAACGACGATTATCTAAACGTACATAGCCCCGATCTTGAATAGTTGAAATGATCGTTGCATAAGTTGATGGTCGTCCAATTTCACGCTTTTCAAGCTCTTTTACTAATGACGCTTCATTATAACGTGCAGGTGGTTTAGTAAAGTGTTGATTCGGATTTAAGCTAATTAAATCCAATTTGTCATTAACATTAACCGCCGGTAAAATTTTATCGTCACTATTTTTTGATAATTGAGGTTGCACTTTTGTCCAACCATCAAAGCGTAATGTACGTCCCTTCGCTTTTAAAATAAAATCTCCCGCTTTTACGGTGATTGTGGTGGAATTGTATTCGGCAGCGGTCATTTGACAAGCAACAAACTGTCGCCAAATAAGCTGATAGAGTTTGCACGCATCAGCGTCAACATCGCTAAGCTTATCAGCCAGTATTGTTACATCAGATGGACGAATGGCTTCATGTGCTTCTTGCGAATTCTTTTTACTGCTGTAAACATTGGCAGATTTTGGCAGGTATTTATCCCCAAAATTCTGACCAATATAATCACGCACCATAGTCAATGCATCTTGACTTAAATTGGTTGAATCCGTACGCATATAGGTGATGTAACCTGCTTCATAAAGACGCTGAGCTAACATCATCGTCTTTTTAACACCAAACCCTAAACGGGTACTTGCTGCTTGTTGCAAAGTGGAAGTAATAAAAGGTGCTGTCGGATTGCTTTTGGTTGGTTTTTCTTCAATATTGGTAACATGGTACTGGCTTTTATTAAGTTCAGCCAATGCAATATCGATCGCTACTTTATCTTTTGGCTCAAATGCTTCATTTTTATAATGTGTCACTTGTAACGTTAATTGCGCTTTATTCTGCGTCATTAAATCAGCATACAGATCCCAATACTCTTCGGGAATAAAGGCATGAATTTCACGCTCACGTTCAACGACAAGTCTAACAGCAACCGATTGGACACGCCCCGCAGATAAACCTCGAGCCACTTTTTTCCAAAGTAATGGCGAAAGCATAAAGCCCACAACCCGATCCATAAAGCGACGAGCCTGCTGAGCATTTACCCGATCCATATCTAACATAGATGGTTTATTAAATGCATTTTTAATGGCTGTTTTCGTAATTTCGTTAAATACTACACGACGGTACTTATTATCATCGCCACCAATCACATCTTTTAAATGCCAGGCGATAGCTTCCCCTTCTCTATCCAAGTCGGTTGCGAGGTAAATCATATCGGCATCTTTAGCCAATTTTTTAAGTTCTGATACAACGCGTTCCTTACCGGGTAGAATCTCATAATGTGCTTTCCAACCATCATAAGGATTTACGCTCATGCGACTGACTAACGCTTCTTTTTCTGAGCGTTTTACTTTCTTCTCGGCTTTATCTTTAGTCGTTTTCTCAGCGCGTTGGCTACTACCACTAACGGGTAAATCTCGAATATGCCCCACACTTGATTTTACAACATACTCTTTGCCAAGATATTTATTAATTGTTTTTGCTTTAGCTGGTGATTCCACAATAACAAGGGATTTTCCCATAATTAAACCTATTTATCCTGTAGTTTGTGTTATTTACTGTTGCGCTTCACATCAAGAAGTGACAGTAAATCATCTTTTATTGTTGATACTTTTGTCGCATATTGTTCTTTTTGCTCAGCATCTTCAATAAGTTGCGTAATGGTTTGTGACAACGTACAACCACGGCGTTTAGCTAAATTCGCTAAGCGTTGCCAAACTAAAAACTCCAAATCGATGGACTTCTTCCGTGTATATTGTTGTTCTGCGTTAAAATGTCGTTTTCGTTTTGCCCGTATAGTCTGCTTCATGCGATTATCTAGATCGGGATTCAAATGCGATTTTATCCAATCAACAACGCTTGTTGGATTATGTTCTAACAGTAATAATTCATTTACGGCATGTTGAGCAGCACTTTTTTCAATATAGCGAGTTATTGGCTCGCCCTCTAGATGTTTTTTTACTAAATAGTGCCACTTCCAACCACATTCAAGGTTTTCGAGTTGTTGATATTTCATTTGTTCACCTTGTGACGCTGTAACTATAGAGATTATATGTAGCATAATCGTTTTACACAATAAAGAAAATTATTGCATTTGACAAATTTTTTATAAATCTGGTATCGTTCACCTTTTATATCGTTCTTTATTTAAGGAATCAAAAATAATGGTTAAAGCTGATGTTATTTATATTAATGGCTATATTTATACAGCAGATAAAAAAGATACAGTTTGTGAAGCGATAGCAATCAAAAATGGTTACATAATAGCAACAGGCTCCACAGATGAAATAAATAGCCATCACTATGTTGATAATGATACAGCAATTTACGATCTTCATGGTAAAACGATGATGCCGGGGATAATCGACTCACACCTTCATACTTTTTGGGGTGGCATGCAATTGACCTCATGTAATTTGAATTATCAAAGTTTAACCGTTGAGGATACTTTAGCAATTATTCAAAAACACTTGGATAAAGACAGTCAGAATAATAGCACACAATGGCTACAAGTTCGAGGCTGGTTAAGGCAAGAAGTGTTACCAATTGGTACCGATATTACCCGCTTCGATCTGGATAAACTCAATACTCAGCGACCCGTAATCCTTTTTTCTAACGATTGTCATACGTTAGTTGCTAATAGTATTGCGTTGCAAAAATTTGGTTTGGATAGAAACACACCCGAACCGACAGATGGAAAAATTGGCAGAACACAAGACGGTGAACTTAATGGCATTTTAGAAGATGCACCGGCTATGCGAGCTTTTGACAGCATATCAAAATTGACGGAAGAACAAGCCGCACATATTGCTAAATTAGCACAAGCAGAATTAAACAAACAAGGCGTAACAGCCGTAATGGACGCTCGGATAACTGAAACGCAAGCCGATGCCTTTTTAAAGTTGCAACAGCAAGATCAACTTACCATTCGGTTATTTGGTGCACGAGAGTTACCGCCAGATGATGTTACATCCATTGAAGCTATTCTGGCATTACTCGAAAAAGTTAAACAGTTTGCAAACCGTTATGATGATAAAAATTGGCAACCTAAGCCCGGTATTAAAATTTCACATACTAAACTGTTTGTTGACGGGGTAATGCAAGCACCATTAATGACAGCAAGACTATTGCAACCTTATCAGCTTGAAGATGAAAAAGATCGTTATGGTGATTTGTACTATTCAACTGAGATGCTAAATGCTTTAATTTTAGAGTCCTCTCGTGCCGGTTTTCATCCTCATATGCATACTGTTGGTGAAGGTGCCATTGAAGTAGTGCTTGATGCAATCGAAAAAATGCGCCAAGCATTACCAGATGCCGATATCCGCCCAAGCACAGCGCACAATGAACTTAGTGCTGCGCATCAATATGCAAGGTATAAGCAATTAAATGCTTGTGTAGTGTTTTCATTCCAATGGGCAGGCTGTAGTGCGGCTATGGTTGAACAATATCAAACACTATTTGGCGAAAAGCGCTATTACGGTTTAGAAGCCCACGGGCAATATATCGATGCAGGCGTCAACTGCGCCTTTGGTAGCGATTGGCCAATTGATCCATTAAATGAATGGTATGATTTTCAAATAGCCATGACCCGACAAATTGATGCACAGCACCCACGTTTAAACAGTGACCGTAATTTAACCGCGACCGAAGTTTTACGCTGCGCAACCATTGGCGCTGCTTATGTGCTAAAACAAGATGAGTATATTGGCTCAATTGAAAAAGGTAAATTTGCTGATTTGATCATTCTAGATCGCAATCCATTTACCATTCCAGCAACCGATATGCAAAATGTGAAAGTGTTAACGACTATTGTCGGTGGTAAAACAGTTTATCAACAAGACTCGTAAAAACTATAGCTTTAGATAGTTTGAAAAATAGAGCCAACCTAACCGTTGGCTTTATTTTTGTTTAGTCATTACGTCTTTATCGTTTATATGAATAATAGGTACGTTAGCAAATAAGCAAGCTGTTCCCCACCTAGAACGGATAATTAGTTTCTTGTTAGTTTTAATAATTTAATTACTATATACATTAGCAATCAGTACTGAAAGTAAGAATAATGGTAAATGCTTTGGTTGCACATCTGTAACAAGGAAAATCAAAATTACTTTTGATTTAAATTTTCTTACATTTTAAAACATTCATCCAAAATATCACTGTTATTAGAAATAACTTTGAACAATAATTTTCCTATAAATATTTTTTTCACTACTTCATATCAAATCCACAATAATCTCTTTTTCTCCAATTTAAAATACAATATATTTTATGAACAAATTACCTTGGCTTTTTCAATTTTTTATCCTTCTATGCTTATCTATAATAGAACGCTGAACCTAAATATAGGTCACGTCTACGAGTTTAAATAATCAATTTTTATTAAGATTTGTTTAGAAATAATTCATATTGAATGATCTAATTCAAAATTTGCATAATTTAATGTCAATATAATAAAAATTAACTTGCATAATTATAATAATATGGGAGAATTCCCTGCCGCTTTTAGCGGGTAAAAAGGCAAAACTATACTTAGTAGTTTTTTATTGTTTTTTGGGACAGAGGAGCAAAGTTAGTCATGTCCGCAATAAAAATGAAACGAGTTTTAACCACACCTGCATTGATTGCATTTGGTTTAGCTTATATGGTTCCTTTGGGGATCTTTACCACTTATGGGGAAGTCACTGTTACAAGTAATGGACACTTACCTATAGCCTATATTATCACTCTAGCAATGATCTTTTTCACAGCATTGAGCTATTGCCGTATGGCCAATAAGCTACCAATTGCTGGTTCAGCCTATTCGTATGTACAACGTACTTTTGGTGGAAAAGTCGGTTTTTTGGTTGGTTGGGCTCAAATTTTAGATTACCTTTTTTTACCAATTTTAAATTATTTGGTTTTAGGTATTTATTTAAACGAAGCGTTTCCAGCGATTCCTGCACCCGTATTTGTTTTAGGATCTTTAATTGGCGTAAGTTTACTCAATTATTTGGGAATTAAACTAATTAATTCGGTTAATTTCACTTTGATCATCATTCAAATGATTTTTATCGGTTTATTTATCTTTTTGACATTTACAAACGTTAATTTAACGCCTGATGCTATGATGAAACCATTATCAGTTAATGCTGGCGATTTTAGCGGATTACTATCTGGTGCAGCAATATTATGTTTGGCTTTTTTAGGGTTTGATGCTATTGCGACATTAGCTGAAGAATCGAATGATGCCCAAAAATCGCTACCAAGAGCAATTATCTGGACTGTCCTTATTGCTGGATGTATCTTTTTAGTCGTTTCTTATTGTGCTCATTTAGCCTATCCAAATTGGACTGATTTTGCAGAAAATAAAGATACCGCAAGTTTAGAAGTTGTTCGTCGTGTGGGTGATATTAGCCGGTTAGGTGGAGAGTTTATGTATAACTTCTTCCAAGCGGCTTATTTAACAGGTGTGTTTGCCTCTGCAATGACTGCACAAACCAGTGTTTCACGGATCTTCTATGCAATGGGTCGTGAAGGCGTATTACCAAAGCAGATCTTTTATCGTATCCACCCTCGTTTTAGAACACCTTATTTATCTATAATATTTGTAGCATGTTTTTCATTATTATCGTTGGTGTTAAGTTTAACATTGGTTGTTTCAATGATTAGCTTTGGGGCGTTAGTCGCATTTACTTTTGTCAATTTATGTGTAATTAAAAGCTATTTAGGTGAAGGTCAAACCAAAACACTCGCGTTAATCATCAAATATGGTCTTTTACCGGCAATTGGTGTTTTACTTTCTTTATGGTTGTGGACTAGTTTAGATGCGACAGCCATGATAGTTGGTTTAATTTGGCTCGCTATTGGATTTTTCTATCTGATATATTTAACTAAGGGTTTTACAAAATTATTGCCATCTATTGATCCACACGAATTAAATTCAATCATCAAAGATTAGCTTAATTTTTTTAAATAGTTCTACTTAAAAGTATTCAGTTCTCGCCCTTTTAAAACCATTCCGTCGACCTAAGTCGACGGAATATATATGTTTATAACATTCTGTTTTGATAAAGATTTATCAATTATTCACCAAAACCAGTAGCAAATAATTCGCGGATTTCATCCATTGCTGCTTGCTCGTCTTCTCCATCACAGATGATTTCAACAGTTGAACCACCTTTTACACCTGCTCCTAGCAGCCCCATCATACTTTTTAGTTTAATCGCTTTGTCGTTATAAACAAGCTCAATTGATGATTTATAGCGACCGGCTAATTTAACTAATGCCGTTACTGGGCGCGCATGAAGACCGGTTGAATTTTTTACTACCATTTGCTCTTTTAACATACTAAGTCCTTCTTTCTATCTTAAGTTAATACAATACCTAGTATTTATATCATAAAATAATCTGTTTTGCTCATTTTTAGATATAAATTTTTATAATTTATACAAAGCTTTTTATTAATTTAAACTTAATACTATTTTATGCCCAATAATATCTAACTACATGAAAAAAAACAGGCGCAGCAAAACAGATTGAATCGAAACGATCAAGTACACCACCATGTCCGCCAATTAGGTTACCCCAATCTTTTACCCCCCTATCACGCTTTATGGCAGACATAACTAATCCGCCAAAAAATCCAAGCAAGGTGATCATGAGAGAAATTAAACCAGCTTGAATAAAACTAAATGGCGTAATCCAAAACAGACAACTACCAATAAAACTGGCTGTAATTATGCCACCAATAAATCCTTCCACTGTTTTGGATGGTGAGAGATTTGGGCTAATTTTATGTTTACCAAATAATTTACCAAAGACATACTGCAAAACATCTGACATTTGAACAACTAACACCAAAAAAGCAATAAGTAATAAATTTCGGTCGTGATAGTTATCAATTTGGAGTGACAATAAGGCAGGCACACAAGAGATATTATATACGGTGATGACTAATCCCCATTGTACTTCGGCCGTTCTGTCTAAGAATTTAAATGAGGATCCGGTAATTGTGGCTAAAATAGAAAGAATTAAAAAACCATATACTGGAATGAATATGCTAAATAGACCATACCATGAAACAGCAACTAAAATATATTGCGCCGGCAACGCTATTCCAAAAGCAAATATTAAAACGTAATAATCATATCGGCTAATGCTGGTCAGATTAAGAAACTCTCGTAATGCTAAACCCGATACCACAAAAAATAAAAAAATGACGGCTAATTTTCCGATCAAAAAAGCAGTACCTAAAATCGCCACCATGACCCACCACGCATTAATGCGAGTATTTAAATTATCAATAACGCGATTAGGTGATCGAATTCGATGTTTTAACGTGAGTCCAATTAACGAAGCAACGATTAAAAATAGAGTAACGCCCAAAAATAACAATAAAGTATGGTATTGATAGTTAGACATCTATTTCCTCAAATTACTGATTCTTTTAATACTTTAAAAATGAATGTTGAAATCATTTTACAATAAATTATAAATAATACGACTGGCAAATCCGCCTATAAAGAGTAAAAGTTGGATCATCACTGTCACTATTTGAATTTTGAAAAGTCGTAATGTCCCTTTTTCGCGCTCATACATTGTTCGAGATTTAGAAAGATCAGATTTAATTAAACCTAATTTTACAAGCGCATGATCTAACTCTTTCAACACTATTGAGGGTTCCTGAATATATGGCGTCGAATATTCAAAAAGTTTGATATCGAAATTAGTCCTAAGTGCATAATATTGACTTATTAAGCCAAAAATAAAAACAAAAAAACAGATTAAACTTATCAGATTTGAATCATTAATTGCCAGATAAATAAAGCCAATGACCAACGCAGAAATTGTTAATAACCCAGAAAAAATATTAATTTGCTTACTTAAAGAAAGTAAACTACACAATGTCACAATTTGAGTTTGATTGGTGTGAAACTGTTTTCTATTATGATCAGATTTCAGCATGTAGATTTCTGCTCCATTCTATTAATATTAACCGTTGTCTAGTTGAAATAACAATATTACGCCGACATGTTCTTACCTTAGCTATCGCATCATCAACATCCTTGGCTCGATGAGTCCACAACAACCACGCGATAACTGCTGTCGCACTTCTTGAATAACCTAATGCACAGCAAACTAACAATCGACCTTGCAGTCGATATTGTTCAATGATTTCAGCCGTCATTTGACATTGCGCTTGCGTGAGCGGTGTCATATCCAAAATTGGCATTAGCATATAATTACCTTTAAATTGACCTATCGGCAGTTCTGCACATAAATCAACAATAGTTGTAAATTGATTGTGTTTCAGATTGTAGGTTGAAGGAATTCTACCTAAATAAACGTTATCCTCAATGAAATTGTTTGGATGGTACCGAATCGTCCATAAACGTGAATTGATCCACATAATGATAAAATAAGGGAAATATAATAAAATAACGACGAGTGAAAAATGCCCATTAGATTGTTTTTGATATCCTTTTGCACCTATCAATAAATAATTAAGGGCGACCAACAAAAATGCCCCAGAAAGCCAAAATAGCCAAAGTCCCCACCCCTTCATATAAATGGCCAAACTCATGGTTAACAGAGTTAAACAGCAATAAATAAAAGCCCAACGGTACTGTTTTGATAAAGACGTGAATTTTAATGGCGATATTCCATTATTAGGCCATAACCAAATACACAAACAACCTACCCATACACCTGTTGGGATATCAAAAAAATGATGTTGCCAGGTTGTTAATACCGATAGCGCAATTAACAAACACCAAATATGCAAAATATTACGGAAAAAAGTCTGAAAATAATTAGCATAGAACTGCCATAAAATAATAAGTAATGTGATATGTAATGATGGGGCTTGATTAAAAGGTTTATCAAATCCCATAAGAAAATCAAAAAGTAAACCAAAAAATCCGTCCATAGCTGGACGATCAAAACTGAATTTAAGTGGGAAAAGAAGAAAACAACAGACACAAATAATTTGTGCGGTTAATAATCTAAAGCAAAGTATTTTTAATGACTGATTCGATTTTGCTAGTAATATAGCAAGTCCATACATTAAATCTATCGACCAATAGGGCACAATCGTCCATGACCAAAGTGGTATGAGCGTTTCCCAATCAAAAACAATGCTACTGATATCATTACGTTCAGCTGTGAATGCATTGCTAAAATTGTAACTAGCAAAGAAGAATACCGTTAACCCGATAAGCCATAAACATTTGTTAATGTTTAATTGAATAGAACACTGCTTCATCATAACATTAATCAATTAATCAATGCGCTGAGCTAATGACACCGTAAAAATCCCCCACTGATCAATACGCATTGTGACTTTTCGAAAGCCTGCTGCCATGACAAGTTGATCCATTTCAAGCTGTGTCCGTCTGCGCATTATCCATGGTTGCCCGTCACGATGTGAAGTTAATGCTCGGGCAATAAACTCAAGTTGAGGATGCCAAGGTTGATTGGTATAAATTAAATATCCACCTTTGGGGATAGCATCCGCTAAACCCGATAAAGACTCACGTAATAATGAATTATCACTAAACAATTCATACAAACCAGAAACGACAGCTAATGTTGGTTTAGGCGATAGGTCAGCTAACTGCTGTCTGTTAAAAGCATCGCCCTTTTCAAACTGAACAAGGTGACTCAAGCCTAATTCAGTAATCAAATTTTGACCATCACGAATATTAATATCGCTATAATCTCTAAGGAGTACTGAATCAGGTTTCTTGGCTAATTGATTAATAGTCTCAAGAATATAACGTCCATGACCTGCTGCTATATCAACAATATTGACGATATTATCGTGTTTTTGTAATTGCGATATGGCTAATTTTAATAATTCTTCAAGATGTATTTTACGTTGCCGAATTCCTCGCCAACCCATTGATTGCAAATAAATATAGTCAAAAAACTGACCTAATTTTGAACTTCCTGAGGGTTGATTACGATAAACATAATCCAATGTGCTACCTGAGTCGAACCCAGTTTCAACTCCAAGTTTGATACCATCAGAAATTTTACTGGCATATTTCAAATTAGCTTTGATGAATTTCCAATAAAGGGGTTTAACTATTCCCTTAACAGGCAATGATAAATTATCGGCTTCTTGCTTAGTATAACCAACAAGGTCTGCGTTAACCAAAGAAGGAATATTAGGTTGATTTGCAAAGCACCCTATAATAAAACGCCTTGCTCTTTCAATAGCGATATGGCGTTCTTGTTCACCAAACGTGTCATGATAAAAATTAGGCAAGATATGAAATTCTTTTTGAGTTGTACCTAAATTTTCATAAAACTGTTTCTGAGGTTTGCGTCTGACAACAAAATCAGAACCAGAAACAAGTATTTGAGTTGGCACTGTTATTGCATTAGCATCTTTAACAATACGATCAGCTACAGAATATAAATCAAGTAGCAATCTGACTGAAATTGGTCGAGTGATTAATGGATCTTGATTAAATGATTCTGCTCGTTGTTTGTCATGAGTCAATAATCCAGATTTAACGTAACTATTAACAAAAAAATTACCTTTCAGATTATATAATAATTTTAAACCAGGCACTGCCAAAGGAACATAAAGTTTTACACGAAAAGCAGGCGCTCCTAGTACTAAGGCTCGAATATTAGGGGTATAGTCATGTACCCATGCACTTGCAATGACGGCACCCACACTTTGTGCAATTATTGCAATATCTTGTTGTCTTAAACTATATTCATGGGTAATGTGTTCAATAAAAGCATTCGCATCCTTGATCAGCGTAGCAAAATTGGGGGCATCGCCTCGTTCACCTTCTGATTGTCCATTACCTCGGGCATCCCATGCAAAAATGTGAAAATTAGGTAATTCAAGTTCGTCGGCAAGATGCGCTATTCGACCAGAATGTTCATGTCCTCGATGAAAAAGCACAATCGCTTGTTTGGGTTGAATATCGCCATCTATTGCCGGCCAATAGCGATAAAATATTTGGCATCCATCATGGCTTGTGAATGTTTTTTGTTGCTGTTGACGCATCGACAACTCCTTGTTAAATTTTAGCTTCTTGCAAACCTTTTCGAATTCGATTCACAGTCGTCCATATGAGTAAAAAAATAATTATTCCTAATAACGTATTTATCCAATTCAATGGTAACAAACCGGTAGCAATGCCTAAACTGATTAAGCTAAAAATAAAAGCTCTATCGCTTTTTCCCATTGGACCGTCATACCGTCTGGATGCACCAATTAGTAACCCTAAAACACCACTATATTCAGTTAAAAAAGACAGTAACACAATCAATATCACTAAACCAGTATTGACACTTGGCACCTGAATAAATACTAATAATAGCGCACAATCGGAAATAACATCCGTTATTTCATTTAAATATGCGCCTAAATTAGATTTTTGATGATACTCTCGTGCTAACATGCCATCAATGGCATTGAGCACCATTCGAATAAACATCCATACTGGAATCAAGAAAAATAGCCAAAGATATTCAATAAAATAACTCACAATCAAGGCGATAAAAATAGAGCCCATACAAGCGAATAAGGTGACTTGATTAGCGGTAATGTTCGCATTATAAAATTTCTCAACGCAGGGACGAAGTAACGATTGAAATCGGGATTTTAATTGATAAATTGATAACACAAACAATCCTTTTATAAATTATCTTTTTACTATTACTTACACTGAATCGTCATGTACTTTAACATTTAAACAATCCGTTGTAACTGGGTATACTTTAATGAACTTACCATAAAATGCAAACGATTAAGCACATTTACTTCGCCTGCACCATCATCAAAGTCTAAATAGAGTAAGTTGAGTTTTGGGTTAAGATCTCGCATTCGTTTTTCAACACCTTTAGATACAACATGATTTGCAATACATCCAAACGGTTGCAGGCTAATAACATTGTTAATTCCCTGTTCAGCAAATGTCATGATGCCAGCAGGAATCAACCAACCTTCACCATATTGATTCGCCAGATTTAAGATTTCTTCAGCCTTTTTAGACATATCGCGAATATTATGGAAAGGTTGATAATACTTAAATTGGGACAAAATTTTATTTGTTTTATCAATATACCGATATGCAATCTTTTCAAAAAAGGATATTAGATAAGAGATATAACTCTTTGATGAGAGATAATTATTGACATTACTATCATAATTAACAAAACATTGCGCAAAAAACTCAATCATTGGTGGAATAACCGGTTCAATACCCTGCTCGACAAGCCATTCAACACTGTGTTGATTACCAAAACTATTATATTTAACGTAAATTTCGCCCACTATACCGATTTGTGGACAATCTTTATGGTGTGTTTCAATTTGATTAAAGTGTAGAACGGCTTGCGTTAATAGTTCGAAGATGGCCTTTTTACCTTGCTTTTGTTGAATAAGTTGTTGCAATTTATGCATATAAAGCGCTTTAAGCTGATCAGCTTGTTGTTTAACTTTCGCTCTTGGCGCAATGGCGTAATACATTTTTGATAGTGAATCAGCAAAAAGCATCGCAAAAAAAGTTATCGGTAATGTTTTAAACCAATTTAGCTTAAAGCCAGGTTGTTCTATTTCATTAATATTTCCAGTACTAAGTGAAATTATGGGAATATCTTCAAAACCATTACTGATCATCGCTTTTTTGATCAACGATAAATAACTACTCGCTCGACATTGTCCACCCGTTTGAGTTATCCCTATTGCCACATCATTACGGTCATATTTACCTGAACGCAATGCTTTAATAATATCTCCAACAATAATTGTTGCTGGATAACAGATTTCGTTATTGCAGTATTTTAATCCCCATTCGACTGAACGCTTATCTGGTTTAGGTAATGTTTCCAGTTTATAACCCGATAACGCAAAAATTGGCGTTAAAAGCGGAGAATAAAAATCGGAGATAAACGGTGCTAAAATGGTACGACGTTGCTTATCTTGCTTGCTAAAAATAGCCGTTTTTTTACTTTCATCTGTTTTTAACGGTTGCTGATGATTCATTCGTATCGATTCAATAATGGAACGTAAACGTAATCTAACAGAACCCGTTGCGGTAATTTCGTCAACACGAATTATCGTACCGGTTTTACCTTTTGATTCTAAAATTGCTTTACACTCATCGGTAACAATAGCATCAGGCCCGCAACCAAATGAATTAAGCTGAACAAATTGGATATTATTGGGTTGCTCTGCAACGAATGAAGCGGCAGCATATAAACGATTCGGGTAGCTCCATTGTGAACAAATTTGAAGTTCTGGTGATAACCGGCTAATGCCACCTAATACAGAATCTTCAGTAATCACATCACAACCAAGCGCATTTAAGATTTCAGGTGTTTTATGGTTTATTAAACTATCACTATGATAAGGCCGTCCTGCTAAAATAAATACATATCGCCCTGTTTGTTTGGCATTATCTAATACTTCAATCGCTTTGTTGTAAAGATTCTGTTTAAACTGCGACTGTGCCATTAATGCTGCCGAAAAGGCGTTATCAATGACTTTTTTCGCTATACCTAATGACCGTAAATATTGAACACAACTTTTTTTGAGTAACTTCACATCCGTGAAATTCATCACAGGATAATCAATCGGAATACCATATTTTAATTCTGGATTGATAGCACTATGTATGACTTCTGCATAACTACTCACAATAGGACAATTATAACTATTTACTGCATTATCAAACTGGGATGATTCAAATACGACCATAGGCATAAAAATACGATCCACTTTTTGACCAACTAATTCCATAATATGCCCATGTACTAATTTAGCAGGAAAACAGATACTATCAGACATTACTGTACCTGCTCCTTGTTCATAAATTTTATGGGTCGAATAAGGTGAAAGTATTACGTTGATACCACTTTGAGTCAATAACGTATGCCAAAAAGGAAAATTTTCATACTGTCCAAGAACACGAGGTATGCCTATATTAATTTTTGCTTGAGGATTTTCGACAGTGATTCGATCAAACAAGAGCGTGTTTTTATAATCAAACATGTTAAAGGCATGATTATCTTTATATTGATTATTACTTAAGAAACGTTCACATTTATTACCGGAATAATATTTTTGTCCATTGGCAAAACGGTAGATCATAATATCACAATTATTTTCGCACCCCTTACAACGAGAAGGTTTCGCTTTGTTATCTTCAGCTTTTGCTAAGTTATCCAGCCCAATAAATTGTGAAGGTGTATTATTTTCAACAAAATAATTTTTTGCCACTAAAGCAGAGCCATAGGCGCCCATTAATTCAGGGATATTTGAGCTGGTGATTTGCGCACCGGTTAATTGTTCTAAGGCTCGAAAAACAGCAGGATTCTTAAAGGTTCCACCTTGTACGACGATATTATTACCTAATTTACGCATATCGTGCAGTTTAAGCACTTTATGAATTGCATTTTTAATCACTGAAAACGCCAGTCCAGCCGAAATATCCCCCATGGTGGCATTTTCGCGTAGGGCTTGTTTAACTTTAGAGTTCATAAACACAGTACAGCGTGTACCTAAATCACAGGGATGAGTTGATTGACAGGCCGCATCGGCAAAATCAATGGTATTTGAGTTTAATGATTTAGCAAAAGTTTCAATGAAGGAACCACACCCTGATGAACAAGCTTCATTAAGTTCGATATGATTAACCACACCATTGGCAATAAAAATGGCTTTCATATCTTGACCACCGATATCCATGATAAAACTGACATCTGGATCAATATGCTTTGCTGCGGCAAAATGCGCCATCGTTTCAACTAAACCATCATCAATACCAAATGCGGCTTTTAATAACTCTTCGCCATAACCGGTGACACCCGTTCTCAAAATCACAATATCTTTATTGGATGTCTCAATTTCTTTTTTTAATTGAGATAATCCTTTAATCAGTGCACTTATTGAATGACCGTTATTGGGGGCATAATAAGTAAACAGTAGTTCATCATCTTCACTAATTAACGTAATTTTGGTTGTCGTTGAACCACTATCTATGCCCAAAAAAGCATTTTGCTTTTTATAATCTGCGATATTTAATCGAGGAATATCGATATATTTCCGTCTTTTTTTCCAGTCATCAAATGATAAGGCTTCATTAAAAAGAGGAGATAATCGAAAAGATTGATTCACTGCAATTTTTGTTGAAGCATTTAATTTCTCGATAAAACTATTAATTGAAAGTTCAGCACGTTCAATCGGATGAATTGCCGCCCCCCAAGCAGACAACAATGTTGGATAAGGCGTTTCAACTAGCTGATCTTCACCTAATTTCAACGTATTAAGCGCTGCTTTACCTAAGGTTGGAATAAAGGAAAATGGCCCACCAATTAACATCACTTTAGGAACGATATCATAACCACGTGCTAAGGTATTAACGAGTTGAATACAAACAGCATGTAAAACAGAATAGGCGATATTTTCTTTTGAGACATTACGACTAATGAGATTTTGGACATCGGTTTTGGCAAAAACGCCACAACGAGAAGCAATCGGAAAGATTTTGTCATGATGTTGAGCGAGTTGATCAAATTGTTGAACAGGCGTGTTTAATAAGGTTGCCATTTGATCGATAAATGCCCCTGTCCCACCTGCACAGCTACCGTTCATTCGAATATCGGGCGGGCGATCGGGAAAGAAGAAAATCATCTTACTATCTTCACCGCCAATATCAATTAACGTTCTGACTTCGGGATAGTTGCGCTGCACAACTTCCGATGCCGCCACCACTTCTTGGATAAAAGGAATATCGGCTTTTTCAGATATTCCCATACCAGCCGAACCGGTTACCTTGACGGATAGACAAATATTATTACCAAACTTCTGTTTAATTTCATTAAGTAAATCGAGGACTGTCGCCACAATATGTGTATTATGACGAATGTAATTGGTATAAACAAAATTGTCAAACTCATCAAGTACAACACATTTCGCTGTTGTGGAACCCACATCTAAACCAAATTTAAATAATTTTGACATAAGCAGCACATAATCCCCAAAGCATCCATTACTTTTTAATCGATATAATCAATATCGCTTTATTTTTTATGTGTAATAATTATAGCCGAATCTTACTTTTTTTTAATCAATTTGGTTAAAAAATATCTTGTTTTAAAGTTGCGTTTTTAAAATCCTATTAAATTAATTCCTATCAGAGAAAATAGTTAGCTAAAACCATTTTCAATAGGGTGAACTAACTATTTTTTTGTATCTTTTATGAGGATAATAATATGTATTAACTCATTTTTTCTAATCCCTGCTTAGCGATCGCAATAACATTTTTTAAATCGACGCCTTGCGCTTTAGCAGCAAAAATACAACCACAATAACATTGTCGATAGACATCATATTCTTTGCAAAGCTCGATAGAACGTTTATAACCATTATTTTTTTTAAAATCAGAAGGTAGATAATTCACCGAAAAAATTTCTTGAATTTCAAAACCCAGTTGATTGATTTTCTGGCTATTTTTTTTAGGACTTAACGTCAATGCACTCGCAAAATAATCGTATCCCAATTCTTGCGCTTTAATCGCTGCCAAATCTAACCGCATTTTATAGCAGAGATGACAACGCACTCCTCCTTCGGGCTCATCACGCAAATGCCCAACTTGTTTAACAAACTCTGCTGGTTGGTAAGGTGCTTCTAAAAACTGGACATTATGCCCTGTTTTCAGGTTAAAATCGTTGATGAATTTTTGTTGAACCAGACTACGGTGTTCATATTCAACTCTTGGATGAATATTCGAATTGGCAAAATAGATAGTAATATCAGCATACTGCGCTAAATACTCTAAAACATAGGTACTACATGGTGCACAGCAACTATGAATCAATAATTTAGGGCGAACTGCTTCGTGCTGCCAATCCGCAATGACTTCTTGTAAAACAGAATCGTAATTGATTTTGTTATGAGGATTTAATTTTTCCAGTATATTTTTAGCATTAATTAACATGATGACTCGTTTATAATTTTGATGATTAAAGTCTTTTTAAGCTGCGCTATGATATAGCGATAAACGCAACCATTCAAGCTTAGCATGTAATTTTTTATACTGAAACGAAGGTAATAACTAAAACTTTTTGATAATCTAATTATGACGTCAATAGCGTGCTTTTACTCAATAGTCATTAAACCTGAAGATTATTCAATCATCTAACCTTATTCATTGATTAACTTAATTAAAACAGACAGTTATACTGATTAATTATTCATCTCAAAATCGATATCAATAATATTAGTGCCCTGACACTTTAGAAAATAAGTTTATAATAATTACCCCAAACATGATAAATCCCATACCGATTACAGCCGCTAAGTCCAAAGTTTGTTTCATAAAGATCCAAGCAATCAAACTAATAAGCACAATACCAATTCCTGACCAAATCGCATAAGCAATGCCTACGGGAATGGTTTTTAATGCTAAGGAAAGAATATAAAATGATGCGCTATAACCAACAATTGTAATAATAGAATAGATAAGATGGGTAAACCCATTCGATAATTTTAATGAAGATGTAGCGATAACTTCACAAATAATAGCGAAAAAAAGATAAAAATATGCATTCATAATAATACCTATAGTCATTTGAAAAACAAATTTACTGGTTAAGTTTAAAACCTTAACGTTTTGATGTTTTATTAACCTATCACACCTTAATCAATAATATTAAAGCTTAATTATGGTTTCATTTCATCATGCTAATTTGAACAAACAGGTAAACTTGAAAGCTATCAAAGCTAGAAAATTATTAAAAAGGAATATTAAATGGTGGGTTGTGAGGGGATCGAACCCGCGACCAATTGATTAAGGGTGTCGAGTTCTTGAAAATCAAGAAACCATTAAATAAATATAAATCAATAAACTATAGACAATAATCGCTCCCGAAAATGTAAAGCTTTTAACATTATTTTAGTTTATTTTATATTATTTACGACACAAATATGCCACACTCCAAACTATCCTATCAATAACCATTTCAAATTTCCTTATTAATTTTATCACCGCACCTACAAAATATCATTTACATTTACATTACAAAACCGTTTGTGACCTCTCCTCATGTATAATATCAAACAAAAATTTATTACACAATATAGTAAATTTTGACATATCTGAAAACAAATAGTTGTTATTTATGAATAAATTATCGCTAATCAATTCAATCAAATATATATATTTAACAATCGACGATATTTTAAATTATATTAGTGAAAAATTAATTAATAAGAACATTTGTTATAAAGTTGAATAGAGCGATTGACAGATAGAATAGAATTACTAATTTATGTAAAAAATTAAAAATGGATTTTGAGATTTTAACAGCAATTGATGGGCGTGAATTAGATGAAAATTTTATACGTGCCAACGTTTACGATTATAAAAATTGTTTTTTGACGAATGGAGAAATCGGTTGCGCTGTGAGTCATATAGGGGTGTATAGAGAAATTATAAAAACGGAGGTTGCCATATGCGCTAATTATTGAGGACGATGCTATCCTCGATAATAGAGTTTTAGATTTTATAAGTGCATTTGAAAAAACAAAAAACGGGATGTTTTTACAGACTGATGACGTTGAGTATGCAAAAAATAAAAAGATAAAACTCGGCGAGTTTAATGTTTTCCCAATATCCAAGGGAGGTTCGCACAACCGGCTATATTATCATGCTAAAAACCGCTCAAAAAATGGTTGATTTTCTAATGCCAATCAGATACGGGGCAGATATGTTTGAAATTTTCAGAACCAGCGGTGACGTAAAAATTTACGTCACGTCACCCTGCCACATCTAATTGAAACCAATGATCGCGATAAGAACGATTCCTCACTAAAGGTGGAGAGCAAATTGGTTGTTGCTAATCGAAAATTATCGACAAAAATTATATAATATAGAAAAAAGACCCAAAATGCATTTTATTTTTTCGATACTGCAAATATTTTCAAAAAAACCAAAATATCGTCATTACCACCAGTACTAAACGCTAATCAGGCGGGTACGTGAATCAATATCAACACTATTAACGTCAATACACGTTAATAGTATTCGGTATTTTTCCACGATTTCAATTATGTAACCTTATCACCCACGGACATTTCGAGATCAATTGTATCCTGTAAAAACTCAATTTTTTTGTTAGTAATGTCATTTAATTTTTGTTTTTCAGGTTATTTTCGGCGATAATCCGTTCGGCTATTAAAACAAAAATCTACGGCAACGGGCTGGCCTTGTTTTTCCGGCTGTATAACGCATTTTGCTGTTTGCTACTTAAATAGTTTTTTGTGATATTCAGCAGTAATTTCGATTGCGTTTTTAGGTATTTTACTGATATTAAAATCATAGAATTCGTTGTGATATAAATGATAAAAAATAGTCATGTTACCTCCTAATAACCACAATTTTGACTGAAGAATTTGTGTAATTATTGCCAGTTTTACCACAAACTCGTACAAATGATGTCGAGTTTCTGGATTGCACTCGCTATGTGGCACCCACTGTACGCGTTGCTAGCTAGCGCAAAATAAATAAACAGTTGATAACGTCATAGGGAGAGCTATAACCGTTCCTACTGGATAGACCAATCGGCATCATTATTATTTGCTATTTGATGCATCGCTTCGCGGGTATCAAACATGAAAACTTTTCAGCGAGGAATTAGTTTTAAGAATCAATAAATTACCAGCAATGAAATGCTAGTTCTTACAAGACGCGCCAGAGAATCAATTATTATCGGCGATAACATTGTGTTTACGGTTATTTCAACGAACGGATGTTATTCGCGAATCGGAATAGACGCCCCAACAGACGTCCCTATCCTAAGGGATGGTCCTAAAAATAAACAACCATCTAATTCGATCGCGGAGAAATAAAATGGAAAAACTACAGTAATATCTGAACATTTTAGGAGCTACATATGCATTGGGTTAACAATAATTTAATAGATGATAAAAACGAAAATTTGGTTGGATGTAACGAGGCAGTGATTGTTGGGATTAGACCGAAATCCGCATTTATGACAACAACAATAATGACATAACCGACGAGGATTTAACTGATTGGGAGTTTGCTGAGATCCCAGATCTGGATGCGAACCGCGAGGATTGCGAAGAAAAAATCGTTATTGTTTCTAGAAAATTAAACGTTACTGGCACAGTGTAATTAATTTATAGTAACAACAGTCGCTATAGCGCTAATAATTGGATTGAAACAATGGTGTAACCCTACGATACAGATGCAAAATGAATTCCTTTTACATTTATGTACCTTATATAATAAGATTGAAGTAAATCTAATAAAAGGAAATTTTTATGAAAAAAATAACAATATTGTTTATGTGTTTATTTTTAAGTGGATGCAGCTCTATTTTTTCACAAATTTGGGGAAATAAATATTATAAAAGTGATGTGACATTTATTATGCTTAATGAGGATGGCTCAAAAAAGTATCCTCGTCCATCCGATGCTATATTATTCGCTAGTTTAAAATGGGACTATTTTTCGTACCGTTACGATGCAGGTAATGCAATAGTTGGGATGCCTATTATCACTTATGAACACTCAGATGAAATGATTAAAAAATTAGTCATTTTCCTAAAATGGGCTAAGCTTCCATACGAAGAACAGTTGATCACCTTAAATGAAACGCAAAATTCATTACCGAATAATACCCCCAATAAACCCAATGGAAAAACATCTACTACGGATTTTTTCTTATTCCATGATAACGAAAAAAAACCATATTTAACATTTAAAAGGAACCCGTCTTATTTTTCATTATTCCCTGATATGTATTTTTCGATAAGTACTGACTCAGCAGTTAATATGATACATGAAATTTTTTATATTCAAAAGATGAGAAGAGCTTACGAACAAGAGCATAACCTCAAATAGGTTTGAGGTATATTATTAAAGAGGGCAGTTCGCCCTTTTTTAATTCTCAAGACCTCTTGATAAGCATATTTGTAACTCCACTAACCTAAAAGTAACCAAACCTTTTCACTCTTTTACCTAAAGGATAATAATTTTGAACATGATTGACAAACACGTCATTGACGTTTACTGTGGATCTTGCATGTTTTATTTAGATAAACACGACGACCGAGTACTGTTTTGCGCTATACGAAACGAGAGCCACATTTTATGTGATGACCCAACATTAAAATTAGTCCAGATGTTCAACTCGATTTTACAGATTTACTACCCCCTATGAATTATTCTATTTGGTCTGTTTTAATCCTCCCCCATTTGATTTAGGTTGGACATAACAGTTGTTTAAATGAAATGAAACAGATAAACAAGTTAAAGATATTTTATTACCAACTGTTAAGGCCCCATTAGCGGTAAACGCTCCAACACGCATTGAGTATCGTTTATCAAATAACCAATAATAAAGTAATAAAAATGGAAATTATAACCCTAAAAGAAGCGTTGGAGATGTCTAAATTATTGTACTCATACCTATATGAACACAAAATAGAGTATTGTTTTTCTTCTCAATCTAAATCAGAAAGAAAATCTGAAAATGTTTAGCCTATAAAAAAGAATTTGAAGAAAAATTTATATCGCTTCATAAAGCCAACCGGCTAACCTTTAAGAAAAAGGAGGTAAAAAAATGTCAATTAAAAAGCGAGGCGATGTATGGCATATTGGCATCGTCGCACCGGGTGGCAAAAGAATTAGGCGATCTACTGGCACTACCGACAAAAAACAAGCGTTAGAATATCATGATCGATTGAAGTCTGAATTGTGGGAGATGTCGAGATTAAATAAAAAACCGGAGAGATTTTTAGAAGATGCGGTTATTTTATTTTTACGAGACGGTCAAGATCAAAAAAGTTTCAAAACAAAACAGTCACGAGCTGAATATTTGTTGAAGTATTTTTCTGGTCGAGAATTATCATCAATCACGGGGGAGGAAATCCGTGAATCTTTACCTGTGAAAGTTGAAAGAACGGGCAAGCCCGTCTCCAATGCGACATTAAACAGATATCGAGCGGACATAATGCTCATGTTTTCATTGGCGCATAAATCGGGCTGGATCGTTGCCGTTCCGTATGTACCACGATCCAAGAAGCCGAATGTACGGGTTAGGTGGATAACACGAGAAAAGGCGGTTTTGCTCATTCAGAATTTAAGTCTGGACTTGATGAAGATGTGTGTTCTTTTGCGTAATCAACAGGTGCACGTATGACCGAAATTTTTACGATGACATGGCATAATGTGGATGTAGTTAACAGGATAGCATCAGTCACAAATGATAATGCAAAATCAAGTAAAGCTCGTTCACTGATATTAAACTTAGACGCATTAGCGTTGATACGAAAACGACGTTTAAAAAATGATTGTGAGTATGTTTTTACGAGAGATACGCTAAAACGAGTTTATGACATTGATCGTCGTGATTTTAATAGGGCGAGTGAATTGTCCCGTATACAAGATTTCACATTTCATGATTTACGTCACACGTGGGCCAGCTGGCACACCACTCTATAAGCTCAAAGATCTTGGCGGATGGGAGACGATAGAAATGGTGAAAAAATACGCCCACTTGAACACCGAACACTTGCTACAGTACGGCAGTAATGTCACATTTGCGACACAAAGCACAAGTGACATTAACGGCACAATTTTACAGACAGCGTAAAATACTTATAAATCATACTTTTATGGTGGGTTGTGAGGGGATCGAACCCGCGACCAATTGATTAAGAGTCAACTGCTCTACCGACTGAGCTAACAACCCATAAAAGTATTTTCGAAGTATATAGTAAACTTAATTCAAAAGCAAATTAGCTATACAAATTTTTTTTGTAAGACATTGATATTAATCTTAATATATCATTTCTTACCTTAACGGCTCATGGTCTAATTGCACATACAAGATGTATCATTTTATACTGGAGGTACTTTATTGACCTTGATAGCTATCAGTTAACATACAATTTCAGATATCATCGATAAGCAGTTATGTAGCAAGGTAAAAAAATCTCTCGCTAATTTAGCGAGAGATTTTATTGACAAGACTATAAATTTTTAATCGCAAGATATTGTTCTTGCAACTTGGTTTTATCATCAATATAGCCTTGTTGTTTTTCTTTCTCTTTGGCAACGACTGCTGCCGGTGCTTTATCTACAAAACTAGCATTCGATAATTTACCGGCAATACGGGCTATTTCACCGTCAATACGGGCTATCTCTTTTTCAAGACGCGCTAATTCATCGTCTTTATTAATTAAGCCAGCCATTGGCATTAATAGCTCAGCGCCATCCACCAATTTAGTTACTGACAATGGCCCCGTTTCACCCTCATCTAATAATACAATTTCGGATAATCTGGCTAACGATTCAATGAAATTGATATTATCACTGATGATTCGATGAACTGTAGGCGAAGCTTTACGAATCAATAGTTGCAATGGTTTACTTGGTGCAATATTCATCTCAGCACGAATATTTCGAACAGCAATAACCACATCTTTAATCCAGTTAATATCCGCAACGGCTTGGTCATCAGTATGCTTGCTGTCAAATGCAGGCATCGGCTGTAACATAATGGTATCGGCTTTAATCGCCATTAATGGTTTAACACTTTGCCATATCTCTTCTGTAATAAAAGGAATAATTGGATGTGCAAGTCGTAATAATGCCTCAAGAACGATGACTAAGGTATGACGGGCAGCACGTTGTTCGGATTGTCCACCATTGGCTAATACTGATTTAGTCAATTCTAAATACCAGTCACAGAACTGATTCCACGTAAATTCATATAAAATATTAGCAGCTAAATCAAATCGATAAGAATCAAAAGCTTCACGATAAGATTTTACGGTTTGGTTAAATTCAGCTAATATCCATTTATCCGCTAATGAATAAGCCAGATCGCCACCTTTGAAACCACAATCATGTGCTTCGGTGTTCATTAGCACATAACGGCTAGCATTCCAAAGTTTATTACAGAAGTTACGATAACCTTCTAAACGTTTTAAATCCCAATTGATATCACGCCCAGTTGATGCAAGCGCCGCTAAAGTAAAGCGTAATGCATCAGTACCATGTGCTTCTATCCCGTTTGGAAACTGTTTTTCCGTACGTTTGGCTATTTTTTCAGCCAATTGAGGTTGCATCATATTACCCGTACGTTTTTCCAGTAAATCAGCAAGTGATATGCCATCAATCATATCTAAAGGATCAATAACATTTCCTTTAGATTTAGACATTTTTTGCCCTTCTTCATCACGAATCAAGCCAGTCACATAGACTGTTTTGAACGGAAC
This sequence comes from Gilliamella sp. CG25, assembly GCF_046635705.1. Taxonomy (NCBI): domain Bacteria; kingdom Pseudomonadati; phylum Pseudomonadota; class Gammaproteobacteria; order Orbales; family Orbaceae; genus Gilliamella; species Gilliamella sp. CG25. The sequence goes on along the minus strand of NZ_JBIDFJ010000002.1, from coordinate 98,676 downwards.
TTGAGGTTTGCCGTCTTTATCTTTAATAAAGTGCATGGTCATCATGATCATTCTAGCTACCCAGAAGAAGATGATATCAAAGCCTGTAACTAAAACATTCGTTGGATGAAAAGTTGCTAAATCATCCGTATTTTCTGGCCAACCTAATGTTGAGAATGTCCAAAGCGCAGATGAAAACCACGTATCAAGTACATCTTCATCTTGAGATAAAATAATATCGTCAGATAAATTATTTTCACGTCGAACTTCAGCTTCATCTCGTCCAACATACACACGACCTTGCTCATCATACCAAGCAGGAATACGATGTCCCCACCATAATTGACGTGAAATACACCAATCTTGAATATCATTCATCCAAGAAAAGTACATGTTTTCGTACTGTTTTGGTACAAATTGAATATCGCCATTTTTCACCGCATTAATAGCTGGCTCAGCTAACACTTTAGCTCGAACATACCATTGGTCAGTTAACATTGGTTCGATCACAACTCCACCACGATCACCATAAGGAATGGTTAAATCATGCGGTTCGATTTTTTCTAAAATAGCTTGAGCTTCACATGCAGCAATGACCGCTTTGCGTGCTGCAAAACGCTCTAAATTTTGGAACTCAGACGGAATATCAGTTGAATAGATATCACTTGCTTCACCATTGGTATCAAAAACTTCAGCTTGTGCACGAATATCACCGTCAAATGTAAAAATGTTGATCATCGGTAATTGATGTCGACGACCGACTTCGTAGTCATTGAAATCATGCGCAGGTGTAATTTTTACACAACCGGTACCTTTGGTCATATCAGCATGTTCATCGCCAACAATCGGAATACGACGGTTAACAAAAGGCAATATCACATAGTGACCAATTAAATCTTTGTAACGCGGATCTTCAGGATTAACAGCCACACCGGTATCCCCAAATAGCGTTTCGGGGCGAGTAGTTGCAACCACTAAATAGTCTTTGCCATCAGCAGTTTTTGCGCCGTCAGCTAAGGGATAACGCAAATGCCACATAGACCCTTTTACTTCACGATTTTCAACTTCTAAATCAGAAATAGCTGTACGTAACTTAGGATCCCAGTTTACTAAACGTTTACCACGATAAATTAAATCCTCTTGATAAAGCCTTACAAATACCTCTTTAACGGCATTAGATAAACCTTCATCCATGGTAAAACGCTCACGATCCCAATCAACCGAATCACCCAAACGACGCATTTGCTTAGTAATGCTTCCTCCTGATTCGGCTTTCCATTGCCAAATTTTTTCAATAAAAGCTTCACGACCATAATCATGACGGGTTTTACTTTCTTCGGCTGCGATTTTACGCTCTACCACCATTTGCGTTGCAATACCAGCATGGTCAGTACCAGATTGCCATAATGTGTTATGACCTTGCATACGATGATACCGAATCAACGCATCCATAATCGTTTGTTGGAACGCATGTCCCATATGTAAACTACCTGTCACATTAGGTGGTGGAATCGCTATGCAATAGCTAGGCTGGGATTTGTCACCGTTGGGTTTAAAATAACCGCTCTGTTCCCAATGTTGGTAAATGGGCTGTTCGATTTCTTGTGGATTATAAGTCGAATTTTTCATATAAATGCATTAATCCTAATTCAAGGCATAAAAATGGAATTATTCTACTATAAAATAGATAAACAATAAATTGGCTTAATACTATCATAAAGTATTAAATTTACTGTTTGAAAACTTAATGACCAAGCATAGCAATACTAGCCATTATGTACATAATATGGGTATTGTTTTCAGATTAAAACCACTTTCTTTATACGTTTTATACCTATTTCTGGCAAGTGATTTCAATCGTTCCTCAACAGGCACAAAATCAATAATATCATGATATAATCCAGAAAATTCAGGGAACTGTTCCTGCAAATTAATCAATAATTGACGATTACCACTGCTGCGTTTTTGAGGCCAACAGATTTCAACAGGTGATCCCCCTTTCATTCCTTCACCGACTAAATTATGAGGAACAAAATTATCGGTATCCAGTTGCCAAAGGTATTCATCGATACGTTCAGCTTGAACTTGATCTTGGCAAGCAACCAACACTCTTTGTTTTGCTTGCCATGCCTCGACAATTTTTTGGCAAGCGAGTTTTTCATAAAACAATATGCCTGTTTCGCTTGCTTCTGTTTGGTTTTCTAACAGATAGAAAATCACTTTTTTCATAAAAATAGTAATGCCGTCTTATTGATCTAACAAATATTGAATCAACATAGCAACCGGTCGCCCTGTCGCACCTTTGTTTGCACCTGATTTCCATGCTGTACCCGCAATATCTAAATGTGCCCAATGGTATTTTTGAGTAAAACGAGACAAGAAACATGCCGCTGTAATCGTACCACCATCACGCCCACCAGCATTGACAATATCGGCACACGTTGATTTAATCTGATCTTGGAAATCATTATCCATTGGTAAAGCCCATGCTTTATCATCCGCTTTGTTGGATGCATGCACTAATTGTGTTACTAACTTTTCATCATTTCCCATCACGCCCGTATAATGATGTCCTAAAGCCACAATACATGCACCAGTTAGCGTTGCAATATCAATCACCGCTTTTGGATTAAAACGCTCAACATAAGTTAGTGTATCACATAAAACTAAACGACCTTCCGCATCTGTATTAATCACTTCAACCGTTGTACCTGACATTGTCGTTAAAATATCGCCAGGACGATAAGCATTACCATCGGGCATATTTTCACATCCAGCCATAACACCAACCACATTAATTGGTAAATTTAATTCTGCTACAGCTTGCATTACGCCATAAACGGTAGCTGCGCCACACATATCGTATTTCATTTCATCCATACTTGCAGCTGGTTTAATTGACAAACCACCAGAATCAAACGTTAATCCCTTACCGACTAAAACAATAGGTTGCGCTTTTTTGTCTTTTGCACCGTTGTATTCGATAACTGTCATTATCGATTCATTCTGTGAACCTCGACCTACAGCTAAATAAGCATTCATATTTAATTTAGCGAGCTCTTTTTCACCTAAGCACGTCGTTTTTAATGATTCATAAGTTTTGTCTAGCAATTTACCCTGTTCTGCTAAATATTGTGCATTACAGATATTTGAAGGCATATTAGCCAGCGTTTTTGTAGCCAAGATAGCATCAGCAATAATTTTACCCTGTTGTAAATTGCAACTAATCGATTGCGTTTGTTCTTTATCACCATAAATCAAATTAACTTTAGCAAGATTCAGTTTGGGTGCTTTTTCCGTTTTGAATAGATCAAAGTGATACGTTATATCATTCACAATTTGCGGTAATTGTTTTGCAATGATTGAACTATAGGCAGTATTGACGGTTAGTAAATCCCAAGTGATGCTCTTAATATTTTTAGCAACTAGCTCTTTCACCACATTTTGAATCACTTTTTTGGCTTTTGAAAAATCAAATTCTTTACATTTGCCACAGCCAACCAATAATAACTTTTGAGTAAAACCAGTTATACAAGGGTACAACAGAGTGGTTTTTCCTAATTCACCACTAATATCACCACTTTTAATAAGTTGGCTAATCATGCCATGAGTCAATTCATCGATTTCATTAACAATGTCTGATTGTTTCTTACCTGAATCTATTGAAATAACTAAACATTCTGTTTTTTGATTCGTTAAAGTATGACTGTTTTTGATTAAGAATTCCATAATGTTTCTCGTGTAAAAGATAATGCGAATAGTAATATTTTATCGATTCATCATGGGATAGCAACAAAAAGATAACTAATTACTCTTATTTCAGTTTATAATAATTAGATCTGAAAAAACGTTTAATTTTGTATAGGTAAAATGTGATAATTCGTCGATATTTAGTTAAAGAGACATTGAAAACACAAGGTGCTATTTTGTTTATCTTGCTCCTTATTTTCTTTTCTCAAAAATTAATTAAAATTTTATCGAGCGCGATCGAAGGAAATATTCCTCGTGACTTAATCATGCCCTTGTTAGTCTTGGGTATTTCTAATATGGCTGATTTGATTTTACCTTTAAGTCTTTTTTTAGGGGTGCTTATTACATTTGGCCGCTTATATTCAGACAGTGAAATGGTTGCTATGCATTCCTGCGGCGTGAAAAAAAATGTCACTTATCAAGTCGTTTTTTTACTATGTATCTTCACCTGCTCGTTAACAATGCTAAATACTTTATGGTTCGGGCCTTGGTCAAATATCAAGCAAAGTCAATTAATTGAAAATGCTAAATTAAATCCAAGTTTAGCGGGATTATTATCCGGACAATTTCAACAAACTCCTGACGGAAATTCGGTCATCTATATTGGTAATGTCAATAATAACAATTTAGAAAATGTTTTTATCGCTAAAGTAAAAACTAAAGATAACGAAAGACCCTCGATCATAATTGCGAATAAAGGCAAAACCGGCCATGACAAAGAAGGCAATCAAATTATTACGTTAGAAAGCGCCAATCGTTACGAAGGAAACATACAATTACAAGATTTTCGTATATCAAATTTTCATAATTATTTGGGAATTATCAAACCTAAAGAATTGGATATGAATAGTGATGATGAAAAAATTGATGTACAACAGCTCGGATTAACTGAATTGCAAACGCTGAAAACGCCCAAAACCAAAGCTGAGTTTTATTGGCGGTTAACACTGATTGTTTCCGTTCCATTAATGGCTTTTTTAGTTATTCCACTGAGTGTCACAAATCCAAGGCAAGGCAGGCTTTCGCAAATCTTACCCGCTTTACTGCTCTATTTGGTCTATTTTCTGTTAGCCAGTTCAATAAAAGCAAATGCTGGGAAAGGCCGTATGGATGCTGAATTTTGGTTTTACTTAATTAATATTACCTATTTTATTATTGCATTGATATTAAATTGCTGGGATAGCATCTTCATGCGTAAACTTCGTCTAAAATTCAGTAAATCATAAAGGGGAAAAATGTGTTTTCGATTTTAGATCGCTACATTGGTAGAACAATTTTAAGCTCAATAGGTCTGAGCCTGTTTTTACTTATTAGCTTGTCAGGGATTATTCGTTTTATAGACCAACTCAGAAGAATAAAAGGTGATTATGATGCTTTTTCAGTTGGTATATATACGGCCTTAATGACACCTAAAGATCTGGAAACTTTTTTTCCAATGGCAGCATTGTTAGGCGCCTTAATTGGATTAGGGTTACTGGCATCTCGAAGCGAGCTTATCGTTATGGAAACGTCTGGTTTTAGCCGTTTTAAAATTGCAAAAGCCGTTATGAAAACGGCTATACCATTAGTGATTATTACTATGGCAATCGGTGAATGGGTAGCCCCTGAGTGTGAACAAACTGCCCGTAATATGCGTTCTGTAAAAATATATGGCAATTCGTTATTAGCTGAACAAGGTAGTTTATGGGCAAAAGATGGAAACAATTATATCTATATTGGTCGTGTTAATGACGATAATTCCATTAACGATATTTCAATTTATGCGACAGATAATAATCAATTATTGTCTATAACCCATGCTGATTATGGCATATTTAAAAAAAATGAATGGACATTAACGCAAGTTGAAAAAAATGACTTTAGTGATCCGGTTAAAGTAAATGGAACAAATCTGATGTCCATGAAATGGGAAACTAACATCACGCCGGATAAATTGAACATTGTTGCTTTTGATCCTGACTCGCTTTCTGCTACAGGACTTTATAAATATTCACAATATCTGCACAACTCGGGACAAGATACGAGCTATTATGATTTACTTTTCTGGAAAAAAATCATAAAACCGGTCTCTGTTGCTGTCATGATGTTACTTGCCCTCTCGTTTATATTTGGCCCACTGCGAAGTGTGTCAACGGGTGTTAGGGTCATCATCGGCATTAGTTTTGGGTTTATTTTCTATATAGCCGATAACTTATTTGCTCAAATGAGTATCGTTATTGGTATCTATCCAATCATAGGATCGTTAATAACCAGTTTTGTTTTTTTACTGATAAGTTATGCACTATTTAAAAGAAGAAATTAAACCAACATACCCTTAATGTTTGTTGATCTTATTATTTACCATTTAACGCCTATCATTCAATAAATGAATGATAGGAAATCAAGATTTATGTTTTTCAAAAAGAGATAAATATTCCCCATACCCCTCTTCGACCAGTTTATTAACCGGAATAAAACGTAAAGCAGCAGAATTAATACAATAACGCAATCCACCTAACGCTTTAGGCCCATCATTAAAAACATGCCCAAGGTGAGAATCCCCTATTACGGATCGGACTTCGGTTCTATGCATACCATAACTGTTATCTGCTTTTTCAAGAATATGATGATCATTAACAGGACGAGAAAAACTTGGCCAACCACATCCAGAATCAAATTTATCGTAAGAAGTAAATAAAGGTTCACCGGATACAATATCGACATATAATCCTTCTTCATGATTATCATTAAACTCATTTTCAAACGGTGGTTCTGTGCCATTTTGTTGCGTCACATGATATTGCATAGCGGTTAATTTAGAAATGGCTTGGTCTTTCGTAAGTTTATTCATAAGTCACCTAATAGCTAATATTGAAGAACTTAATTAGCAAAACAGCCTTTAAAGCTAACTATTTTGCCAACATCGATTGTAAAACTTTATCTTTAAGCCAAAAGTAATGATATAAAGCCCCGAGAATATGTACCAAAATTAATACGGCTAGCAAATATGAACTGACTAAATGAGTGCTATGGAAAAACAGATAAAACTCATTTGGCATATCGATAGCAGGGATGGAAACAAGACCAAAAACATTGAGCGGGCGACTACTCATCAAATACCCAGATAACGGAACAATTAACAGAAAAATATAGATAAAGCCTTGGGTAGATTTTGATAAAATTCGCTGTAGTCTTTGATGTTTATCTAAAACATCAGGGATACCATATTGGATAATTACTTTAATACGCCATATTGTTACAATGAAGACTAAAACACCAATTGATTTATGTAACAAATAGATATTCGGCATCCCTCCCAAAAAATGAGATAGAATGATTTTAAACATAATCAGCAAAAACGCTAATATAACTAGCACTGCTGATAGCCAATGTATTAATTTTTGTTGACTTCGATACTGAGGGTAATCTTGCATAACTTACTCACTTTTAGGTTTAGATTTATCTTGCCAATGCTGTGACAAAAATGACGAACGCCCGGACAATTGATAATAACGATTGTAATGTTGTGACTGTTTTTTATAAAAGTCTTGATGATACTCTTCAGCTGGATAAAAAGCGACAGCGGGTTCAATAGCGACTTGAATCGGGTGAGTAAAACGACCACTTGCCTCTAACTCTTTTTTCGATTCTAGTGCTAAATTATGTTGGAATTGATTATGATAAAAAATAACCGGACGGTAAGAATCTCCTCGATCAGCAAACTGACCATGTTGATCCGTAGGATCAATTTGTTGCCAAAAAATATCTAATAACTTTTTATAACTAATTTTCTTTGGATCAAACGTAATTTGAACGGCTTCAGTATGTCCGGTATCACCTTGACATACTTGTTCATAGGTAGGGTTTACTACATGCCCACCCGTATAACCCGACACCACACTAATAACACCTTCGTATTGATCGAACGGTTTGACCATACACCAAAAACAACCGCCGGCGAATGTTGCTTGCTCATATTGTTGCATAATAATCTCCAATAAAAATGATTTTAAAAGACACCCCTTGAAAAAGCTTAAAAAATCACCATTTCACAAGCTAACCATCTCAGTTTTAGGAGGATCGAATATGGCTAGTGGTTGGGCATCTGACGATGCCGTTAATCAACAAATTGAAAGCACCATTGCAGATGCTATCGAAAATGCTAGACGCCAACTTAAACAAGGTGCTCAAAGTGCTGATTTCTGCATTGAATGCGGTGATCCTATTCCAAAAGCACGAAAGCTTGCATTACCTGGCGTACAATATTGTTTAAACTGCCAACAAGAACTGGATAAAAAGTCTGCTAAAGCGGCGATTTTATATAATCGTCGAGGCAGCAAAGACAGTCAACTACGTTAATATTTTGTTTATTGCCTAATTATAAAATTCATTGTGATGTTGAAAACTGAAAATCCGCAACTATTTTCGATTTAATAAAATCGTTATCTTATAAAAGATAACACGTTTTGCGCTTATTAACACCTTTAAGTTAATCACTTTTTTTAGATCAGCTTACATATAAAGATAAGGATTAAATCATGATTAGAGCGTTACTGATTTCATCATGCAACTTTCATAAGTAGAAAAACAAGCAACGCTCCTTTTTTTATACTATTCATAACCAAAACACATAGATAGCGAATGTATTTTAGCAATGGTCATCTACTTTTTTTTATCTGGATGAGGATCTTTTACTGAATCGCCCTGTCCTGAAACAATATACCAACCATTTTTGATATGTGGTTTTTTGTTATGATCCGGACATGGTGGCAAGGATTTTTTACTTTGATTGGAAAAAGTATAACCGCAATCAGCACACTTATAAGTGCCAGCTGAAACATCACTACCGTATGAAGCAAATTTTTGTACCATTATTAGCTCCTCGTATGTTGTAGGTTAGTGATAAGCACATTACTTATCACTATTATATATAAACGTCTATCAGTAAAAAATCAAGTTTAGATTTGATTAATTTACAATCCAACTGACAATAATTTTCTCATTAATTTTTCAAAAATTAGATATAATAAAACCTGCATTTCAAGAAAAAACACGTTTTTAACAAAAATTCTTCATAAATTAGAACTCACTAAATTTAATCTCGACCATTTTAAATTTAATTTTTTATTTCTCTAAAAAGGCATGGATCAATGCCACTTAAAATAACTTTTTAATTTGGAGGTTGGAAATGTATTTACTACAAATGGCACCGAAATTTTTACTTGCACTCATCATTTTGCTTATTTACGTGAAACTATCGGGTAAAAGTCAAATTGCCCCGATGTCTCAGTTAGATCAGGTTGGTAGTATGGTAATCGGTGCGTTAGTCGGGGGAGCTTTACTCAGTCCAACCGTTTCAGCTTGGGAAGCCGCTGGGCTTGTAGCAATTTGGGCAGCGTTATTAATTTTAATTCGCTTTATTAAATCAAAAAATTCTCGATTAAGAGATGCGATTGACGGTGAAGCAATTCAGTTAGTTAAAAACGGAAAATTATTAACAGATAATTTTGCCAAGGCAAACTTGCCTGTACGTGATTTTGAAACTTTAGTGAACATACAAGGAATATCCTCATTTAGTCAATTAAAACAAGTTTGGTATGAATTAAATGGTTCGCTAACCATTATTAAGAAAGGTGAAAAAGATATTGCTGAACTGATCATCGAAAATGGCTGTATTAGTCAAGATAATCTTGAACAACTCAAAAAAGATGAAGATTGGCTCATGCAGGAAATCCATAAACAAGGATATGAAAAAGTCGAAGACATTTTTTGTGCAGAATGGTTTGATAATAAACTCATCATCTACCCATATAATAAAACTAAAGATAAGTCAGCTTAAAACCCACTTAAAAAAATAATCACCTAATTAAATTAACTTTAGCTAATTAAACTTGTTAGTTAAAGTTATTTAATTGCACATTGGGATCCATAATATCTTCTATCGTATACTTTTCGAGCTCTTTCAAAAATGCTTCTTTAGCATCCGACAGATAGTATTTTAAACGACAAGCAGGACTGATATGACAAAATGATAAACTGCAATTAAGAAGATTTAGCGGTTCTATTTGTCTAACCACAGTACCAATATTAATCAGTTTTTTTTCTATTTTTAATTTAATGCCACCATTTTTTCCTTGCTTGGTCTCGACATAACCTAATTTACTTAAATTATAAACGACTTTAACCAAATGATTTTTAGAAATTTTAAAATAATGACTAATATCTGCGATACTGACTAGCTGATCACCATCTACCGTGGATAAATAAAGAAGCACACGTATACTGTAATCGGTAAAACTTGATAATTGCACTGATTTTTCCTATCTACTTAAAAAACTTATCATCTCACATTATAGGCAATATCAATGATTAAATTAACCCTCTTTTTATGACTAATTAAATTTTTATTACCAAGTTAAAAAACTAAATTATCATGGTGTTATCCTCATCAACAATATGAGGATAACAATCAGTTTAAGTTTTGTTATGCTGCACAATAATTTAGTATTTGATTTAGATCTTTACTGGCTTGAGAAGTCATACGAAGATCAAATTTATCTTGTAAAATATTCAATATATTGTCGGTTAAAAATTCAGGCATTGAAGGCCCTGCATAAATTCCTTTGATACCTAGCGACAATAATGTCAATAATATAACTATAGCTTTCTGTTCAAACCATGATAAAACCAAAGTCAATGGTAATTCATTCACGCCACATCCAAAAGCTTCAACCAACGCCAATGCTAATTGCACTGCGGAATAAGCATCATTACATTGCCCAATATCAATTAATCGAGGAATGCCGTTAATATTGCCGAAATTTTGCATATTAAACCGATATTTACCACAACCTAAAGTTAAAATAACACTATCTTTAGGGACTTGATTTGCCATTTCGGTATAATAATGCCGTTCACTTTTACTGCCGTCACATCCACCAATTAAAAAGAAATGCTTAATATTACCTGCTTTAACTTGTTCGACAACCGTTGGTGCTACATTTAATAAAGTATTACGGGCAAAGCCGACAGTAATAAAATGCTCTAATTCCGTGTAATCAAATCCGGGTTGGTTCAATGCACACTCAATAACGGGACTAAAATCATCTGTTTCAATATGAGTGACACCTGGCCAGCCAACCATACTTCGGGTAAAGATGCGCTCTGCATAGCCTTTAGTAAAAGGATTAATAATACAGTTAGACGTCATAACGATAGCACCAGGAAAATTAGCAAATTCGGTCTGTTGATTTTGCCAAGCTGTACCGTAGTTTCCAACTAAATGTGAATATTTTTTTAACTCAGGATAAGCATGAGCCGGTAACATTTCGCCGTGTGTATACACATTAATGCCTTTATCTTGAGTCTGTTCTAATATCAAACGCAAATCATGAAAATCGTGACCAGAGACAAGAATACATTTACCTTTAACAGGTCTAGTATTGACTTTAGTTGGGATAGGATCGCCAAAAGTATTGGTAGCGCCGGCATCAAGCATTCCCATTACTTTATAATTCAATCGTCCTATTTGCATGGATAATTGAAATAATTTATTAATGTCAGAAGGATTATCGCCAAGAAAACTCATCATTTCATGATATTCGGTGTAAATATCTTGATTAAATTGCCCCAAAACAGCAGCGTGTTCCATATAAGCAGCTGCCCCTTTCAATCCATATAGTGCTAATAAGCGCAGTCCAATGACATCCTTTCCGACTTTATCTTGATCGTGCTTTAACATCACTAAAGAAGAAAAATCCAATAATTCTTGCTTAGTTTTAGGAAAATTTAATTGGGCTACATAGGTTAACGCAGGTAAATGTTCATTAAATTGTAGTACAGCAACTTTGGCTAGCTGTTCTAATTTTTGAGAATAGATATCGGCTTCTGCAAGATACGCCAACATTCTGTCTGCATCAAAATTCACATTAGTTAACGTTGAGAAAAATGTTTGTGCACACCATCTATCGATTTGTCTGTCCACAATGTCATGTCTACGACAAATGGCCGCCCAAAATGAAACCTTTTGCAAACTGGCGACTAAAACATCTTGAAGATCAGAAACTTCTGCTGTTTTACCACACATTCCTTTAGAATAACTACACCCTTTTTCATTTGATTTTATTATTGTTTGCTCACACTGAATACAAAACATTATTACTCCTGTTTTCTTTCCTCTTACTAAAACAGGTATATAAAATACATGTTTAAAATAAAAAAGAAAAGTGAATTTACCAATTTAATTTTTTTAATAAACGTGAAAAATTTGAACTTATATTGAAACTAAGAGTCAGAATTCATATTGTTATGCTACTTAAAAGATAGACAGTTTGATAATTACAATTAAGGAATACTAGAAACCCTTCGCTCATCCTAAGCCTAGTTAGGATGTTGTCTGATGAATTCGATAAAAATCGGTTTTCAAGCCAGATCGAAAATTTGCTTTTCCATTCATTTCTTAAATAAAGAATTAAAATTATTTACTTATTTTAACTTAATTCAATAGGTTACATGTAAGAAATATCTAATATTAATCGCCAAAATAAATTTGATTAAGTGATTAAAATCAGAAATAATGCTAAACCGATTATTTTAATCATGCATGATTATTGATTAAATATTAATTGATATTCATGTCATTATAAAAAAGGTGAACTACAATATACTTAGACGGGTAAGCAGTTTGTTATAAATACAAACCATAAAAGATGACATCAAATGTTAATGGAGTAAATATCCTTGGTTGTTCCTCAAGTTGACCGAACCCAGTCAAATGACAAGTAATTGTTGTTATTTAAGCATCAATTTAATGCCATTAAAAACAAAAAAATAATCTCAAAAATAAAATCTTAACCTAGTATGCGTTAATCTATTAAGGAATAGAGGTTAAAATCTTAAAATTAATGAAGTTTTAACAGGAAAGAAATATGTTTACTGATTCAAACACTAAACAAATAAGTTTTTGTTTTCATACTCAGAAAAAAAAATTTATAAAATGGAAAAAATTAGCCAAAAAAGCCAATATGACGTTATCAGACTGGATTGTAAAAAAACTTAATTCAGACATCGATATTGTGTTACGGGACATTGTTCTTCCTAATGATATCGAAAAAGATGACAGATGGCTGATAAAATTAACTATACCCTCAGTGATAAAAGGTTATTGGGTCTATTGTTCAAGAGAAAGGAAAATGAAATTAGTTAAATGGATCACCAATAAATTAGATTCCTAATAAGGAATTAATCAAGACCAACTTTTACAGAATAATTCTATAACGCAACGATAAGGTTATAGAGAAACAGACTAAAATAAAACGGAAATATGATAAACATTGAGCGGTTAATCAATTTTTTTTAAATTTCTATTGACGTAGAAATTAAGATGGGTAAAATGCACTGCATTCGAAACGCATTTATTTTTAACGAATCGTTTTGAGCCCGGGTGGTGAAATCGGTAGACACAAGGGATTTAAAATCCCTCGGCCTTTTTGGCCGTGCGAGTTCAAGTCTCGCCCCGGGCACCACATCTATCTCTCTTTATCCTTCTTTCATCGACTTATTTTATCACTGTCTTAACGACACCTTTGTAAGCATATTATTACTAACTTATATCAACATTTTACTAAAAAACTTTATCAATCATTTAATTAAAGATGTTTTAGTTGTTTAATAAAATTCAATTTTTTAGATAAGTCAGATCCACTGCTTGAACAAAAATAATGTAATCATCCATAATGTTTAATGGATCAATAGCTAACGGCTGAGTATGCTCAAAAAATAGCGCTATAATTAAACTTTTTAGTGACAAGATTAGTTTGGTAAGGAAATGTTATTGGAGTAACTTTTATCTATGATATTAACAACTCTAAAATGAATTATTGCTTAGAACGCAGACCCAAAATTTTTGGGTCTGAAGATTAAACACTAAATGACGAACCACAACCACAAGTCGTTGTTGCATTAGGATTATCAACCACAAAACGTGATCCTTGTAATCCTTCTACATAATCAATGGTACCGCCAACTAAGTATTGTAAACTCATAGGATCGATAACCAACGATACCCCATTTTTCTCTATGGCTAAATCATCTTCGTTTACTTTCTCGTCAAAAGTAAACCCATACTGAAATCCACTACATCCTCCACCTGTAATATAAACCCTTAATTTAAGATTTGGGTTTTCTTCTTCGGTGACTAACGCTTTTACTTTATTCGCTGCAGCATCAGTAAAATTAATTGGTAAAGCATTGCCCATTTTATTCTCCTACTGTCTTGATCTGCTTATTATATACTGTGTAAAAAAGAAATTACAAAATGAAAAACTCTATTATTTAAATTTTTGTTTAGTTGCTTGAAATAATTTTGAAACTATGAATAAATACCACCATATTTCTTCAATGAGAATACAACATATGTTTACAAAATCATTAAAATCCGAAATATTCTTTCATCAAGCTTTATCCGTTTTACCTGGTGGCGTAAATTCACCAGTACGGGCTTTTAATGGCGTGGGTGGAATACCCTTATTTATTGAACGTGCCAACGGTGCTTATATTTATGATGTTGATGAAAAAGCCTATATCGATTATGTAGGCTCATGGGGGCCAATGATCCTTGGACACAATGATCCAGATGTAGCTGACGCAGTCATTCACGCTGTGCGTAATGGACTCAGTTTTGGTGCTCCGACCGAAATTGAAACTAAAGTCGCCAATTTAGTCACTGAACTTATGCCATCGATAGAGATGCTACGCATGGTCAACTCAGGTACTGAAGCAACCATGAGTGCAATACGCGTGGCACGGGGTTTTACCGGGCGTGATAAAATCATTAAATTTGAAGGATGCTATCATGGTCATGCTGATTATCTATTGGTAAAAGCAGGATCAGGAGCCCTTACTTTTGGACATCCGACGTCACCCGGCGTACCTAATGATTTTGTTAAGCATACTTTAGTATGTGATTATAACAACCTTGAATCAGTTAAAAAACAGTTTGAACAATATCCAAATGAAATTGCCGCGATTATTATTGAGCCCGTTGCCGGCAACATGAATTGTATCCCGGCTAAAAAATCGTTTTTACAAGGATTAAGAGCGCTTTGTGATGAATATGGGGCATTGTTAATTATTGATGAAGTGATGACAGGATTTAGGGTAGCACTAGGTGGAGCGCAAGATTATTATGACATTGTCCCCGATTTGACTTGTTTAGGTAAAATCATTGGAGGGGGAATGCCTGTGGGCGCATTTGGTGGTCGTGCAGATATCATGCAACAATTAGCGCCAACCGGACCAATTTATC
Organism: Gilliamella sp. CG25; assembly: GCF_046635705.1. NCBI lineage: Bacteria > Pseudomonadati > Pseudomonadota > Gammaproteobacteria > Orbales > Orbaceae > Gilliamella > Gilliamella sp. CG25. Next base: position 83,663 of record NZ_JBIDFJ010000002.1, on the reverse strand, counting down.
AAGCTGGTACGCTTTCGGGTAATCCTGTTGCCATGGCAGCCGGATATGCAACCTTAACCAAATTGATGGACGTAGGTATTTATCAAGAATTAGAGGAGAAAACTAAAACGCTAACAAACGGACTTTTATCCGCTGCCAGACAGCATAAAGTTCCTTTTGCGGTTAATCAAGCGGGTGCGATGTTTGGATTTTTCTTTACAAATGCTTCCGAAGTAAGCAGTTATCAAGATGTAATGAATTGTGATATTGAATTATTCAAAAAATTCTATCATCATATGCTCACTGAAGGTGTTTACTTTGCACCGTCAGCTTTTGAAGCAGGTTTCATGTCACTTATGCACACAGATAAAGAAATCAATCATACTATTGATGCAGCAAGTCGTTTTTTTAGTAAGATAAGTTAAATTGATGACACAAAGTTTTTGATACCATTAGCGATTAAAATATTAAACTATTAACATAGGTAATTAATTTATGGTTAATCCACTTAAAGAAGGTGAAAAAGCACCTCAATTTTCGTTGCCTGACCAAGATGGAGAGCTAATAAGCTCTAAAGACTTTAAAGGTCAACGTATGTTGATCTATTTCTATCCCAAAGCCATGACACCTGGCTGTACAGTTCAAGCTTGTAATTTACGGGATTGTGCTGATGACCTCAAAAAATACAATGTGGTAATCATTGGCATTAGTACAGATAAGCCAGAAAAGTTATCAAGATTTTCAGAAAAAGAATTATTAAACTTTACGTTGCTTTCTGATGAAAATCATGAATTATGTGAAGCTTTTGGCACATGGGGTGAAAAAGAGTTTATGGGAAAAACCTATGACGGCATTCACCGTATTAGTTTCTTAATTGGGACTGATGGAAAAATCGAAAAAGTCTTTGACGATTTCAAAACCAGTAATCACCATGAAGTGGTTTTAGATTACCTCAAAAACCACTCAAAATAGACATCTTAAAAGCAGATTAACCTAATCTGCTTTTACTTTATCAAAACTATTAATCTCATCCGGATTTGGCCAAGCATTAATAATTGCTTTGACTAAAGTGGCAAGTGGGATAGCAAAAAATATTCCCCAAAATCCCCATAATCCACCAAATACAATCACCGCTAAAATAATTACTAATGGATGAAGATTCAATTTCTCGGAAAAAAGACAAGGAACTAACAAATTACCGTCTAAAGCCTGAATAAGCACATAAAAGAAAATCAAATACCCAAATTCTGGACTGATGCCCCATTGGAATAGAGCAATAAGAATAACCGGAATACTTGAAATAATAATCCCAATATAAGGAATCAACACCGAAAGCCCAACAATTACCGCCAATAATAATCCATAATCTAAACCAAAAAACCAAAATGGAATATACACGCTAATACCAAGAATAAGAATATGCAAAACATTGCCTACAATATAGTTAGCAATTTGCGTATCCATTTCAGCGGCGACTTTATTTAACACTCCTCGATTTTTAGGCAGAATACGAGAACAATATCCCCATATTTTTGCTTTATCTTTCAAAAAGAAAAACATCATAATAGGGACTAGCACGGCATTAATTGCAACTGAAACAAGACCAAACAGGGAAACAATAGAGAATTGTAATAACGAATTTCCGGTTTGCACGACCCTGCTAGTAATGCCTTGAATAATAGAATCAAATAATCCAACATCAATCAGTTCGGGGTAGTGTTCCGGCAGTGATGTCAAAAACTTATTAGCAAAATTGAGCATGTTTGGAATATTGGTTATCAAACTAATACTTTGTTGCCAAACTAAAGGTACCAGAATCATAAAACATGCTAAAACAACAAGAAGAAAAATGAGTAATACAATGATAACCGCAAAAGTGCGTGGAATGCCCTTTCGATACAAAAAATTGACTGGGGTATCAAGCAAATAGGAAAGCACGATTGCAATGAAAACGGGTAAAAGAATTTTATTAAAAAAATAAATAATTAAAAACAGGAAGACTAAAACCACTATCAACGATACCACATGCGGATCACTGAATCGTCTTTTATACCATTCCACAAACAATTTAAACATTGCAAACACTCCTATTTTGCTGTTTATATTAGATTAAGTTTCAATACGATAAATTATAAGCCCAATGCATTTATCGTTTAAATCCACCTAAAATACCACGAGTAATGCGTCGACCGATTTCATTGGCTACTTGTCGCGTTGCGCTTCGAGCAACTTTTTGCGCAAAGCCATCTTGTTGACCACCTCTTGGGCCTTTATGACCAAAAAACAGAGAACTTAGCATATCTAACCAACCACCACTACTGGATTTTTCAGCTGGTTCTGTTGAATTATCATCATCAGCTGATTGAACGTTAGCTGAATTATCCAATGAAAAACCTGCTTTTATTTTCTCATAAGCGGATTGCCGATCGACAGTTTTAGCATATTTATCATAAAATAGCGATTGTTTAATAATCTCAGGAATTTTTTCAGGTGTAATTGGACCAATTTTAGAATTTGGTGCAATAACAAAACCACGCTCGACCATATTAGGACGCCCTTTCTCATCTAAAAAAGAAATTAAGGCTTCGCCGACAGCTAATTCCATAATCACTTTTTCGGTATCTAAATTGGGATTAGCTCGCATAGTTTGAGCCGCGGCTTTTACTGCTTTTTGATCTTTAGGCGTAAATGCCCTAAGCGCATGTTGGACACGATTGCCAAGCTGACCAAGAACGGTATCGGGGATATCGGTAGGATTTTGAGTAACAAAATAGATACCAACGCCTTTAGAGCGAATCAGTCTGACTACCTGCTCAATTTTCTGTAATAAAGCGGGGGTAATATCATTAAATAGTAAATGCGCTTCATCAAAAAAGAAGACTAATTTAGGTTTATCAGGATCACCAATTTCAGGCATATGTTCAAACAGTTCTGACAGCAACCACAACAAAAAAACAGAATACAATTTAGGTGAGTTATATAATTTATCTGCAGCTAAAATATTAATCATACCGTGACCGTTGGCATCGGTTTTCATTAAATCTTGAATATCAAGCATAGGTTCACCTAAAAAATATTCTGCCCCTTCTTGATCAAGCGATAATAAACTGCGTTGTATGGCACCAATCGATGATAAAGAAATATTGCCGTATTCAGACGTAAATTTTTTTGCATTATCACCAATTAACTGTACTAAGGCTCGTAAATCTTTAAAATCCAGTAATAAAAGATTATTGTCATCGGCAATTTTAAATACCAGTTGTAATACATCTGATTGAATATCATTAAGATTTAATAATCGTGCTAATAAAATTGGACCAATATCCGAAACGGTACTTCGCACCGGAATCCCTTTTTCTGCAAACACATCCCACAATTCAATGGGCGAGGCTTCAGGTTGCCAATCAGTTACCCCAATGCTTGTTAGGCGTGCTTTAAGTTTATCTGTTAAAATCCCTTTCTCACCCAAACCGGTCAAATCCCCTTTAACATCAGCCAAAAATACCGGTACACCAATATGAGAAAAACTCTCTGCCATTTTTTGAAGCGTCACTGTTTTACCGGTACCTGTTGCACCAGAAATGAGACCATGACGATTGGCTAATGCGCTGATAATAGATAAATCCTTGCCATTGCTTTTGGCTATAACGATAGATTCACTCATACATTAAATCCTCATTAAATTGCTATTAAAACAATCAGTAATATTGTAAGCTAAGAATGCAATATCGACGATTTAACCATTCATTAGCCAACATAAGGAGCCACTATGTTTCCAGAATATCGAGAATTAATTTCAAAATTAAAAAATACAGATTTACGATTTCAAAAATTATTTGATCAACATAATGCTTTGGATCAAAAAATTAAAAATATTGAGTCAGGTATCGAAATCGACACATCCGAAACTATCGAAAACTTAAAAAAACAGAAACTTAAACTTAAAGATGAAATACACACAATCTTAAAAAATCAGGCATAAATACGGGATAAAACATCAATAGCGTATTAGTCAATCTTTATTCAAAAAATTAGTGTTGTGAAAACAATGTTGATGTAGGTGCTTTTATAAAAAGCAATAAATATAAATAAACCCCAAACAAGGGGTTTATGATGATAACAGATAAAACAAAAACTAAAAAATTTAATAATAAAGCGAATTTTTACTTGCTTAATTGTTCTTTTGTCGCTCTTTTTTTACGATTTTTAATCAATACAATAATATTTTTATGTGGAGTTTTCATATTTTAATTTCCTCTTTTTGTTATAGTTATCACACCACGAAAATGTATGGAATTTTTAAAGAGTGACTAGCAATATCCTTATCAGGTATTTTGTATAAAATACTCGCCATCTCCAATAATGGTAGTTACTTTAGCATAAATTAACGGTATTACCAATTATTTTGGTTATTTAGTAAGCGACTTCCATATCGCCTACTTGCGCTACCAACAAATTTAGAACCATTGCCCAAAACGTTTTATATAAATTCGTTTCATTAACTGCGCAACAAAACAATAAGATAGTAGTGTGGCAATTAACCATGGGAAATATGACCAAGGTAAAGGAGCAAGACCAATCAAACTTCCTATTGGAGAAAATGGAATATAAATACCTACGATCATTATCAATAATGTCATCACAATGACCGGAAACGCTGCTGTACTTTGAACAAATGGAATTTTTTGTGTTCTTAACATATGCACAACTAAAGTTTGTGAAAGTAACCCTTCAATAAACCAACCAGAATGGAATAATGATTGTACTTCGACACTATTTGCACTGAACACAAACCACATTAACGCATAGGTAGTAATATCAAAAATAGAAGATGTTGGTCCAATCCAAATCATAAATCGTTTGATATTTTGCGCATCCCATTTACGAGGCTTTTGTAAAAACTCATCATCCATTTTATCCCAAGGTAATGATAATTGTGAAATATCATACAATAAATTTTGGATCAACAAATGAATTGCTAGCATAGGTAAAAAAGGTAAAAATGCACTGGCAACTAACACCGAAAAAATATTACCAAAGTTTGAACTGGCAGTCATATTCAAATACTTCATAATATTACCGAATGTTTCTCGACCGCAAATTACCCCTTCTTCTAACACCATTAAACTCTTTTCAAGCAAAATGATATCCGCTGATTCTTTCGCAATGTCGGTTGCCGTATCCACCGATATACCAACATCGGCGTCACGTAATGCAGGCGCATCATTGATACCATCGCCTAAAAAGCCCACTGTATGACCATTTTCTTGTAATAAACGGATGATTCGTGATTTTTGTAAAGGTGTTAATTTAGCAAAAATAGTACGTTGCTCAATTTGTTCTTTGAGTTCATCATCATCCATTTTTTCAATTTCGGTACCCAGTAAGGGAGTTCCTGGCTCTAGACCCACTTCACGACACACTTTTATGGTAATAATTTCATTATCACCAGTTAAAACTTTTACCCCTACACCATGTTCATTTAATGCAGAAATGGCTTCGTATGCGCTCTCTTTTGGCGGATCTAAAAACGTTAAGAACCCTCGAATTGCAAGGTCAGTCTCATCTTGGACACTGTATTGCGTTTTTGTTTGTGAAGCAGAAATATTTTTTAATCCCACCGCTAAAACTCGAAATCCTTCTTTATTGTAGTTATGAGCAAGTTCGATTAACTCTTGTTTGCGTTTTTCATCTAATGGCAAATATTCACCGTCTTGATAAACATAACGAGAAATAGACAGCATCTCTTCAACGGCACCTTTGCAAATCATCAAATGATCATCATTACCATTTTGCACCACAACCGATAAACGACGACGAACAAAATCAAATGGCAATTCATCAATCTTTTTATAAAGTCCAACCCCGACTTTTTTAACACTGGTTTTCTCTTCAGTGAAACGGATAATGGCTTTATCCATTAGGTTTTTCATACCACTTTGATAATAGCTGTTTAACCAAGCGAGTTCTAATACAGCTGGGTCAACTTGACCATGACTATCAAGATGATGTTCAAGGATAATTTTATCTTGTGTCAATGTTCCCGTTTTGTCGGTACATAAAATATCCATTGCACCAAAATTTTGAATCGCATTAAGACGTTTCACAACAACCTTACGCTTTGCCATTCCAACCGCACCTTTAGCCAGGTTAGCACTGACAATCATCGGCAACATTTCAGGCGTTAATCCAACCGCTACCGCCAAAGCAAACAAAGCCGCATCGCCCCAATCTCCTTTTGAAATACCATTTATCACAAAAACAATTGGCACCATAATAAGCATAAAACGGATCAGTAACCAACTAACACTATTCACACCTCGATCGAATGACGTTTCAGCACGGGAACCAACAATGGATTTAGCTAATGATCCAAAATGCGTGTCTGCACCTGTGGCAACCACAATTGCCTTAGCTGTTCCACTTACCACATTCGTCCCCATAAAACAGACGTTATTCACATCAAGAACATTATCTTTATCAATATCCGATGCATTAATTTCATCGGTTGTCTTTTGTGAAACGGCGCCTAAAGTGTCATATTTTTCAACAGGTATAGACTCACCTGTCAGTACCGCTTGGCTAACAAAAAGATCCCGTGATTCAATTAAGCGGATATCCGCAGGAATCATATCCCCTGCCGATAAAAAGACAATATCGCCAGGCACAATCTCGCTTAACGGAATTTCAAAATGTTCAGGATTCATATCCTTATGCGGACGTCTTAATACCGTTGCCGTTGTTCGAATCATCGATTTGAGCGCTTCAGCGGCTTTATTAGATCGAAACTCTTGCCAAAAACGCAATAAACCACTTAATGAAACCATGGTTAAAATGATAATAATACTGGTTAGATCGGTTTCTTCCCCCTTTTGTAAAGGTAACCAGAAATCCGTGACAAAACTAACCACCGCTAAAATAAGTAACACAAAAATAAATGGATTATTAAACGCCATTAATAGTTGCATAAATACTGAAGGGACTTTTTCTCGGGCTACTTCGTTTTTACCATACTCTTCTAATCTTGATTTTGCATTTTCTTGCGTTAAACCGGACAAGCTCGATTGAAATTTAGATAAAATGCTATCTAAGCTATGTTGAGCTTCATGAATTGCTTTAATATCTGAGCTTGTTTGTGAATGAATTTTTGTAGTGTTTTTGGTCATCTTATGTACCTATATTCATAATTTTTTAGACAAAAATATGCCTACTCACTGTTAAAAAATAACAATAAGCAAAGTAACTAATTGAATAGCTAAGACTTTAATGCAACAGCATGACCGCACTCAAAGCGATGGCTGAGCAAAAAATAATTTAGCGAGATAATTTAATTAAGAATTAGATACAACTCGGTGGTTCTAAATGTTTTTCTGAAAAAAGTAATGAACACAACATTAAGATGTGCGCACCATGATGTTTTGAATTTGTGTGATAGCGTGTAAAAAATTGCATATCGTTCACCGTTACCGTTCGATCAATTTCGGCGCGTGAACTGAAAAAATGATTATTTAGACAGGTTCATTAACCGATAATGATTTGTGTTTGAATACATCTCCCCATATATGGGGTGACCCGATTGAGCGTCCATAGTTCTCCTATAAAATTGAACTCAACACTTTGTATTTCAACTTTTCTTAACCCTCATTTTTAACCACCTAATAGTTAAAAAAGTAAGAAAAGCTCAAAGGCGGGCAATTTATACGCCTTTAGCTAAAATAAGTCAACCAATAATCCTTTAAAAAGGTCATAACAGCTTAAAAACAGCACTTATCGCCCCAATAAATGCTTTTTTGTATATAAATAATACACACAAAACTTAATATCATTTACATTAACTAATACTGTTCAACGCAAGGAAAACGAAAGTGGAACTCATAACATTACTCGACACTAATTGGTTAAATTTCGTGATCATTTTCGCACTTTCATTTTTATGGTTTTTCAATCGAAAAAGATCACCCAATCAATACCTCGATAATATCATTATATATGCTGATATTTTAGAAAAGACACCTAAGCCAAAATACCAAAAGGATTACTTGAATAATATTAAAAGTAAACTTCTTTGGGACAAGGTCTGTTTTTATCAAACCGGTGACATGAAGAAAGAAAGAATCGCAATTTCGTTAATTAATGCTGACATTAAAAACATCATCAATTTATTACAATTAAATTCACTAACCCAATACTTTTGTATCAGACAAAATAAAATAACGGCAGTCAATCCTTTTTTAGTTAAAGAAGTCATCCTATTATGTGTTGGGTTCATTCTCGCTTTTATTATGGTGATATCGAATCTTGATACCGTTTTTAGATCAAATTCAATGATTAATATAATCATTGCCGCGATAACCATTTTAATTATCTTATTGATTGCAACTCAGTTCGCCATAGCGCCTTTAAAAAGGCTTAATACCTATCGATTGATTTTGAAAGACGACACTTTTTTAAAGCGTGCTAATGACCAACTAGTTCGCATTATTCAAGAAAGTAATAATAGTAATCCTAGTTTTGAAAAATCCATAATGAGTAAAGAAGAATCGCACCAATCATAACCCAATTTCGAAGGCTTTATCTGCTGTGGTAATAAATAAGGCGACAAATCTAAGCTTTACGTCGCCTTAATAGTTATATGGGAACTAAGCACGTATATTTAAACGGGCATTTTTAAGCTGCTCTACAAGTTCAAGCAATGATTGATTTAACTGATTCATGAATTGTTGGTAAGAAAACGCCTTTTTACTGATTTCATCTAATTGTCGTTCCCAATGCGCAGTCATATCGGGGATAGACATAATATCTGGTAACGATAAAATTAACTTACGTCCAACTGGAGTGGCACGAATTGTTTTGCCTTGCCGAGTTAAAAATTGACGTTTAAATAACAGTTCTATTATTCCTGCTCGAGTTGCTTCTGTGCCTAAACCATCGGTTTCCCGCAATATTTTTTTAATCTCTGGATCTTTAACAAATCTTGCAATACCTGTCATTGCGGAAAGTAAAGTTGCATCATTAAAAGGTTTAGGGGGTTGTGTTTCTTTACTGATAAGTTCAGCATCGATACATTGCACTGCCTCCCCTTTTTTCACTAATTTAGTTAACAATCCATTACTCTCTGCATCCGCTTCGGATTGATCAGCTTGTAAAGTTTTCGTTCCAAACAACGCTTTCCAGCCTGCTTCAAGCATTTGCGTTGCTCTAGCAATAAATTTTCCACCTTGAATATCAACATCAATTTGTAATTCAGCGTATTTATATACAGGATAAAATTGTGCTAAATATTGGGTTGCAATCACCTGATAAACTAATTTTTCATTATCCGTTAAATTGTCCATTTTAGCCTTGCGCTGTGTTGGAATGATGGCATGGTGCGCTTCAACTTTTTTATCGTTCCAAGCTTTTGTCCGCAAACTAAAATCAGCGTTTTCAATAGCAGGCTGTAAATCCGGGCAATTATTTTCCATTGCTAATTTTACACTGATTATTTGGTTAAGATGCTCTTCGGGTAAAAAACGGCAATCGGATCTCGGGTAGGTGATCAGTTTATGCTTTTCATATAATGACTGGCAAATATCAAGCACATCTTGTGCACTTAATCCATTTTTTTTAGCCATCTCAATTTGAAGAGCGGATAAATTAAATGGCATAGGTGATGCAACTTCTTTCTTTTTGTTACTGACTTTCTCAATAATACCGGTTTGATCTTTAATTCTTTGACAAACGTTTTCGGCTAATGCTTTGACTAAAACTCGCCCTTCTTCATCTTGATAGGGAGCACAAGCTTCGCTAGGTTGCCACTTGGCCTTAAATATTTCATTATGCTGGGTTTGAAGTACAGCAAAAACTTCATAAAACGGTTTGGGAACAAACTTTTCAATATCTAAATCACGCCTTACCACTAAACCAAGAATAGGCGTTTGTACCCGTCCAATGGATAACACTCCTCGATACCCGCCTCGTTGCCCCACCAGCGTACAAAGACGACTCATATTAATACCATACAACCAATCAGCACGGGCTCTTGCAAGCGCTGACGTAGAGAGCGGAATAAAATCTTGATTACTGCGTAATTGTTCAAGCGATTTTTCAACTGCACTGGCATTTAAATCACTAATCAAGCAACGCTTAATTGTTTTGCGTTTATCGGGTGTGAGTTGACAATAATTTAAAACTTCATCGACTAATAATTGCCCTTCTCGATCTGGATCGCCTGCATGCACAATCTGATCGGCAGATTTAATCAATTCGACTAAAATATCAAATTGGCTTTTTGTACTCCCTTTTGGCATCAAAATCCATTTTTCCGGAACAATAGGTAGATCATCAATCACCCATTTTTTAAAGCGATCATCATATACTTCTGGGGTGGCTTGTTCTAAAAGATGTCCGATACACCAACTCACAATATCGCCGTTAGCGGCTTTAATAAAACCCGTTCCTTTTTGAAGTGGTTTAGGCAAAACATCGGCAATAGCCCTTGCTAGACTGGGCTTTTCAGCAATAAACAGACGATAAGTTTGATTAGATTGCATAATTATTAGTCTTAATCATAAATTTGAAACAAAATAAGTTTGATAGGATGATTTAACGCTAAAATTTAAATGATTTAACATCTTCAAAGACAATGCCTTGTCAGCATCCCTGCAAGTCAGAATGCGACAATAAAAACAAATTAAAATAAGTTTGTCTAAACACATCAAACCTTGTTCTTTTCGACTTTTTTGCTTTGTCGTGTACCATTCAATCTTAAAACCAGTGTGATAGGCCAAATACGGTAAGGCTCCATAAATTATCATATTATCCTTTAAAATTTCCAATCCTGCTGAGTCTGTTATTAATGCTCAATAAGGTTGAAAATTGTTACATAAGTCTTAACGCCATTCAAGCGCAATAATTTGCAGATAATCATTCTCAACAATAAACACAAAAATAACCTAATTTTTACAATGCATTAAAAGAACGGGACTAAGCTTAGCCTGCTTAAGTAATTCTAATACCCTAAAAAGGACAGTTATTATTTATAATCTTATCACAAGGCTGAAATCAATTAAGATTGAAAGCACAACACTTATCACTTTGCCAATACCTCGTCAACAATGCATGTTAAAGCTTTTAAAATATCATTTAATTGATTAATTATGTTACAAGATTCAGCTTTATCATTTTTTAGTTGTCGTGATTTTAAAACGGGTTTTTACCACCATTTTTTGAACTTAAGCCAAATGGCAGAAACAATAGAAATAACAATAAGAATCAAGATTAACCCAACAAAAGACCAAGGATGCTCACTAAACGGAATACCGGCAAGATTGACACCAAGTAAACTGGTTATAAACGTGATTGGTGTAAATATAATGGTAAATAGTGACATTAAATAGATTCGTTTATTGGTCGATTCTGCCAAAAAGCTATTAATTTGCTCCATAATCGAGGCAAGACGCAATAAGCAACTATCGATATCTGACACATAGTGGCTTTGTTGATTAGAAATATCATGTAGACGTTGGCGATCGTTATCATCAATCCAAGAAATCCTTTCGGTTGAAATTTTAACGAAAATATCCCGTTGCGGAGATAATAATCGACGAAGAATGATCAACTGTTTACGTACTCGACCAATTTCTTTATGTGAAAGAATTCGCTGATTTAATACTAAGTCTTCAAGTTTAACAATTTTGTTATGTACACTATCAAACGATAAATTGACTTGATCACTAATGAGTTCGGATACTTGAATCAACCAATCAGCAACATCAACAGGCCCTATTCCTTTTTCTAAATTATCTTTTAATTGGAAAATCGCATCAATTTGTTGATGTCGGGTCGAAACAATTAAATTATCGGTAATATAAAAACGGAAGGTTACAATCGGATCGGGTAATTCATTTGGCGTATAATTGACACCTTTTAATACGACTAAAATACCCGTATCAAAACGAATTTCTTTCGATATTTGGTTGGGTTTAATTAACTCATTTTTCACTAAATCCGGAATCAATTTTGTCTGATTAATCCACTTAATCGTTTCGGATTTAGCAAAATCCAGATGGATCCAACATGGCTTTTGCACCGTCGCTTGGCAATCATTACTTAAAGGATTGGCTTTACCTTTACCATCAAATTGACAACTAAAAACAGGTTTTGCTGATATAAGATCTGAAACAGGAACGGAATTTTCACTATTTTCATTCGTCATTATAAGCCCCATTTGTTAAGTTTTCTTAATTATATACTGAAATTGCTCAAAAATGGAGCGATTGATTAACTTAATTTATCAAAATTAAGGCATTAAATAGAGTTGCGGAACCAAAGCATTACTAGGGTGCGGAATAATACCTAATTCAACCCCATACCAATGATTAATATTTTCAACAGTTAATACTTCAGCAGGTGCACCTTGCTTAACGATTTTTCCCTGACTAAGAAGCAACACTTTATCCGCATACAAGGCAGCCAAATTAAGATCATGTAACACACAACACACTGCCAGTTGCTGTTCTTTGGCGAGTTGTTTTAATAATCGCAATGTATGTTGCTGATGATACAAATCTAATGCTGAAGTGGGTTCATCTAAAAAAAGTAGCTTTTCAGTTGGCTCCTCTTGCCACAATTGGGCTAAAACGCGAGCCAATTGTACACGTTGCTGTTCTCCGCCTGACAAGCTACGGTAATCACGGTTAGCCAACTTCAAGCAATCAGTTTGTTGCATAGTTTCGTGAATGGCTTGCTCGCAATGAAGTTTACCGTAAGGTGCTCGCCCCATTGCCACCACTTCTTTTACCGTAAAAGGAAACGTCATCTGGCTATGCTGTAACATCACCGTTCTCACTTTAGCTAATTGCTTAGCAGACCATTGTGTCATCGCTTTATCAAAAAGATAAATATCGCCAGATGATGGTGTCTGATAACCCGTTAAAAGCCGTAATAAAGTTGATTTACCTGCACCATTAGGACCAATGATAATGGCAATTTCGCCAGCTTGAATATCTAAAGACACATCATCGATTAAACACCGAGTACCACAATAAAAAGTTAAGTTTTTTGCTGTCAACATCGTCAAATTATACCCGTTATTTGTGCCTTAAAATGAGCCAAAGAAAATAAGGTCCACCAATTAAACTTGTCAATAACCCTACCGGTATTTCAGTCGGTGCAACAACCGTTCTTGCCAGAGTATCGGCTGAGAGTAATAAACAGCCACCTGCCAATGCCGATGCAGGTAATAACACGCTATGATTAGCCCCAATACGTAATCGAATCATATGAGGAACCACCAAACCAACAAAAGCAATAATGCCACTTACTGCAACCGATGTACCGATTAAAATGGCACTAAACACCAACAAATATTGCTTCAAACGAATAACATTAATACCTAAATAGTGCGCATCTTCATCCCCCAATTGCAATATATTGAGCTGATGAGAAAGGACCAAAATGGCTAACAAAGCAGGGATAATTAACGAAGTAGCAACTAACACTAATTCCCACGATCCTTTACCCAAATGCCCCATTGACCAAAGTGATATTTGTCTTAATTGTGCTTCATCACTAATATAACTTAGGCATCCCATTACTGCTCCGATAATGGCATTGATTGCTACACCCAACAACACCATTTTGACCAAATTACACTCGGCATGAAGACTATAAAGATAGATCAGAAAACAGATGAATAAACTACCCAAAAAAGCAGCAAACATTTTTCCATACAGCATCATAATTGGTGGAAAGATAGTCGGAAATAAAATTGACAAACCAACCAACAAACCAGCGCCACTGCTGATGCCCAACAAACCTGAATCCGCTAAAGGATTACGAAATAATCCTTGCATGACAGCGCCTGAAGTTGCTAATGCCATACCGACAATCACTGCTAATAAAATACGAGGTAAACGTATATTCAACCAAATATTCTTCAATGGATCATCAAATGATAATGACAATAACTGAGAAACTGGAAATGTTAAAGCACCCGTATTAGCTGATAAAACCATCAAAACCAACAGCACGATAAACAGTCCCCATAACAATGAACGATGACTATAACGTTGCACTCACTATCCTCGCTAAAAATATGGATTTAATTACATTCATGCTATTTTAATGTTCAAATTTAAGATTCGGATCAATAACAGTATAAGCTTTATTATCAAGTTGCTGATGCGCTATTTTATCAATAATGACTTTCGCTAAATCGATACGATGAATCAGTCCATGTACCTCTTGCTGAAAATAGCATTTTGCATTACCTGTTAGTTCCCCATTTTGTAATCCACCCGGTCTTAATATAAGGTATTTTAGCGTGCTAGTTTGTAACCAAACTTCCGCTAACGATTTTTCACGTACCGCATGTCCAAACGCTTGTTTAGCTCGTAAAGACAATGTTGACCATGTATCACCACAACCTAAGGATGTGACTAACACCATCTGCCTTATATTGGCTTGTTCAGCACAATCAATAATAATACGTTGTGCTAGATAATTTCCGGTTTCCCCACCCAGTGTTGAAATAATTGTGGCGTCAGATCCGGCTAATGCACAAAGCTGGCTAACCATAGATGAGTCGGTCGCATCACCGACATGACACTCAATACCTTTCTCACTTAACTGCTTGGCAAAAGTTTCGTCTCGTACCAATGCAATACAACGCCAACTTGGTTGGCACTGTTTAACTAACTGACAAATCTGATAACCCGTACCCAATTTTGGACTGACACCAAAAACTAATATTGTTTTCATGCTATTATCATCTCAACATTAGTTAATTTTATTTGCTAATGCTCTAAATTTTTCTAACTGATCCTGTTTTAACTGATGTTTTTCATCACGACCCACAAAAATTTTAAACATTGATTGTCCCATATGATTAAGAAAGATCATCGAAGCTGTCGACATTTTCATAAATTTACGTTCAATAAAAGCAATATATTGACAATGTTCAGCTTTAATATGACCACTTAATCCTTTTTGATGACGTAAATTGAAATATTTTTGACTATGCGAACCTGGCGGTAATGCACCTGAAATTTCAGCAATCACATCTCCGGTATGGATCAAAAATAACACATCGCCCCAAGTTGTCACTTCATCCCAAATCATATCAAAATATGAACCATCAACAATTTTCGCATCCGGTAAGGCTTGAATAACTTGCGTCAAAGTCACTTGATGATCTTGAGCAATTTTTTCTAATAACTCCTCGGGATTGGTTTGCATATAAGTTGAAAGATTACTGAGATGAGTTTGCTTATCTACCATGTTAATATCCTTTAATGATGTGAAATAGGTTGATTATTTTTCTTTTCAGAATGTGCACCAGGCATAGCAGGATGACCTTTCATTGCTTGCTTAGCCTTTGCCATTTTATGCTGTAATTCAATATGTTCGGGGTTGTTCAGTTGTAATAACAACTGCTGCAAAGCTTGTAAAATATTGCTTGACCAAAAACGACCAGATAATGTCAGTCGTAAACAATGATCCTCATCTTGAAGTAAACCAACTTGATGCCACTGTTTAATTAAAGGATCAAATAAATGACTATGCTCGGTCAATTTAGTCAAATCCACTCGACCTTTCTCAATGCCTGCTTGTAATTGATGTAACCAATCCCCTAATAAGGATTTACCTGTTAACATCATTAGGGGTTTTTTGCCCTGATCAAGTTGCATATAATACTGATTTAAGTCACGATGAAGCATATACGAATGCGTATCTAATTTACCACCAGCACACGATCCAAAGCCAAAAAAATGCGAACCTTGCTTAATCAAAAAGTTGTACAAGTTACGTTCACGACTTGTTTTAGCCCAATGCGCATTGGTCAAATGAACCCACCCCTGTTTAGCTAAAAACTCAGCACCTTGATGATAAAAATGACATTTGTCACTTACTGACGGCAACGCTATACGGTTGTTTTCTACCCCTTTTGCTAACGGTGTGGTAGGTAGTAAATTTAGTGAATAAAGATCAACACCATCTAACGGAAGATCATTGACGATTTCAAGATCACGTTGCCAAGTTTCAATAGTTTGATTAGGTAAACCAAACATCAAATCGCAGACTAAAGCCACACTATCACGTGAAGCAATACGCTCAAAATTTTTGATAATTTCTTGTTCTGTTGATTGACGACCTAACTTCTGTCTGATTGTCGTATTGAAGGTTTGTATGCCAATTGAAAATCGATTAGCCCCCGCCTCAATATAGCTATCCACTTTTTCATCATCAAAATCCGAAATACGCCCTTCTACCGTAATTTCGCAATCGGGTGCTAAAGGCGCATATTGCTTAAGATAACGGATAACGCGTGCTAATTGCCCGGCAGCTAAAGCCGAAGGCGTACCACCGCCAAAATAAATGGCATGAATGGGGGCGGATTGCATGGCTTCATTATTAATTTCCAATGAAATTTCTTTCAATAAATAATCGATATAAGTACTTGTATCAAATTTACGCAAGGGGTTTTGATAAAAGCCACAAAATTGACAATGAATGTCACAAAAAGGAATATGAATATAAATAAGACGCTTTCGACCACGCAAATCAGCATTTTGAATTTCTTGCCATTTTTGTTCAATTTCGTGTGGGGGAACGGGTAAACTTGCCTGTAAGGGCATAACCGCCCAGCGATCCTTAAAAGGAAGTGCTGAATTTAACGCATAAAAAGGACTAACATCTAAAGATTTCATAACTGCCATTCTGATTAAATATTCTGTAAAGATTAAATAATAATTATTATCATTTATCAATATATTTTATTTAATTTTTTATTAACCATTTGATAATTTGATAGATATTTTTATTTTTTCAATGAGTGATGAGATTCTTTTACTACCAATTTGAATCTTCATTTTTCAATTTTTTGCCATTTTTAACAAAATAATCACTTATAACATTCATTGTTCTTACTTTATTTCCCCTTAGTTTTAAAGCGAATATCCAACTAAAACGTAAAAATATCACCATATCACTATTGATAATAGTTCTCATTTTCAATATAGTGTAATGCAACTGTATTTTAGCTATAGGAATTATGTAATGATTAAAAAAATATATACAAACCTGAGTGTTATTTTACTTATGCTTACATTATCAGGTTTAATAAATATCAGTTCAGCTAACCAAAGAATTGTCATTGCTGGGGGATCGTTAACAGAGATTGTTTATGCTTTGGGAGAAGGTCAACAAGTGGTCGGTGTTGATAAAACCAGTACGTATCCGGCAACAACTCAACATCTACCCCAAATTGGATATTGGAAACTGCTCAACATAGAAGGTATATTATCGCTTAAACCAACGCTATTTATTGCCTTTAATGATATTGAACCCGACAACGTTTTAACACAAATGCATCAAGCCAAAGTTGACGTATTGGCATTACCACGTGTCCCAGGCACAGTTGAATTACTTTATCAAAACATTGACAAAATTGCTCAAAAACTTAACAAGCAACATGAAGGTAATCAATTAATTACAAAAATAAAAACCCATCTTTCCAAGCTACAAGACAAGATTAAAACGCATCCCCAAAAAACCAAAGTATTATTCATGATGACAATGGGAGGAAGTAATGCCATTGCCGGTAAAAATACCACCGCTGACGCCTTAATCACCATTGCAGGTGGTGAAAATCTAGCGACGCATAACAGCTATAAAAATTACAGCGCCGAATCGCTAATTGCGATGAATCCTGATGTTATTTTATTAAACAGCCATTCCATACAACAATTAGGGGGTATGGATAAATTACAAACGATATCTGGCATAACCGAAACATCGGCTTACAAAAATAATCGAATTAAAACCATTGATGACAGTTATCTTTTTGGCATTGGGCCACGAGTGGATGAAGTTGCTACCCAGCTTTATCAAATTTTTTACCCAGAATAATCAATTGAAAGTACTTTAGATTATTCAGCATTAAAGGCATTTAACAGTAACGATAAAACAATCAAACATCACGAAAACTGTTTTTAACGAATGATAAAAATCATTTAATTTAGATTAGTAAGATTGAAGGTTAAACATGTTATACATTAAGAATTTAAAAAAAACGGGCACACTAGCTTTAGGCTTAACATTCGTTATGCCTGCCATAGCAACTGAAAAACATGATGATGAAAAAATCAACGATGTCATGACAGTAACGGCACACGAATCAATCAAACAGCCGGGTATCAATACTGAAATTTCCGAACAAGATATTCGACGAGACGGCGGGACTAATTTTGGCACGCTTATGCGCTACCAACCATTGATTTCAGCATCGGGCAACATATCGGGTTCTGGCAGTGGTAAAAGTAGTTGGGACAGAGGAGGCTTTACAGGTTACAACATTCGAGGATTAGATGCTAATCGCGTTTCTATCGATATTGACGGAATGCCACTGCCTATTGCACAAGGACGCGTTAATTCTGTCGGGCGAGCAGGCTTTGGCTCGTATGGAATAGGACGCGATTACATCGATACCTATATGTATAACAAAGTCGATATTCAATCTGGCGCAACTTCGGTAAGTAATGCCAATAATGCACTTGGTGGATCGGTATCGTTTCAAACTAAAGCTGCTAGCTATTACCTCTACCCCGGAAAAACCAGCTATTTTGGATTCCAAAATAATTATGACAGCACCGACAGAAGCTATCATCAAGGTATCACATTAGCAGGCGGTGATGATGAACTAAACGGAATTATCGTATTCAGTCGTCGTGATGGACAGCAAGGAAGAAATTACGGAAACTCAATTAATAACTATCCGGAAAACTACCATTCAAATTCAATCCTTGCGGGTTTCAGCTGGCAAATGACCGATAAGCATCAGCTTAATACGACCATTGATTACAATAACAAAACCAAACATTCGCACTATGATACATGGGACAAAAATGGTAAAAAAATTGAATCGCATGATAAGCAACGAAGTAAAAACAACCGCTTCAATTTGGCGATAAAAGATATATGGACACCAACCAATATTAATTGGATTGATAGCCTGACAACGCAATTAAATTATCAACGCACGAATGTGTATGACAGCACCTATCTAAATCACACAACAAATGGTCAATATAACATTCAAACCAATTACAATACTAAAGCCTATAATTTTATTACCACCTTGCTAAAACAATATAATAATCAAAAAATAAGTGCTGGTTTAAATGGTAAATGGAGTGAAGACGAATCGCCATTTTACACATCAGCCAAACCAAGATATGGAAAGATTTTCCCTGACGGAGATTACACTAAACCCCAAGCTGACAGCCGTACTTATCAACTTGGTGGATTTATTGAAGACCGAATCGCCTTCAATATTAATGATCATCATAACTATTACTTAGTACCTGGCATTCGAGCAATTTATCAAAAAACAAAGCCACGTCATTTAGAAAATATGGCTGTCACCATTGCAGATGCATCTAGACTAAGCCAACAATATAAAAGTAACAGTGATTTCCAGCTATTACCTTCACTCGCTTTGATGTACGACATCAATCCTAATTTTACAGCTTACCTACAATATAAACGCAGCGCACAAATGCCAAACCAAAATCAACTTTATGGCTCTTATTTAGCGCATAGTACCATGTACGTACTGGTTGGTGATTCAAATCTTAAAACCGAAACAAGTGATAATTTCGAATTAGGCGTTAAAGGTCATCCTATGACAGGAATAACCTTATCAACGGCAGCTTTTTACAATAAATACAAAAACTTTATCGCTTACACACGCTATAAAAAAGATTTTGTCGGAACCGGTAATCGACTGGTTTATCAAGCTGAAAACCGTGATAAAGCGTATATCTATGGTGCTGAATTAAGCAGTGAATTTAATTTTGGTTCATGGTTCGACCAAGCTAATGGCTTAACAGCTAAATTTGCAATTGGCTACAACCAAGGTAAATCAAAATCGAGCTATTTAGGTGATAAATACATTGAAATGGACTCTATTGCCCCACTCAAAAGTACCATTGGTTTGGCATGGGATGATCCAAATAAATTTTATGGTATTGCAATTAATGCAACTTTCCAAAAAGGCAAAAAAACCACACCAACTTCACGGGAATCCTATAACAATGATGGTAAACCCATTCCTGATTCAAAAGAAGAATATTTTAGAATCGCAGGACATGGAGTCATTGACTTAACCAGCTATGTTAACATCACTAAAAACGTCAAGTTAAGTGGTGGTATTTATAATCTTACCGACCAAAAATACTGGGATTATTTAAGTAATAACAAGTTATATCGTTCATCTGATCGTAAATACCTCGATCTATTTACTGCACCGGGTCGAACATTCCAACTCGGCTTAGATATCGATTTTTAAAACAGCCTTGTTACTAAATAACATTGACAACTAACCCGCTTGTGCGGGTTTTTTTTGTTAAAAAATGATTAATATAATTTAAAACTATATTAAACTAAAAAAACAACAAATTAAATTGAACACTTATTAAATATATTTGATAATACTGCGCTTAATAAAGATTAATTATCCTATCGTTAATGACTACTCAACAGACAACCATTAATAAAACACAATTAATCAAATAAATAATCAAAAAAACTAAATTTTTTATAAATAAATAATCATCAAAAAAATATTACATGTAATATTTACATGTGATGTTTTTATGATAATATTGTTCACATTAAACACTAACAAAATCTTAACTAATTTTTATGAAAAAAATGAAAGAGACAAAAAGCTCGGCTTTTTATCAGCAGCAGTATCGACAACGTCTGCGGGATCAGGGCTTAATTAAAAAAGAAGTTTGGATTTTGCCAGAAAATACTTCAAGGTTACTCGACATTGAAAAGCAATTTCGACTACCTTTGGTAATAAACAACCAGCGTTTTAATGATAAACAGGAATATAATGAAATGAAAAATAATAAAGTTTGGTTAATTACAGATCTTTATGATGAATTAAACAATTCTGAATTAGTTAAACAAGGTTCTGCAAGTATCGAAATCATTGATGGTGTTGATGCTTGTTTGCATATTATCATGCATGAATATGGTGACTTACCACTATTTTTAAGTGTATCAAATCAACAAATTATTGTTGAAGCGCTACTTTGGCCTGTTAATATAATTAAACAACAATCCCAATTTAACGAAGAGATTTTATGCACTCGTAAACTTTTCCCATTATCAACCATTGCGATTGAAAAAACGGGAGATGGCTCAGTTAATTATATTATGTATGGTGCGCTTAGTGCGACATCGATACTAAGTAATGTCATTTATGAATTAGAAACCTTATCCGATAATGTGATCAAAGCGACCGAAGCTTACGAACATTACTTTAATATTTAACTACAGAATAAATATCAACAATAAGGAGATTAAACAATGACCATTTTCAAAAAACTGATTACGGCACTACGAGGCGGTATTAACGAAGCCGGTGAATCCATTATCGATACCCAAGCTTTGCGCATATTGGATCAAGAAATCCGAGACGCCGATGCAGAACTTAAACAAGCGAAAGAGTCGCTAGCTAACGTTCTTGCTCAACAAAAAATAGCGGAAAAAGAAGCAAAAAGAGTTAAAACTCAAATTACTGAATACGAAGGCTACGCAGTAAAAGCATTAGATTCAGATAATGAAGAACTTGCATTAGAAATTGCTGAAAAATTAGTGACACTTGAAAACGAACATGATAACTACCAAAAACAGGTGACCTATTTTTCTGACAGTGTAAAAAACTTGCGTCAAACCATTTCACAAACTGAAATTAACATTCGCAATTTAAAACAACAAGTTGATATTGTCAAAGCGACCGAAAGCGTGCAAAAAGCTCAAACTGCGATTGCTCAACGTTATGGAAGTTCGACCGCTAAATTACAAACGGCGTTAGATTCTTTAGAACGTATCAAAAAACGTCAGGAAAAAAATGCTGCCATTATTGAAGCAAAAAATGAACTGGCAACAGCAGAAAATGAAAGTTCACTTGATAACAAGCTTGAAGCAGCAGGAATTAAAACAGGCAATCAAAGCGCGATGGCAATTTTAGCCAGATTAAAAGAAAAACAAACAAACTAAAATAGTTATTTATTTTTTAAACTTAAAAATTATAAATATCGCTATTTGGAAGAATGAAATTTAAGGAAATATAATGGATCTATTCTGGGGAATCTTTTTTTCTTTTCCAGTCGTCATCTTTAGTGGATTAGTCACGATTTGCGTACTATATTGGTTGGTTGCATCAATTGGCGTTTTAACGGTTGATTGCTTAGACATTGATTTTGATATAGATGTCAAACAACTATCAACTGATAATCCAGCTTCAGGATTTAGCGGCCTACTCATGAAGTTAGGATTCAACGAAGTCCCCATGACATTAGTCATTACCCTAATCTCTTTATTTGGATGGTCAATCTGCTATTTTTCTTTTCGTTTTTTCATGATACCTATTAGTCATTATGCGCTAATTTACTACTTATTAGGATTAATAATTTTTATAACTGCCTTCATCGCGGCGGTGTACTTAACCGCATTTACAATAAAACCTCTACGCCCTATTTTTAGCAAACTCAATACAGCCAATAGTCATAAATCATTATTAGGTCAAACTGTTGAAATCCGTTCCAGTACTGTCAGCGAAACCAAAGGTGAAGCAACGTATGAAGACGGTGGAGCAGGTCTAATCTTACAAGTTAGATGTAACGAATCATATCAATTCAAACGTGGCGATAAAGCCATTTTGCTAAGCTATGATAAAACAAATAATAGCTATGAAATTATTAGCCTCGACGAGTTTAATGGATAACAAAATTATTTTTTTGGAGAAAAACAAATCATGTCAATCAATCAAGATACAGTCATATTTTTCTTGTTAACAATCGGAATTATATTCCTTGTTATTGTTGGATTTTTCTTATTATTCAAAGCATTTTATATAAAAGTGCCGCAAGGTACTGCACTTATTGTTAACGATATGACGTCAAGACCGAAGGTACACTTTACTGGCGCGTTAGTCTATCCTGTAATCTACAAAAAAGAATTTATGAAAATATCATTGATTACTTTTGATGTAGAACGTCGAGGCAAAGACGGATTAATCTGTAAAGATAATCTACGTGCAGATATTTGTGTTGCCTTTTATTTACGTGTTAACGAAACCACAGAAGATGTGTTAAAAGTGGCAAAATCGATCGGCGTTGATCGTGCATCAGATCAAAAAGCCGTCAGCACACTATTTAGTGCTAAATTCTCGGAAGCGTTAAAAACGGTTGGTAAACAATTCGAACTCGCCAAACTCTTTGAAGATCGGATGAATTTCCGTGAACGAATCATTGATGTGATTGGAAAAGATCTTAACGGTTATGCGTTAGAAGATGTCGCTATCGATTACTTAGAACAAACACCAATTAAATCACTCGATCCCGATAATATATTCGATGCGGAAGGGATTAACAAAATCACGGCTATCACCGCTATTCATAAAGATGAAACCAACAAACGGGAAAGAGATCTTGAATTAGCTTTAAAGAAAAAAGACACAGAAACGATTGAAGCTAAATTAGAACTTGAGCGTCAACAAGCCGATGCCGAAGCCCGTCAAAAACGTGAAATTGAAACGATTCGAGCTCGTGAACAAGCTGAAACATTAAAAGTTCAAGAAGAAGAGCGATTAAAAGCCGAACAAGCAAGAATTCAATCGCAACAAGAAATTGAAGTTCGTGAAGAAAATCGTCTACGTGAAGTAGAAGTTGCACAACAAAACCGCTTACGTGCAATTGCCATTGAAGAAGAACGGGTTGAACGTGCTCGCTCACTTGAAATCGTCGCTCGTGAACGTGAAGTTGAATTACAACGAATCGAAAAAGATAAAGTTCTTGAAGAAGAAAAGAAACATATTGCCAATGTGATTCGTGAACGTGTTGCCGTTGAAAAAACCGTTGCGATTGAAGAAGAAAACATCAAAGAAGTGCGTGAAGTATCCAAAGCGGATCGAGAAAAACAAACAACAATTATCGAAGCCGAAGCACGAGCAGAGCAAGAATTAGTCAAACAAGTTAAACAAGCAGAAGCAGATGAACAAGCATCGAAACATCGTGCGGTCGAACTTAGCACCATGGCACAAGCTGAGCTTGAAGCCGCCGCAAAACAAGCCGAAGCGAAAAAACAACTTGCTCAAGGTATTGAAGCAGAAGAAGCAGCAATTGGACTTGCTGAAGCAAAAGTACGTAAAGCACGTGCCGAAGCGGAAGAAAAAGAAGGATTAGTCAAAGCCAACATTACCGCTGAAACCTTATTAGCAGAAGCAAGAGGAAATCAAGAAAAAGGATTATCTGAAGCAAAAGTCATTGAAGCGAAAGCGACAGCAACTGAAAAACAAGGTCTGACCGAAGCGAAAATATTGGAAGAAAAACTATCTGCTCAAGCACGTGGTGATGAACGCATTGGATTTGCTAAAGCCGCTGCAATGAAAGAACAAGGTCTGGCTGAAGCACTGATCATACGTGAACGCCTAACTGCTGAAGCAAATGGTTTAATTGAAAAATTCCAAGCAATGGGCACCATGAGTGAACAATCTAAAAATCACGAAGAGTTCCGCTTGGCACTCGAAAAAGGCTTTGAACAAGCAATGGCAGCAATTGCAGCGAATAAAGAAATCGCTAAAGAACAAGCAGACGTACTTGCAGCTGCATTTAGTAAAGCAAATATTGAAATTGTTGGCGGTAATGACAACTTCTTTAACAGCTTCTCGAAAGCCATTAGCGTAGGTAAAGCGATTGAAGGAACAGTCAACCAAAGCCCTGTTCTGCAATCTGCACTACAATCAGTCTTATCACGTCTATCCGGAAATAAAGACATAGATATCAAAGACACATTAAAAAATACTGACTTAAAAGCTTTAGCTAAACAATTTTTACCATCGGATAGCAAAAAAGAAAGTGACAGCTAACCCAACTGCACTTTACTAATAATGGTTAAAACAACATTATTACTATCAACTGTTTTCGGTAAGGCAATCATAGCCTACCGAAAACTGTCGCCTTTCTGGATAATGATCAAGAGTTAAAAATGGCAGAAATAGAACAAGAAAACGAACAACAAACAACACTCGATAAAGCGGTCGCCGAAGGCGGTGCTTATGAAATCCTTCGTAAACGTTTGACTTCGCTAGGACAAGAACTAAACCAAAAAACCGAAGCCTTAAACCAACAACGACTGACCGAATTTGGCAAAAGTGACATGTCAATTATCGGACGTATTCGCATCAGAACTGAAAATAACTGTATCGCCAGAGACATCGTTCGATTTGGTGATTGGTTACTTTTTGGTTACAACGTCTTTCTAGGATTAAAAAAAGAGACCAAAATCGAAGACGTATTTTCGCTTTATCAACTTGTAGAACGAGATGGCAATTACGAAGCCGATTCGGTTGATCTATCCAATACCTTTTTAAATATTGATCGCTTTGTTCAAGATTTTAATGAACTCTACACCTATTATAAAAATGCACAATTACTCCAATTAGTTGAACGAGATGGAAAGCTACTTGCCAGTTTCCAAATTGGTGAGCGAGTCAGTGACATTCGTGTATTTCGTTGGTCAATTTCAAGTGACAAAAAAACTATTGATTACATCGATAATCGTGGTGAACGTGATATAGCGCTACCACCAGCTTACGATTTTGAATGGATTGAAACCACACGTGACAATATCGTCAATGGACGATTCCCGCATGTAAATATTTTAGATACAGTCTTTGTTGAAACCATTGGCGGTGACTTAACCATAAAATGTGAAAACAACACCAATGACGGGCTGGGAATCTACAGTGAAGAAGTACTCGACAAAAATCAATCCATTAACGATGCCAAAATTGAATACGCAAAAGTCGGATCCTTAATTTTGCTAAAAGTTTTACCGTATCGCGAAGAAAACTGGCGCTATTTAATCTATAACACCCTCACTCAAAAAGCCCAACGCATCGATTTTATTGGACAAGCCTGTATTCAGCTACCGGAAGATCATGGTGTAATCTTTCCTGGTGGATATTATCTACAAAATGGGGAATATAAAACTTTCGATCAATCCATGTCGGGTATGCGATTTAGACGTATCAGACGTTCACCCAATGGCGAAGATGTCCTTTACATATTTTATGATCCGAGTTCTGGTCGTTTAGCACTATTTAACTACAATATGATCGAACGAAAACTTGATAATCCAATTTTAGGTCATGGTTATGCAGTGTTTGAAGACGGTCGAATGGTGGTATTTGAAGGTGAAAATAATGACCCGACTCGTGTTCATCCAATGCAAATTTGGCAAACCCCCTTTTATAGTGACGAATTTGCAGCAACACAACCAACTAACAACAGTTTTTTAGGCAAGATTGGTAATGCGGAACTGGTCAGAGGGATTTCAGATCTTTACTTTATTGCACGTGAAATTGATAACCAATCGGTTTCATCCCAACTATACAGCAAACTAAGTGAAGACACAAAACGGTTATTTGACAGCTATTTTTGGCTCAACGACGAGAAAAATCTATCTTTTACGCCTGTACTACGTAACATTATACAAACGAGTGAATTAGTGATAGATGAATATGAAAAAGTGGAAAGCATACGCCGACAATCTGAAAGCGCCATGCGTGAAGCGATTTCAAACCAACAAGACTTATTAGCCAAACTCTATCCCGACAGCTGGCAAGAAACACAAGAATATGTCGATGCGCTAAATGCGATAAAAATGCAGTTAGGTAGTTTAGTGACATTAAGAACCTACCGTTATATTGATTTGAATCAGATGGACATAATGGAAAAAGCCTTAAAAGAACGCCAATCTATCGTATCATTAGCGACAGCCGAATTTTTAGGCAGTGACAAAGCCCTTGAACCGTTTATCACACAAATAGATGAAATTGAAAAGTATCTTACTAAAGCGGACACAGTCGCCAAGCTTATCGAACCGATAAAAACCGCTGACCAAATGTCTGAAAACTTAGATATGCTTTCACAATTAATGGCATCATTAAAATTTGATGACGTAACACTACAAACCAAAATCATTGAATCGATCGCCGAAGTTTATGCCAAACTCAATCAAACCAAAGCACGCATTAACCAAAAACGGAAAAATCTATCCAGCGTTGAAATGGTGGCGCAATTTGGTGCGCAATTCAAACTATTCAGTCAAAGTATTGCCAGTGCATTAAGCTTAGCCACCACGCCAGAAAAATGTGACGATGAACTATCAAGGCTATTAGTTCAACTTGAAGAACTGGAAAATCAGTTTAGCGAAAGTGAAGAATTTTTAAATGACATACTGGCAAAACGTGAAGAAATCTTAGAATCATTCGAAACGCACAAACAAGCATTACTTGAAGATCGAACAAGACGAACCGAATCGCTACTCACTGCTGCTGACAGAATTTTAGACAGTATTCCAAGACGAACCGCTAAATTTTCAGATCAAAACGAACTCAATGCCTTTTTTGTTGCCGATCCTTTAGCGCTGAAAATTCGTGAAATAGTCGAAAAATTACGTGCACTTTTTGATAATGTCAAAGCTGATGATATTGAATCACGCTTCAAAAGTGCCAGAGATCAAGCAATACGTTCTTTACGTGACAAATCCGAAATCTTTGAATCGGGTGGAAATGTCATTAAATTAGGGCCAAGACATAAATTTAGCGTCAATACACAAGAACTTGACCTTACCATTGTACCCAAAGAACATCATCTTTACTTACAATTAACAGGTACCGATTACCAAGAAAAAATAGTCCATCCAAAATTAGAAAGTTATCAACCTTTTTGGACTATCTCGCTTGAATCTGAATCCCCTACTGTCTATCGAGCAGAGTATCTTGCCTATTCGATCATCAACTCGGCATTAAAAAAAGAACATAATTTAAGTTATGAAGATTTAATCAGCCAACTTAATCAACCCGAAATTCTAAATAAAACGGTACGTGACTACGCTGCCTTACGCTATCGAGAAGGTTATGAAAAAGGGATACATGATCACGATGCGGTAAAAATATTATCGAAAATTGTTCCACTTGGTGAAGCCGCCAAACTACTTAGATACAATCCATTAGCACGTAGCTTAGCGATACTATTTTGGTATCACAATCAAAAAAATGATATCGTCAGATTATGGCCAGAACGTGCCAAAACGTGTAAGGATATACAAGCATTATTCGGACATGAAGAAGGATTAAAAAATCTACAACACGAAATATCGGTTGAACTTACTCAATTTTTACAAAAACAGCCTATCGACCATGAACCTTACCATATTAAACAGGCAAGCGAATACTTAAGCTATGTCTTAGCTGAAATTCCACAACAATTTACGTTAAGCAAATATAGCCATTATTTATATGAAGGATTAAACACTCGATTAGAAGAATCCCATATGTGGAGTGATTTTAACCAATCGCAATTAAATCTTAAAAAACGACTGGCTGACCGTTGGAATCTTATTGAAAGTTGGTTTAAAGGGCTTTGTACCCTACCCCAATATCAAAAATTGAGTGAATACATCGCCGAAGCCACTTTACTATGCATGTTGGATAAAGAAAGTAACATCACTTTAGCAATCAGCGAAATTGAACTGGATATCACCGTCAATGATTTATTAGGTGAACACCCTTCAATTACACAAGGGGTGTTACAAATCAATCTTGATGACTTCTTTAGTCGCATGCGTAAACAATCACGTGTCGTTATACCGCAATTCCAACATTACCAAAGCCTGCGTCAAGAAGTGCTGGATGAACAACGTGAGCAATTACATCTTGAAGAATTCAAAGCTAAACCACTCAGTTCATTTGTGCGTAATAAACTGATCAACCAAGTTTATTTACCAATCATTGGGGACAATTTAGCAAAACAAATGGGCACTGTCGGTGAAAGTCGCCGTACTGACTTAATGGGGTTATTACTACTTATCTCGCCACCAGGTTACGGTAAAACAACCTTAATGGAATATGTGGCTAATCGACTTGGCTTAATATTTATGAAAATTAACGGCCCGGCACTAGGACACAGCGTATTATCATTCGATCCACATCAAGCGCCAAATGCCACCGCGCGACAAGAACTTGAAAAACTCAATTTAGCGCTCGAAATGGGTAATAACGTCATGCTTTATATTGACGATATTCAACACACTAACCCAGAATTTTTACAAAAATTTATTTCGTTATGTGATGGTTCTCGTCGTATTGAAGGGGTATGGAAAGAAAAAACCAAAACCTATGACCTTCGGGGTAAAAAATTCTGTGTCATTATGGCTGGAAACCCTTATACCGAATCGGGTGAAGTTTTCAAAATCCCTGACATGTTAGCCAACCGTGCAGATATTTATAACTTAGGTGAAGTTTTAGGTGGCATGGATGAAGTGTTTGCATCAAGTTACATTGAAAACTGCTTAACATCAAATCCAATATTATCGCCATTGGCACTACGTGATCTTAATGACCTATATCAGTTTATCGACCATGCGCAAGGAAAACCGCTTAACACCAACGAACTTAGCTATGCCTATAGCCAAGCGGAAATTAGCGAAATTATCGCTGTACTGCGTCATTTACTGAAAATTCGAGAAGTAGTCTTTAAAGTCAATCAGCAATACATTATTAGCGCAGCGCAATCCGATAAGTACCGAACAGAACCGCCGTTCAAGTTACAAGGTAGTTATCGAAACATGAACAAATTAGCCGAAAAAGTTTCTTCCGTAATGAATGATGAAGAACTCAATCAAATTATTGAAGATCACTACTTGGGCGAGGCACAACTGCTGACCAACGGCGCTGAAGAAAATCTGCTTAAACTTGCTGAAATTCGAGGGGTGTTAACAAAAGAACAAACTAAACGTTGGCAACAAATCAAAGCTGACTTTATGCGCAATAAAACACTAGGTGGTGACGAAGCGAATACCGGTAACCAAATTGTTACCCAACTAGCTGACTTAGTACAAAGTGTTCAAGCATTAAAGTTATAAACTGGTTATTTTATTAAAAAAGCGGAAATTAATTTTCCGCTTTTTCTTAGAAAATGATGACCATGATTATTCAGTTAGGTTAAAACAAAATTGATAAACAATTAAACCAGACAATAATCAAGATGTTTAACTTAATAACATCAAATTCATTAATTCAGAAGACACATAAATATTCATTTTTAATTCAGGTGAATAAGGATCTTTATTCTTTAATTAATAATTCACCAAAGAATATAATATTAATTTTAAAACTAACTGTTCTATCATCATATATTGATATAAACGAGTAAAATTTTTCGCATCATGCATGAATCCTTAATTAATTAATGTTGTCACAGAATAATAAATTTCTCGCAATTTTTAAGTGATTATCAAATGTCCAATATATTGAACGAATTGATCATAATTCAGGGTAAGTTCCATCTTCCGTTGAAGCAATATATTGCTCTTCAAAACACGCAATGAGTTGGATTAGTAAAAACAAAATCATTAATTTAAACGTCACAAAATTTCTAATCAACATTTAGAAATATTGATTAAATACCTATCTCGTTTTCAAAATACAAAATATGAACTTTCAAAAAACAAATTTTATCGTTTAAGCATATGACATGATGACTATTTGCTTTAATTTTTAAATTCTGTTGCTTAATAACAACTCATTGATAATATTACATAATGTAATTTAATTTGATCAAAAATATTACATTTTGTTAGTTGTCTATTAAAAACAAACTGTAATAATTTAAGTTAAGGAGAAGTTTTATGCTTAACACATGGCAAAATATAGTAAAAAATAAAATGAGAATGTTAGGTGAAACTCAGGAGAGTTTGGCTGAAAAATTAAATGTTACCCAAGGTAGTATTGCTCACTGGTTGTCGGGTAGACGAAAACCAGATACCGATATAATCAGCTCAATAATGAAAACATTGGAAATTAATAAAATCATTATAAATTCCGATGGTTCTGCTTCAGAAAACATCACCCCGAACGAATTCAATGACGATAATTTTTACATCGAAGTTTTAGATATTACTTCTTATTCAGGTAAAGGTTATATTGATTCTGATGTTATGCAAGTTATTAAATTGGTTAAATATGATTTAGATCAAGCAAAAATAATATTTAAGGGTATTAATGCTAGTGATTTGAAAATTATTAATATAGCCAGTGATTCGATGCAGGGAACATTCGATAGTGGTGATGCTATTTATGTCGATGTCTCAAAGAAGGAATTCATCGGTGATGGCATTTATGTTTTTACTTTTGGACAGTGTCTATACGTAAAACGTCTTCAAAAAATCAAGAACAAACTTATTGTAATATCCGATAATAAAAAATACAAAGAATGGGATATTAGCGAAGATGAGATTGATCAACTTTATATACATGGAAAGGTTATGTTAAGCCAATCCATGTTATTGAGGAAGCATGGATAACCGAATTGACGGTTTTTTTTAGAAGAAAAGAGATAACCATAATTTTATATTTGATAACTAAAGAAGAAAATAGCAAGTAATATTATAGTACATAATATTTATAAAATAGTTCTAATTCCACCTAAAGTTATTTGGGAATAAAAATAAAACATAAATAAAATGATACGCTGTATACATACACTGAAATTATTGAGGTAAATATGATTAATTATGTCTTAAGATTAATTTTAACAGGTAGTTCAATAGCTCCCGTTTGTTTTACGGTATCGTTCATTGGATTTATGAATAATAATTACTATTTATTATTTATATCGCTTTCTGTAGGAATTTTAATTTGTTTTCTAGGTATCCTAATTATTTTTTTAATAAATAATTATGTACAGATATTAAAAAAAAAATTACATCTGTTACACCAGCTAACAAAGAAATTACTAATTACTTTATAGCTTATGTATTTCCTTTACTTGGTTCAGAATCCATTTTTCAAAATACAAGCATGACTATTTTTTTCTTCTTATGCCTGATTGGATACACACTTTTTTCTGAATCATACAATTTCAATCCACTGTTATCATTATTTGGTTATAAATTTTATGAAGCTCAAGATCCTAACGGTGTAGGGTTTGTTTTATTATCAAGAAATACTTTAATATCGATAGATCCAAAAAAATCAATTAATCTAAAAAAAATAACTAATTATATTTACATTTATTACGATGAAAAAGGAAATTAATATGGTGTACTCATTATTTGCAATTATGAATGACAACGTTGCAACTGGTGTATTAATGATAAATATGTCGGCTGATACCCAAAAAAAAGTAACAGATATATTAAATCAGCAGTTAAGCGTTTTTAACTCTCATTATAATCGTGAGATAGAATATTGTGCAGGTTACTCACCTAGCCAATCTGAAATATTTACAATAAATAATTTTACAGACTGTCATGAATTATTTCAGTATACTTCTGGAGAAAAGACAGCATCAGAATTTAATCACAAAACACATTCTGCAGACAATATTAAATGCCTTTTTGCAGGTGATTCAAAAACTATAATTTTACAAAATTTTGACAAAAAACAAGTTTTAAATGTAAATAAAACTTTATTTTTTTCAAACAACGTTTTTGAATTATCTAATTCTATTGGATTTAATTTACCCGATAAATTAGCTGGTGTAGTAATTGAAGATAAAATCCGTTTCAAATCATTTCAGAATTTAAGAAAAATATTTAATATGAACAAATATTTTAGAGAAGCCACAGAGGAAGAGCTTAAAACATTCGTTGCTAATGATAAATTCTATACAGATCCCGGATTTGATATTATAAGAATATCTGATACCGAAATTTTAACAAAAGTAGCTTTAATAAGCAAAATTAAGACAATGACACAATCTATTTCAAATATAAAAAAATATGCTAAACAAGTGGGCTTTACTTTAAAAACAACCATTGATAATGGTGAAGAAAAAATAGTAATGCCTACAGATAAAAAAGAGATAAAACTACTTTTAAGCTTTTTAAATGAAGACATTTTCAAGTCAGGTATGTCAAAACAAACATATAAATCAAACTCCAAAAGACCAATATAAACAGATAACTATTTAATTGTACCAGCGCAATTTTTTGAGAATTTTTTAACATCTAATATTGCCCTAAATTTTAAAGTATTGTGTTTGTTAAAAATAGGCAAATAATATTATATTTTATAATGTGCGCACATCAAAACAAGTTAAAAAGATTAAAATAGCTAATTAGGACATAATATGATCACACAACAATTTTGAGAATAATTATCAACAGTACAATTGGTTAAGCAACGTAATCACTTCTAGCCTCAACCTCGAGAGAGACCAAGTTCTTTAGTAAATAAATTACTACGATTATGCAGTAACCAGTGATTAGAGGCGATTACTGTTTGCTGATCCCGCTTAGTGAAGGGTGACATGATAAACTGTGAAAGTAAACCACCACACAGGCTGAATGGTCTAGATAATATTCAAAATAAATGCCCTTCAGTGAGAGATATCTAATTTGAACAGAATTGATGTTGGTCACCCCACCTTAACGGATGACCTAATAATTAGGGAACTTTTGTAATTGTTTGTATCGATTTATAACACTTCAGTGTGTTTACAGGTTAAAAATACAGATGTAAACGGTTGTAAGGCTACTGCGTAACTAAATGTAGTATGTCGCAGCTGTCATCATAGACTGAATATGCTGTCGCGCATAACCAGACAACCAAAGCTATCACTCTCCAATAAGTAACGCCATTATTTTTTAATAGATTAAATAAACCAACAAGAACCAGAATCGAATTTAAAAAATTAATTGAATAGATAAATAAGATTACGCTAATTCTAAGCAATGTTGGAACGTGATATGCGTTGAAAATAGAAGTAATTGCAAAATAAATTACAATTAGAATCACACTAAATAAAACACCGAACACCCAAAAAGTTACAGCTAGGCCTAGATCGCCTTTCACTAATCTCTTAAATATATTCATATCAGTTTCTCGTGTATAAATAAAGCACACTATACAGCCAAATACATTATTCACAAAATTATTTACGGGTGAATTTATGAATACTGATAGCTCGAAAAGACGAGCATCTTATATACTTTGCCTTCTTTTGAGGGCTTTTTTAGAGATGATTATGACTAAAAAAATTTTGTTAATGTGAAAATCAAAGATAGGTTTTAGAAAGTTTATGAGTTAATAAACTGCGAAATTAATTTTCACCTTACTTTGCACATACGTGGTGA
Source organism: Gilliamella sp. CG25 (assembly GCF_046635705.1). Lineage (NCBI taxonomy): Bacteria > Pseudomonadati > Pseudomonadota > Gammaproteobacteria > Orbales > Orbaceae > Gilliamella > Gilliamella sp. CG25. The sequence goes on along the minus strand of NZ_JBIDFJ010000002.1, from coordinate 49,481 downwards.
ATTTAGGTGGATTATTTGGCTTGTTCTACTGGATGTTTATCCTAGGTTTTGCAGATTCAATGGCTTTTACAATTAGCCTATTTACAGTATTTTTTTGTTGCTGAATTAGAATATACCGTAACGACACCGTTAATAGATTGGTGTTGTCAATCCTATAGAATCATATTAGATCGTGTTAAAAATTCTAAAAATCAAGTATCAATGGGATTTAATCGTGGTCGGTCGTCTTGAGTCATTGATGAAATGGCGTCCCCTACAGGATTCGAACCTGTGACCTACGGCTTAGAAGGCCGTTGCTCTATCCAGCTGAGCTAAGGAGACATGTTATCATTGATTTGTTGATTTAACGCTGTGTATTATATAAAGCTATTTCGATCCGTCAATGATTTTTAGTCGTTTGTCTGCTTAGATTATCAAAATATCATCAATTTATCGTTTTATTTGTCTATATTTGCTAATCGTTATAACGGTATTTGTAGGTTATCTGTTTATCGGTTTTATTTAACTTCTATCGATCACTTAAACATTTTCTATTTGGAAATTTTAATTTTAAATTTCTATCTGCTTTTTTCCGCCTGTTTTTAAATTTTTTCGAATCAAGTTTAATTGTAATTGATATTTATTTAGCATTGGCTATCTGCGCTTTTAACATAGCAAGTCTACTTTGTCCTTGTTGCATATTCTTCTCAGGGGATAATTTTGTTCGTTCATCTGTCCAATTGAGATCATCTTGAGGAAGTTCCAGCAAAAAACGGCTTGGCTCTACGTAAACTGTTTCGCCAAATTGTTTGCGTTGACGACTAAAGGAAAAAGTGAGTTCTTGTTGTGCTCGGGTAATGCCAACATAAGCAAGACGACGCTCCTCTTCTATATTGTCCTCATCAATACTGTTTTGATGCGGTAAAACGCCTTCAGACATGCCGACCAAATAAACATAAGGGAATTCTAATCCTTTAGATGCATGAAGCGTCATAAGCTGAACTTGATCGAGCTCTTCTTCGGATTCGTTGCGTTCTAGCATATCCCGTAAGGTAAACCTTGCTACGGCTTGTTCAAGTGTCATGCCTTCGTCAATGTCATCACCTTGTAACATATCATTTAACCAACTGATTAATTGCTCTACATTGCGCATTCGCATTTGTCCTGCGGTTGGTGAAGGCGATGTTTCATAAATCCAACTTTCATAATGGATTCCATGCAGTAACTCGTGAATGGCTTCCATGGGTTCATTATGGGATTTTTGAATTAGTGAATCAAACCAATGAATAAAGAGTTGTAGCGTTTCCATTCGTTTGCCAGATAATACTTCCGTAAGTCCCATATCATGACTTGCTTGATATAAACTGACAGCTCGATGATTTGCCCATTCCCCTAGTTTTTGGATCGTGACTGGCCCTATTTCACGTTTTGGCGTGTTGATAATTCGTATGAACGCATTATCGTCATTGGGATTTGTCAATAATCGCAGGTAGGCCATGAGATCTTTAATTTCAGTTCGAGCAAAAAAGGAAGTGCCCCCCGAAATTCGATAAGGGATCCGGTATTGCATTAACATTTTTTCGATCAATCTGGCTTGATGATTTCCACGATATAAAATTGCATATTGACCATATTGGCTGTTATTCGCAAATCGATGACCAATTAAATCATTGATCACCTTTTCCGCTTCGGACTCTTCACTATCGGCAGAGATAACTTTAAGCTGTTCACCATAACCTAGTTCTGAAAATAATTTTTTTTCAAATATATGGGGATTATTTTCAATTAAAATATTGGCAACTTTTAAAATTCGCCCGGAAGATCGATAATTTTGTTCGAGTTTTATAACTTCTAGATTAGGAAAATCTTGTTGGAGTAAAACTAAATTTTTAGGGCGGGCTCCTCGCCATGAGTAGATCGATTGATCATCATCGCCTACAACAGTAAATTTGGCTCGATTACCGACTAATAATTTAATGAATTCATATTGACTGGTATTAGTATCTTGATATTCATCAATGAGAAGATAACGAACTCGATTTTGCCATTTTTCTCGAACTTCTTCATTATTTTTTAATAATAAGGTAGGCAATAAGATAAGATCATCAAAATCCAAGATACTGCAAGCTTTTAATTGTTTTTCATAAAGCTGATAACAATGAGCAAATAATTTTTCTTTATTGGTTTGCGCTCTAGCCATGGCTATGGTTGAGTCGACAATATCATTTTTCCAATTCGAAATAGTTGAACGTAGTTGGTTAATGAGATCTTTATCGCCATCTAACCATTGTTGAGTCAGTTCTTTGAGTAATGCAGTTTGATCATGATCATCAAATAAAGAAAAGTTAGCTTTAATGCCAAGATGTTTATATTCTCGACGAACGATATCCAAACCCAGTGTATGAAAAGTCGAGATTTTAAGCCCTCTTGCCTCTTGTTTGCTGAGTGATTGAGCAATACGCTCTTTCATTTCACGCGCGGCTTTGTTGGTAAAGGTCACAGCAACAATGTGGCGTGGCAAATATTCCTTAACACGAATTAAGTAAGCAATTTTGTTTATTATAACCCGTGTTTTTCCCGAACCTGCACCGGCTAAGACCAGGCAAGGGCCAGAAACATATTCAACAGCTTGTTGCTGACTTGTATTTAACCGCACAGAATTTAGACCTTCATGAAAATGGCTTAATAGTATATAACGATTTGCTTGTCACCTGCAATTACGCTTAATTTTTAAACAACCATAACAACAGGATGACGCTGGCAATGTTACTGAATAAAGTTTAAAGCATGTTCGATAACTTCAATCCCTGCCCCTTTTTTATGTGCATTTTCGCTAAGATAGCGTCGCCATTGTTTTGCACCTTTTTGTCCATTAAAAATACCCAATGTATGACGCATAATGTGATTAAGTTGAGCACCTTGTAAAAGTTGTTGTTCGATATAAGGATAAAGACATCGTATTGCCGCTATTGGATCTATGGGTTGCGTATCTAAGCCAAAGATTTGGGAGTCAATTTGTGCTAATAACATGGGATTCTGATAGGCTTCTCGTCCCACCATGACGCCATCAACATAATTTAAATGGTGTTTTATTTCGTCGATCGTTTTAACACCACCATTGATGGCTATAGTTAAGTTAGGGTAATCTCGTTTGAGTTGATAAACTCGTTCATAGTCAAGTGGTGGAACTTCACGATTTTCTTTAGGGCTAAGTCCGGATAACCATGCTTTACGTGCATGTACAATAAACGTGTTAGTATAAGGTAGAACTGTTTCAATAAATTGGCATAAAAAAGCGTAGCTATCTAGATCATCGATCCCGATTCGTGTTTTAACCGTTACGGGGATATCAATTTGTTCTTGCATGGACTCAATACATTTAGCCACTAAATCAGCATTTCCCATTAAGCACGCACCAAACATCCCATTTTGAACGCGATCTGAAGGGCAGCCAACATTAAGATTTACTTCATCATAACCATGATTTTGAGCTAATTTAGCGCACTGTGCTAATGCATTGGGATCACTTCCGCCAAGTTGTAAAGCAATAGGATGTTCATCGACGTTAAAATCAAGGTAATTCCCTTTACCAAATAAGATTGCTCCTGTTGTTACCATTTCGGTATACAGTAAAGTTTGTTTGGTCAATATCCGATGAAAATACCGACAATGTTTATCGGTCCAATCGAGCATGGGCGCTACAGAAAATTTATTGTTTGTTGATTTCATTTATGTACCAGATTTAAAGCGGTAATTAAATTATGAAGCAAATAACTAAACATATATTCTATCATAAAACATAGAATACAATGATGTTAGGGTTTTGTGTTTAATTTAGAAGTGTATCAATAAAAAGTACATAATTTAACTTGTTTTTTATCTTGTTATATTGGATTTTAATTTATAAAGATATATTATTTAATTAATTCAATAGTTTTGTTAAATCTTTAAAAGATTACTTGTTAAAAGTCTTAAAGTTATTAAAAGTATCATATTTATACGAGTAACCTATCTATTCATCGTAGTCTTTATTTGCTGTAGAATTTTAATTTGTTGCGCAATAATGATAACTATTTATGAAAGAACAAACTATAACAATAAACCCCAGTTAAATAACTGAGGTTTATTTGGTTAGATTAATCAAATTTCAAATGGTCAAAAATGTACACTAATACAGCAAGTGCGAATTTGCCTATAAGATAAACAGAAATACACACTAATCCTATTATGAAAAGAAACGCCAAAGTAGTTGCAAGTGCATCGACGATTTTATTTTCAATCCGTAGATGATCATTAGAATTTGAACTAATTTCATTTGTGGTTTCATCAGATGTATCAGAATATAATACATTGTAATCCACTTTACACATGCCATAGACATGATACTTACGTTTCTTTAGATCAGGATAATCATCTATCAGTCTATCAAAACGCTTTGAAGTTAATTCAACTCCAATGGTACCTTCAATTTGTTCGCCGTTTCGCATTGCTACTAATTTAACAATTGAACGATCAGGATCCATCAATATTGCTATTGATACTCCCCTTTCACTGTTTTCGGATAAAAATCCGATGATTTTACAATCTGACATAATGCAATTTTTTTAATTAGGCATGTGAATTACTTCACCAGTAGGTAGTTATATAATTCATCATTGTGAATTAGACTAACCTGTTTTTATGTTAGACCGATAATCGTTAAATTTCAATATTTTTTTAATCCCCCAAACTGTTTTACTCAATTCTACAGTAATAATTTTTTTATCTCTTTAGTTAGTTTATTAAACTATATTGAATCAATTTAGCTTTTTATCAAAACACCATCAGCGTTAATATTAACTGTATTACCCAGTTATCATCCCAATTGATTTTAATTAATCATAGATTTCCAGCTAATTAAATAGCTTTTTTATTGAAAGAGGAGTGAAATGAATTGCGTAAAATTTGTAGATAATTTTAGTTTTATATCAAGGTAACTTTGGGTTAATTAGATGCAATATGATTGATAATTTATAAAGATATGTTATTTAATTAATTCAATAGTTTTGTTAAATCTTTAAAAGATTACCTGTTAAAAGTCTTAAAGTTATTAAAAGTATCATATTTATACGAGTAACCTATTTATTCATCGTAGTCTTTATTTGCTATAGAATTTTAATTTGTTGCGCAATAATGATAACTATTCATGAAAGACCAAACTTTAATAATAAACCTCAGTTAAATAACTGAGGTTTATTTTGTTGAATTAATAAAATTCCAAAACTATGGCCAAGAAAATAATTCTACTATATATAGAACAAATTTACCTAAACCAAAGAGTAAACAAGCCAGAATTCCAGATATACAAATAAGGAAGAGTATATGTATAAATACATGTTCTAGCGTTCTATGATTTCTCGGTACAGTACGAAACGTATTAGGATATAATACATTTTTATTTACTTTACACAAGCCATAGACATAATACTTACGCTCTGTTGGATCTGGATAATCATATAACAGTCTATCAAAATCCTTTGAGGTTAATTTAACTTCAATAGTACCTTCAATTTTCTTGCCGTTTCGCATTGCTACTAATTTAACAATCGAACGATCAGGTTCCATCAATATTGCTATTGATACTCCCTCTTCTTCTTGTTCGGATAAAAATCCGATTATTACAAAATTTGACATAATGGAATAAATTAATTAAATTTGTGAATACTTCACCAGTAGGTAGTTATATAACTCAACATTGTGAATTAGACTAACCTACTTTTATACTAAACCAATAATTCTGAAATTTCAATATTTTTTAATACCTAAGGTTTTTTACTCAATTCTACAGTAATCATTTTTTTATTTCTTCAGTTAGTTTATTAAACTATATTGAATCAATTTAGCTTTCAATCAAAACGCAATCAGCGTTAATATTAACTGAATTAGCCAGTTATCATCCCAATTGATTTTAATTAGTCATAGGTTTTCAGCTAATAAAATAGCTTTTTTATTGAAAGTGGAGTGAAATGAATTGTGTAAAATTTGTAGATAATTTTAGTTTTATATCAAGGTAACTTTGGGTTAATTAGATGCAATATGATTGATAATTTCAAGGCAATGAACCCTTATATCATTCAATAAAAACCCCAGTTAAATCAATAACTGGGGGGTAAAATAAATTAAAAATTTAATTTATTTTTTGGATTGAGACCATGTTTGATGTAAATCGCGAATCTTATTTAAATCTAATTTCATCAACTTCAATGCAATATGAAACTTCGTATAAGAATCAAAATAATCTTTGAAATTATCAAAATAATCACTTTTACTTATAAAAGTTTCAGTTTCACTAACAATGATATCTTCATCAAAGCGAAGAACCAATGAGTATTCTAAGTAAGGGAAATAAGTATAAACTAAGATTTCACATCCTTTTACCTCTTCACTAGAAAAACAACCATAATTAAATTTTCCTCTAGGCATACGTCTAAATCTTTTTTTCATGATTTAAATATTTTTTAGTTAATAAAATTTTTAAATTCATTAAGGCATAGGTAAATTATACTTTTGTAGTAAATTAATTTTAAAAATTAATTCTAGATTAGATTATATAGATAATCGGATTATGTCAATTACATTCCTAAAAGTGATTAATTGTGAAAGTCTATAATATTGATATCTGAATTCATAATATTTTTGCTCTCTATTAATAAGGAAGTTGTGAGTTTCATAAACTTTTAAATAATTCTTTAGTTTTAAATCAAGATAGCTTTGGATTGATGAGATATTTTATAATAGACTATTTAAATTATTCCATGACGACTTTTACTTAAGTCAAGCAATAAAAACCCCAGTTAGATCGACAACTGGGGGGAATTAAATTAAAATTTAATTTTTAAACATAATATAACTTTTTAAGAAAGACTATTATGCGTGTAAAGACATTACACAACTTCACTGTTTTATCAAACAATTCAAGACTTGAAATACCAGATAAATGGTCATTAAAGACTTGTTGACTTATTATAGTTACTGTTGCTTTAATGGGATTTGCATTAATACGAAGTACCAATAAGTACATCTCAGTTTCTTCGATTTCATAAATGAAGATGTCAATTCTTTCTGGCATTGACGCAACACATTTAGCCACTAAATCAGCATTTCCCATTAAGCACGCACCAAACATCCCATTTTGAACGCGATCTGAAGGGCAGCCAACATTAAGATTTACCTCATCATAACCATGATGTTGAGCTAATTTAGCGCACTGTGCTAATGCGATGGGATCACTTCCACCAAGTTGTAAAGCAATAGGATGTTCATCGACATTAAAATCAAGGTAATTCCCTTTACCAAATAAGATTGCTCCTGTTGTTACCATTTCGGTATACAGTAAAGTTTGTTTGGTCAATATCCGATGAAAATACCGACAATGTTTATCGGTCCAATCGAGCATGGACGCTACAGAAAATTTATTTAGTGTTGATTTCATTAATGTACCAAATTTAAAGCGGTAATTAAGTTATGAACTTAACATATATTCTATCATAAAACATAGTATACAATGATGTTAGGGGTTTGTGTTTAATTCAGAAGAGTATCAACAAAAAGTGCATAATTTAAGTTGTTATTTATCTTGTTATATTGGATTTTAATTTATAAAATTATATTATTTAATTAAATCAATAGGTTTGTTAAATCTTTAAAAGATTACTTATTAAAAGTCATAAATTTATTAAAAGTATCATATTTATACGAGCAATCTATTTATTCATCGTAGTCTTTATTTGCTATAGAATTTTAATTTGTTGCGCAATAATGATAACTATTTATGAAAGAACAAACTTTAACAATAAACCCCAGTTAAATAACTGAGGTTTATTTGATTAGATTAATCAAATTTCAAATGGTCAAAAATATACACTAATACAGCAAGTGCGAATTTGCCTATAAGATAAACAGCAATACACACTAATCCTATTAGGATAATAAACGCCAAAGTATTTGCAAGCTTATCTACGAATTTAATTTGAGTCCGTAGATGATCATTAGAATTTGAACTAATTTCATTTTTGATTTGATCAAATATTTCAGGATATAAATTAACGTAACCCACTCCACATAAGAGATAGACATACCACTTACGTTTCTCTAGATCAGGATAATCATCAATCAGTTTATCAAAATGCTTTAAACTTAATTCAAGTTCGCTAGTTCCTGCCATTCGTTCGCCGTTTCGCATTGGTAGTAATGTAACAATTGAACGATCAAGATCCATCAATATTGCTATTGATACTCCGTTTTCACTGTTTTCGAATAAGAATCCGATAATTTTATTATATGACATAATGTAAAAATATTGATTAATTAACTAATTAATTATGTGAATTACTTCACCAGTAGGTAGCTATTAACTCAACATTGTGAGTTAGGCTAACCTGTTTCTATATTAAACCGATAATCGTTAAATTTCAATATTTTTTCCATAATGTATTTTACTTAATTCTACAGTAATAATTTTTTATCTCTTTAGTTAGTTTATTAAACTATATTGAATCAATTTAGCTTTTTATCAAAACACCATCAGTGTTAATATTAACTGTATTACCCAGTTATCATCTCAATTGATTTTAATTAGTCATAGTTATTCAGCTAATCAAATAACTTTTTTATTGAAAGAGGAGTGAAGTGAATTGCGTAAAATTTGTAGATAATTTTATTTTTTATATCTAGGTAACTTTGGGTTAATTAGATGCAATATGATTGATAATTTTGATAATTTCAAGACAATGAACACTTATATCATTCAATAAAAACCCCAGTTAAATCAATAACTGGGGGGTAAAATAAATTAAAAATTTAATTTATTTTTTGGATTGAGACCATGTTTGATGTAAATCACGAATCTTATTTAAATCTAATTTCATCAACTTCAATGCAATATGAAACTTTGTATAAGAATCAAAATAATCTTTGAAATTATCAGAATAACTACTTTCACTTATAAAAGTTTCAGTTTCACTAACAATGATATCTTCATCAAAGCGAAGAACCAATGAGTATTCTAAGTCAGGGAAATAACTATAAACTAAGATTTCACATCCTTTTACCTCTTCACTAGAAAAACAACCGTACTCAGGTTTTCCTCTAGGCATACGTCTAAATCTTTTTTTCATGATTTAATTATTTTTTAGTTAATAAAATTTTTAAATTCATTAAGGCATAGGTAAATTATACTTTTGTAGTAAATTAATTTTAAAAATTAATTCTAGATTAGATTATATAGATAATCGGATTAAGTCAATTACATTCCTAAAAGTGATTAATTGTGAAAGTCTATAATATTGATATCTGAATTCATAATATTTTGCTCTCTATTAATAAGGAAGTTGTGAGTTTCATAAACTTTTAAATAATTCTTTAGTTTTAAATCAAGATGACTCTGGATTGATTAAATGCTTTATAATTGATTATTTTAACTATTTCATGACGATTTTCGTTTATATCATGCAATAAAAACCCCAGTTAGATCAATAACTGAGGGGTAAAATAAATTAAAAATTTAATTTTTGAGAACAGAAGAAAGTTTTATAAGAAAGAGTATCATGCGTGCATTGATATTACACAATCCCACAGCGTTAACAAACAAGGTTTCAAGAGTAAAATCACCCGCTAGATTGTCAATAAAGACTTGTTCACTTATCGTAGTTTCTGTTGATTTAACTGTTTTTCCATCAATACGAAGTACCAATAAGAACTTCTTAATTTCTTCAATTCGATAAACGAAGATGTCAATTCTTTCTTTCAAATTTGGACAGGAAATATAACCTAATTCGGTTAATTTCTTGCCGTCACTTCTTTTTTTCATGAGTTTAATATTAAAATTTAACAATAATTTAAATTCATTAAGGTATAGATAAATTATACTTTTGTAGCAAATTAATTTTAAAAGTTAATTCTATTCTATACTATATAGATTATCAAATTAGGTCAATAACACTTATAAAAGTTATTAGTTAATAAAGCCTATAATATTGAGATTTGAATTTATAATATTTTGCTCTCTATTAATAAGGGAGTTGTGAGTTTCATAAACTTTTAAATAATTCTTCAGTTTTAAATCAAGATAGCTATGGATTGATGAGATATTTTATAATAGACTATTTAAATTATTCCATGACGACTTTTACTTAAGTCAAGCAATAAAAACCCCAGTTAGATCGACAACTGGGGGGTGAATTAAATTAAAATTAAAATTTAATTTTTAAACATAATATAACTTTTTAAGAAAGACTATTATGCATGTAAAGACATTACACAACTTCACTGTTTCATCAAACAATTCAAGACCTGAAATACCAGATAAATGGTCATTAAAGACTTGTTGACTTATTATCGTTACTGTTGCTTTAATGGGATTTCCATTAATACGAAGTACCAATAAGTACATCTCAGTTTCTTCGATTTCATAAATGAAGATGTCAATTCTTTCTGGCAAATTTAGACAAGGAATATATCCGAATTCGATTAATTTCTTGTCGTTGTTTGTTTTTTGATTCATAAATTTGTAATTAAAATTAATTATTAATTTAAATTCATTAAGGTATAGGTAAATTATACTTTTGTAGTAAATTAATTTTTTTAAAATTAATTCTATTTAATATTATATAGATAATCGACTTAAATCAATAAAAAGATTAAAAATTATGAATTGAATAAGTCTATAATATTGTTAGTCCAATTCATAATATTATTACTTTCTATAAATATAGATATATCTTTATTAAATATCATTTTATTTGTTTATATCATTATTTACTTTTTTGAAAGGTATTTTTAGGGATCGTTACTAACTACTTTCGATGGGTATATGGAATATTTTGTTTAATGTTCCTTTCTCAAACTCACCATGCTTTATATAATAAAAACCCCAGTTAGATAACTGGGGTTCTTTTGGGTCAATAAAAAGTATTAAAAATAAATTAACACGATTTAGAAGCCAAATAAACTAAGGTAGCCATCATGATAATCAGAATCATCACTAGTAATAACGTAAAAGTGATTGCTCTGAAGCCATTTTTTGTTCGCAACATTGTTCAAATTCGTGTTTGAAATTTAAATCTCTTTTTGTAGATTCTTTTATAAATTCTTATTTTTTCTTTTAAAAGTATCTATAATTAATAACATACCTCTTTTCAATCCATTAAGTAAAGACGATAAAAACGGCTTTATCCCCTTTTTTTCTGAATTTGAAGAATTGACATGTACCACAAATCTACAAAAATAGAACTGATGAAAAATATTACATGCAATATTAAGATCCTTACAAAAAATCTCTTCATAAAGCTTTTTAGGCATTTCTAAAATAAGTGAATCTTCAACAATTTCATTTCCACGCATTAAAACTATGCGATAAATAGTAAGATCTGCATTTGCAAAAATTCCTAATGACATTTCATCTTGACTATCTAGGAGCAAATAGCCTTTAAAATCATAATGTTTCATTTTTTAATTTTTTAATTGATTTAAAATGTGTGTACCACACCTGGGAGTTAAAAGAAACTCAATAGTTATATTATACCGATAACAAAAATATTTCAATTTTTCTTAACTTATAATAAGATTTTTTGATAATAACACACAAATTCTAAATACATTTTCATTTGCAAATAATAACAATTAATCATAACCTTTAATTAACATCTATTAGCATTAAAACAAACTAGATTTGAAATATTCTTAAGTTACCTTAATATTGCTTTAGATCACATATTTACTCTTTAATTTATTCTAAGTATGACCTCAACAAGACTTTTGTTTTAATAATGTAATAAAAAAACCCCAGTTAAATAACTGAGGTTTATTTAGATCAATTAATTAAATTCAAGATGATCTTAAAAAACTTTTGACAGATAAAGGAAATTCTATCTAAAAAATATGAAGCCATTTACCTAACAAATAAAACAAAGCCATAACTAAAGCAATTATCAGCATAAATTCGAAATGTAAACGATCTCCCTTACTTAGTAAATATTTCTTAGATTTTGAATCAGTCCTAGCTATTGTTCGAACAATTACACTTGGTGATAATAAATCCTTGTCCACTTTACACATGTCAAAGACATGATACAAACGTTTTGATATGTCAGGATAATCAGCTATCAGTTCATCAAAACGCGCTGAAGTTAATTCAACTTCAGTTGTACCTTCAATTTTTTCGTCATTTCGCATTGCCACTAATTTGACCATCGAACGATCTGGATTCATCAATATTGCTATCGATATTCCATTTTCACTGTTTTCGGATAGAAATCCGTTAATTTTAAACATCATAATAAGATTTTAATTAATTAAATTTTGTGAATTACCTCACCAGTAGGTAGTATTTAATTCAATACTGTGAATTAAAGCAACCTGTTTTTATACTATACCGATAATCATAAATTTCAATATTTTTTTATCCCTAATGTATTTTAATCAATTCTACTATCATCATTATTTGTTCATCGAATAGTTTATTCAATACTTAATCACATTTTAACTTGATTAATTTATCTTTCAGCCAAAACGTCATCAATGTTATTACGTTTGATGTTAGCGGGTTATCACCTCGATTTGATATTAAGTTATCAGAGGTTTTCAGTAATTAAATAGCTTTTTTATTGAAAGAGCAATGGTGTGAATTGCGTAAAATTTGTATATAAAATTCTGTTTTAAATCAAGTTTGTTTTAGATTAATTAGATACAATATGATTGGCAATTTTGATAATTTGATGTCAATGTCTACTTACATCAAACAATAAAACCCCAATCTAAATTAATAAATTGGGGTTAGATAAAATTAAACTAATTTAATTTTTTGAGTCTAGAAGATATTTCTGTATAGATGGCAATCTTAACAGAATTAGAAGGAAACAACTTAAATGTTTTAACAACCCTTGTATATCGATCATCATAATTATCGAAATTTTCTTTAAAAACTTGTTCACTTATAATAACCTTCGTTCTTTCAATGGGCTGTCTATCCTTACAAAGGATCAACGAGTATTGATTGTCTTCTTCAATTCGATTAACTGAGATTGTCACCGCTTGGAACATTGAACACGAAAGCATTCCGATTTCGCGAACTGTTCTTTTTGTACTTCTTCTTTTTCTTTTTTGCATGATTTAATTTTTTTTATTATTTAAAAATTTTAAAATCATTAAGGCATAGTTAAATTATACTTTTGTAGTCAGTTAATTTTAATAATTAACTTTTTTATATTATATTGATAATCTACTTAAGTCAATAACATCCTTAAAAATTATCAATTAAGAAAGCTCATAAAGTTGATAACGAAAATCACAATATTCCTGCTTTCTACTAAATAAATATGTCTTGATTGAACATTATTTTCAATCGGTCGAATAATCATTCACTTTTTTTGAAAAGTATTTTTTTCGATTACGCTTAACTAGTTTGGATTGATATAAGTGACATTTTGTTAAATGTTTCTCACTTGAAATCATTCATGCTTACTATAATAAAAAACCCCAGTTGAATTACCGGGGTCTGTTTAGAACAATTAAAAGATATAAGAAAAAAATAGTCCCAATAACAAAATTATCAATAAAATCCAAATAACATTAAAAGCAATAATCGAGAACCTCACTATCAATCTTTTTAATTCAGCCCTTTTTTCCATTTTTCGGATAAGCTTATTAATTTCATCGATTTCTAATGTACAACCATAAGCTTTATAAGCTTTTAATAATCGTTTGTTTTTCCGACATACAGATAAAATAAATTTCTCATACTCTTCTTTAGTATAGTCGGCAAAAATGCTTTCACCTCTTTGTTCTGATTTCGAGCCTATTATGGCTATACGATAACAAGTAGAATTTATATCTGTATAAACTGCTACTGAGATTTCACCTGTACGACTTTCATATAAGAAGCCTTTAAATAGTAAATCATTCATTTCTTAAATTTTTATTTTTGTTTAATATGTGCACCTCACATGGGAGTTAACAAAACTCAGAATTTATATTATACCGATAATTCATATAATTCAAATTATTTATTTCTCAAAAACTGTTTTATGTAGACAGTAGGCAACGCTAACGCCACTGTCAGTTATAAAAATTATGGGAATGCTAATTTTGTTTAATAAATTAAAATAGAAGATTTGATAGAATTTGCCATTTTTTGTTTTGTTTATCTTGTAATGACTATTTATATAACTTCCATAGTTTATTGATCGATACTTAATCATACCTTTATTTGGTTAATTTATCTTACTGCCAAAACGTCATTAACATTAGTGCTGGTTTTGTTAGCTAGTTTATTAGCCCGATTTGATACTAAGTTATCAGAGGTTTTCAGTAAAAAAATAACTTTTTATTGAAAAGAGCAATGGTGTGAATTGCGTAAAACTTGTAGATAATTTTTAAGTTAAGTTAGTATTGGATTAAATAATAAAATATAATTGACAATTTAAATAATTTTTGATGATATCAAGCAACAAAACCCCAGTTACATAAATAACTGGGGGGTTGAATTAAATTAAAATTTAATTCGTTGTTAAACTTCCAAACACTAATTTGTCGAATCCAACCAACTTCATCGCATTATAAAACAGGATAGAAGAATCAAAATGACTTTGAAAATTCTGCCGATAAACTTGTTCAGTTATAATCGTTTCTGTTTGTTTAATGCGCATTCCATCGACATAAACACACAATTTGAAGTACACTCCTTTTTCGGAAGTTTTACCTCGAAAAACTAGAATTTGTAAGTTTTTAAAAATTGAACCAGGAATATACCCGATTCTGAATTCATGAACATTGGTTTTGAACTTTTTTGCCATCGTTAAAAGTTTTTGAATTAAACTATGTTTTAAATTCATTAAGGCATAGGTAAATTATACTTTTGTAGTTAGTTAATTTTAAAAATTAACTGCTGATTATATTATATAGATAATCGAATTAAGTCAATATCATTTATAAAAATAACTAATTTAAGAAAGCCTGTAATATTTAAGCATAATCTTATTAGAACTATCATTCTGATTATACAATAAAAAACCCCAGTTATTAATAACTGGGGTTCATTGGATGAAATCATGAATTATAAGGACGAATATCAAATTTTGCGTGCTTATTCAATCTACAAATTTGGGCAGTTTTAGTAAAAACATATCCAGATTCGTCGTCGTCACAATTACTGGTAATTTCATTATAAGTCTCTTCGCTAATTGAGACTTGCGTTCCAGGAATTGGTAAACCATAATACTCAGCTAATAATCCATAACACTCACAATTAGTCTCAGGATCTCGATAGCCTAGTACTTTGATTTCGAGACCTGACAGACATGATCCTGCGACACATCCTAGGTCTTTTAACTTAAAATTTTTAAGTTCGTTTTTCATAATAAAAATTTTTTTTAATTGCATAGTAACGCTATGTTCGTATCATTTCAAAACTAAAGAAATGACGATTTATATTATAACGATAACCTACAAAAGGTCAATACTAATCACTCACTTTAACGCATAAATTTTTTATAGTAACTTTAAACACTATTTATTGTGATTATTTAAATACTCTTTATATATAAAAGTATTTTCCCTAATTTTGCCTCTCAAAACATAAAGATTAAAATGTAAAAATCTTAAATATTATCGCAATTATGAATAGTAATTAAACCTTGTAATTTATGATGAAAAACGCCTAGACATCTATGATAAAACTGATATTCTATGCTCCTTTTTAAATACAAACTATAAATGAAGAAAGTGGAAAGAAATGAATACAACTGAAAATAAGATAATATCATTTAGTATGAACCAATTGTTATTTAAACAATTAAGATTTGTGGGAACGATGCAGCAAATTTTTGGGGTTTTAGGAATCATTAGTGGCTCTTTAACTTGTTTAGGTATTATTACAGCAATAGTAGGTGTTCCGTTAATTATAGCTGGGGTCAAACTGTTTCAATCGGGAAAAGGATTTAATCAAACAGCGACTCTTGGACGAGAAGAAGATATTATTTATGCTATTCAAAATTTACATGGTTATTGGAAATTCAATCTTATTGTTTTTATCTGTTCTATTGTAATGATGGTTATTTACTTTATATTTATCTTTTTATACATTTTTAGTGTAATGAATAATCAATATCATTAACAATGAGTTATCGTTCCTAAATTTAGGCTTTAAATATAAAAGATAACAATAAAAACCTCGTTAATTAATGAGGTTTTTATTTTTTGGGAAAAACAACTTTGGAATGAGTTTTATTCTATATCTTCGTTGTTGTCAGAAATTACATCGATAGGATCAGAAATGATTTGTTTATTCATTTCTTGTAGTGTTTTGGAACCATCAAGCGTTGAGTTTTTAATGTCAGTCACTATGCCCATTTCGTTAAAATAAATAGAATAAGTAATTTGGCTTATACCATTATGTTGTGGTTGTTGACGAAAAACATAATACCAAACGTTATCACCAAATACCGACGTTAACATAGGTGAACCCATTATAAAAATAACCTGATCTTTTGTTTGACCAACTTTCAATAAATCAATTGCATCTTGTGTTACATAATTACCTTGATTGATATCAGGTCTATATACCCAACGGTCTACCACTGAACAACCAGTTAATAATATACTAGCCACAATTGCAAGCGAGGTAAATTTACGAAACTGCATTTAACTTAATCCATATTGAAATTATAATAAAGTGTATTATCGCTGATATTTGCACTAAGTGCTAGCCAAATTAATAAATTCTTTATGCATTTTATAAAAAAAGCGTTATTCTATTTTATTAATTAATATTTATTCTGTTGATCACAAACTTAATGGGTCTCGAATACTGTTTATAAACGACAAACAAAAGGTAAAAAATGAAATTAGAAACCATAGATCAAAAAGCGAGTTATGCTATTGGATTACAAATTGGACAACAATTAAAGGAGTCAGGTTTGAATGGTCTAGATCTTGATGCATTAAAATTAGCTATGCAAGACGTTCTAGCAAATAATCAACCTGTTCTACCATTACAAGAACTGCATGATGCGCTTCGTCATATGCATGAAAAAGCCACTCAAGAGAAAGCAAAACAAGCTGAAAAAATTGCTCAAGCAGGTAAAGATTTTTTAGCAGAAAATATTAAAAAAGATGGAATTAAATCAACTGAATCCGGCTTGCAATATGAAGTCATTACCGAAGGTACAGGTTCCTTACCTAAATCAACAGACCGTGTTCAAGTTCATTATACGGGACAATTAATTGATGGTACGATTTTTGACAGTTCTGTACAACGTGGACAACCAGCTGAGTTTCCTGTTAATGGCGTTATTCAAGGTTGGGTTGAAGCTTTACAGCTAATGCCTGAAGGTTCAAAATGGAGATTGTATATTCCTCAAGAACTTGCTTATGGAGCACAAGGTGCAGGAGGCTCAATTCCATCCTACAGTACATTAATTTTTGATGTCGAATTATTGAAAGTTTTATAAATCTAATGGACGCATTTAAGCGTCCTTTTTTTATAATCTAACTATAGGCTCTAAATAACTTGCCAATAACAATAATGTTTAAAAGTTAACGACGATTAAAATAGAAATCAGCACCAATAATACCATCCTTTCCGATGTACCAAGAACAACAGATAAAATTGTTCATTTAAAGAATTACGATACATCACTTATATTACAGCATTTTAATTTTGCACGGTGTATAAGTCTTTTGTTTTCCGATATAATATTTGATAATATTTTGAAAATAGGTAAGGAAAATTTTATGTCAACTAACCTCATCCGTATCGCTATTGCTGGCGCAGGTGGAAAAATGGGACGTCAATTAATTCAATCTGTTGCACAAATCGAAGGAGTAACTTTAGGTGCGGCATTTGAAAGACAAGGTTCTTCCCTCATTGGAAGCGATGCAGGTGAACTTGCTGGAATAGGCATTTGTGGTGTCACTATTACAGATAATTTAGAACTCGCCAAAGATCAATTTGATTTGTTAATTGATTTTACCCGACCTGAAGGTACGCTTGCCCATTTGAATTTTTGTGTTGAACATAAAAAAATGATGATTATAGGAACCACTGGTTTTGATTCTACAGGCAAGCAAGCCATTACGGATGCGGCAAAAAATATCGCTATTGTTTTTGCTGCCAATTTTAGTGTAGGTGTAAATTTGGTGCTTAAATTACTTGAAAAAGCGGCAAAAATCATGGGAGATTATACGGATATTGAAATTATTGAAGCTCATCATCGTTATAAAGTCGATGCCCCATCGGGTACTGCACTTGCGATGGGTGAATCGATAGCTGAAGCTTTAAAATTCAATTTGAACGATCGTGCGATTTATTGTCGTGAAGGTCATACAGGTGAAAGACCCAAAGGAGCAATTGGTTTTTCAACTATTCGAGCGGGTGATATTGTTGGCGAACATACGGCAATTTTTGCCGATATTGGCGAACGTGTGGAAATAAGTCATAAGGCGTCTAGTCGGATGACATTTGCAAATGGCGCCGTCCGTGCTGCATTATGGCTTGCAAAACAGCCTGTCGGACTTTATGACATGCGAGACGTATTAAATTTGAATAATCTATAAATAATTGCAATGTCAGATGAATATTGGATGCAATATGCATTAACGCTTGCCAAACGTGCTGAATCCTTAGGTGAAATTCCGGTAGGAGCGGTAATTATCGATGAAAACAGTCAAGTCATTGGAGAAGGTTTTAACCAATCAATACTTACCCATAATCCAACTGCTCACGCTGAAATGCTTGCTATCGAGCAAGCTGGTAAGTGTATCAATAATTACCGTTTAATTAATACGACCCTTTTTGTCACACTTGAACCGTGTATGATGTGTGCTGGTGCCATTATACATAGTCGAATAAAACGAGTAGTATTTGGAGCAAGCGATTATAAAACAGGGGCTGCCGGCTCGTTTATTAATATTCTAGCTTATCAAGGCATTAATCACATTGCACAAGTGCAAGGTGGCGTATTAGCTGATGAGTGCAGCTTGCTACTCAGTCAATTTTTCAAAAAACGTCGCTTAGAAAAAAGAGCAGCCAAGATCGATGCTAACAAGATGATAGATAAGAACATACTATGAATAGTATAGGGTTATCAAATGTTATGCTAAGCAGATTAAAATAAGCTTTGTTATTCTTTTTATCTATGAAAATTGTTAGAATCTAATTTAAATTTTATTTTTTGAGTATTAGTAATGAAGAAACACACTTTAGAAATGATGATATCAACGGATGATATTCAAAAACGTATCAAAGAACTAGGGCAACAAATTAGTCAAGATTATAAACACAGCCAAAATGAACTTATTTTAGTCGGTCTGCTACGTGGTTCATTTATTTTTATGGCGGATTTAAGCCGTGCTATTACTGTAGGGCATGAAGTTGATTTTATGACCGCATCAAGTTATGGTAATGCCGTTGTCAGTAATCGAGATGTCAAAATATTGAAAGATTTGGATGAAGATATTCGTGATAAAGATGTGCTAATTGTTGAAGATATTATTGATACTGGTAATACGTTAAGTAAAGTCATGGCAATTTTAAAATTACGTCATCCTCGTAGTATCGAAATTTGTACGCTTTTAGATAAGCCATCACGTCGGGAAGTGGCTGTACCAGTAAAATACATTGGTTTTTCAATTCCTGATGAATTTGTCGTTGGTTATGGAATTGATTATGCTCAACATTATCGCCATTTACCTTATATCGGTCAGGTTACACTGCTAGAAGCCTAAATAAATGTTGGTCGAAAATTTAGTCATTAATAGAATAAATCTGTGATACGACTTAATTAAAAGCCCTTAGTATTAAACTGAACAAATGTTAATAAATCGTAGTTTGCATAATCATTTAAAGTTATAGTACTGCATTATAGCGCAATCAATAACCTTTTTAAAATTTCTGAAACAAAAAAGGATCGATGTCTATCAATCGATCCTATATCAAAACAGCTAAATATTTTTTTACATTTTAATAATGTTAACTTAAGGTATCTGCATAAATTAAGTAAATATACCATTAATTAGTCCCTACTTTGCTTCATTGATATTATACATTAATGAAATAGTAGAAATCTTAGTCCCACTTTAGAATAAACTAAATGCTTATAGTAATTTATAATATTTTATTTGCTTATAAAAGGTTTTTCCCAAAGATCAATGGGTTACCTTTACAATCTTAAACTTAAAATGTTAAAACTCAATATTAATAATATTAGACATTGATCCTTACAAAAGATGATATCAAAACTGATTTAGTTAGCTTATCATAGACGATGAAATATTAAATATGTTAAATTTACGTTCATGATTAGCCCAGAAATTAACAATTGATCGTTTTTTAACTTAAACTTCTTCGAGGTCTTTGTGTCACAATTTTACTTTAGGTTTTGTTTACTTTTAATGTTTACAATCATATCAACATCAAGCTATGCTGATATGAAGTTATCGATTAAAGGTTTATCGGGTGAACTTGCTGACAATGTCGATGCTCGTGTTTCATTAATTACCCCAGACAAAGTCGATAATACGCCTAATTTTAAACGGTATTTTGAAAGCGAGGTTAAAAAAGCGCTCCGAGCTTTGGGTTATTACGCTCCTGTGTTTCAATATAACACTCAAAATCCAAGAGTATTAGCGGTAACGATTTCAGCTGGTGAACCGATTAAAATTGAACAATTAAATGTGATTATTGAAGGTGAAGGCCAGCATGATAATGATTACCAACATTTACTCGAAAAAAACCTACCTAAAACGGGTGATATTTTAAATCATGGCATTTATGAGTCTTTCAAGAAAAGTTTGAAAAATCTCGCGTTAGAAAAAGGCTATTTTGATGCCAATATGACGCAACACCAATTAGCGGTGTCCATGGATCATCATCAAGCTTTTTGGAATATCGATTTTAATACCGGGCAGCGCTATAAATTCAGTCAAGTTAAATTTTCTAATACCAAAATTAGAGATGATTATCTTAAAAATATTATACCGTTTAAAGAAGGTGAACCTTATAGTGCCGAAAAACTTTCCATTCTTAATCGTCGATTAACTTCTACAAATTGGTTTAGTTCAATTGTTGTTGTTCCTGATTTTCCAAATGTTACAGCAGACAAATCACTACCAATCAATGTTGTCACCTCTCCCCGAAAAAAAAATAGCATGGATTTAGGGCTTGGATACTCAACCGACAATGGCGTATATGGCAAAATAACTTGGAATAAACCGTGGATTAACAGTCGTGGACAAAGTTTACAAAGTAATTTATCACTTTCTTCACCCGAACAATCCATTACAATGAGCTATAAGATCCCACTCAAAAAATCTCCCCTTGAACAATACTACACTGTTCAAGGTGGTTATAAAAAAATTGACAATAACGATACTAAATCACGTTCCTATACCTTTGGTGTGGTTCGATATTGGGACAATTTTGAAGGGTGGCAAAGCGCGCTAGGTTTAAATCTTTTACATGATGACTTTACGCAAGGTGACTCAAGTTTTAATACCCTTTTGTACTACCCTTCTATTAGTCTTTCACGAATTCGTAGCGATGGCAATCTTATGCCAATGTGGGGAGATTCACAACGCTATTCTGTTGAGGCAGCTACAAATTCTTTAGGATCCGATCTCAATCTTATTCGTTTTCAAACGCAACAAACTTGGATTCGATCCTTGTTTGATAGTCATCGATTTATTTTTCGGGGCAATTTCGGCATAATTCAGGCAAATAATTTTGATCGTGTTCCGCCTTCATTTCGATTCTTTGCAGGGGGTGACCGTAGTATACGAGGTTATAGTTACCAATCTATTTCGCCTAAAGATAAAAATGGTAAATTAAAAGGTGCGTCAAAGCTCATCACAGGTTCAGTTGAATACCAATTTAATTTAACAGGTGCTTGGTGGGGTGCTGTTTTTATTGATTCAGGTGAAGCAATTGATAAAGTCGATAAAACTAAATTTTATACAGGAAGTGGTATTGGTGTGCGTTGGGCTTCTCCGGTTGGACCAATAAAATTCGATTTAGCAACTCCGTTAACGCGAAGAGACTCTGGTTCAGTTCACCTATATATTGGTTTAGGATCCGAATTATAATATGGCTAAAAATCCCATTAGAGAAAAAAAATTAAAAAAAATTAAAAGAATACGAAAATGGAAAAAGCGTAGTATTGTAGTATTATCTATTTTCGTGTTTTTGGTCGTGTTTATTATCTTACTGCTTTATACCAGTTTAGGCGTTAAGTTGACCACTTATGTCTTAGGTAAAGCCCTACCCGAATTGAAAATTGAACAAGTGGAAGGGACATTAAGCGATTTACAGGTGAATGGTCTTTCATTGCAACTACCGGGTATTGATGTTCAGGTTGATAATGCATCGTTAAAATTATCTGGGTTATGTTTGCTTGAAACTAAAATCTGTATCGAACAGTTTGAATCAAAGGGTATTAAAGTAAAACTGAACACCGATCAGATTATTACTGACCCCAATAAGCCAATACCAGACAAACGGGTTATTTTGAAAACCCCATTACCAATCGAGCTGAAAACGGCACATGTATCAGATGTGAAAGTTGATATTGATGATATGCAATTTGGTCTGTCTTATTTTACGGGTAAGGCGACTTGGGTAAACGAAAAAATTTATGTATTTCCTGCTGAAGCACAGGATTTAAGTGCTATTTTTGCTGATCACCCACAAGTAAAATCAACAACAGATTCAGTTCAGAATGATTTGCCTCTAAATGAAAAGATAAATCAATTATTCAATCAGCCGTTAATCGAATCATTACCCCAAGTTACTATTCCTCTCGATATCAATGTCGGACGCTTAACGGGTAACAATTGGCTTTTACATATTGGCGGAGAAGATTATCGATTTAACAATGTGACTATTCAAACTAATATCATCGATAATCATATTATCGTTCAACAGGTGAATACAGATGCGATAACTCCTTATGCTAATGGACATGCTTTTGTTTCAGGAGATATTACATTAGGCAATGATTGGCCTATTTTGGCATTTATTCAATTAAAAACAACCAGTAATCAATTACATAGCCAATTTTCAGGTAAATTGTTAGGTGAATTGACGACAAATACGGTACTTGAAGGACTGAATTCAGCAAAAATTAATGCAAAAATCAATTTTATCGAAAAATATTTACCGGTGATGACCGACTTAAAGGGTAAACACATTCAATGGCCAATTGAAGGACAAGCGCAGTATCAAGTTAATAATTTTAATCTTTCAATAGGGGGTAACGTCCAACAGTATGACTTATCAGCTAAAGGTAAATTTAAAGGTGACGATCTGCCCGATACGTCGTTTGATGTTATAGGCAAGGGAACGAATCAATCAGCCATATTCGATCATGGAATAGTGAAACTACCACAAGGGGAAATCAATGTTTCAGGTAATTTCGACTGGCAAAAAGCCTTACACTGGGATGCAAAAGTTAAATTTACTGATGTTGATACCAGCAAAGATTTACCAAACTATCCTATACGATTAAATGGTCAACTTAAAACCAATGGTCAGTTAGAAGGTGATAAATGGCAATTGAATCTTTCCGAAATCCAATTAAAAGGTAATATTAATCACGCTGATTTTTCAACTAATGGCAGTATTCAAATTAATTCTCATCAATCAATCAGTGCGAATAATTTTGTTATGGATTGGGGAAAAAATCATATCAATATCAATGGCGCTTCAGATAAAGAAAATTTAAGTGCTAAGTTAGAGTTATCCTCTTTATCATTATTGGCTGATGACTTACAAGGTTCAATTGTCGGCACGTTGAAAATGAATGGCAGCTTTAATGAACCAAACGTGGATACCGATATCAATATTCACCAATTAAGTTTGATGAATATGTCAATATCATCAGCCCAACTTTCCGGAAAAATAGAATATAAAAAACAAATTAGTGGACATTTAAAACTCATAGGACACGATATAGAACTTCCTAATCAAAGCATAAAAAATGCCAATATTGAGCTTAAAGGTAATGAAAGTCATCATGTTTTAGATATCAATCTTACAGGAACACCAGCCTCATTTACAACATCACTCAATGGAAAATTAGATCCTGATCGAACAAAATGGACGGGGGATTTATCCCACGCTGTGTTAAATTTAGGTGATAAAAATCATTGGCAATTGGTTAAAACATTACCTTTATCTTATGATGTTACTCATCAAGTGTCCACTATAGGCACGCATTGTTGGTCAAACCAAGGGTCAAGTATTTGTTTAGATCAAGCACTATCTCCAACAGCTAACAGTAATACAAGTATCACGTTAAAAGATATTGATCTGGCAAAACTTCCTATTCCAAACGATGGTGAAACAAAACTAGCTGGCTTGATAAATGGTAAAGCTTATATAAAATTTAATGCAAATAGTGAAATGCCGAATATCAAGGCCAATATCAAAGGGAATGAAGTTTATATTCAACAGATGATCACATCCCAATCATTATCTATTCCATTTGAAATATTTACTATTAATGCTGAATTTAATCAACAACAAGCAAAGTTTGATTGGTTATTTAGCTTAAAACAATTAGGTAAAATGAGCGGTGATTTAACTATTATCGATCCCACTCAACAAAAGAAATTAAATGGAAAATTAAACATTGATCATCTTGCCTTAGCAATAATCAATCCCTTATTAGATAAAGATGATTTTGCTAAAGGCTCGATAAATGGCAACGTTAATTTTTCCGGGTCTTTAATGGATCCTTATTTAACAGGTAATATTGATTTAAAACACAGTGAAATAAAATCCAGTCAATTACCAATTGATTTGAAATCAGCAAAGGTAGATCTTAATTTCAATGGTAAATCCTCCAACTTAAAAGGAGTTTTAACCACCAAGTCTGGTAATATTGATATTAACGGTCACGCCAATTGGGATACATTTGATAAATGGCAAGCGGATCTTTCTGTCACGGGTGCAGCAATGGAAGTTACCGTACCTCCAATGGTTGTGTTAAGTATTATCCCCAATATTAGAATTGATGCGACCCAAGATGAGATAATTCTTTCCGGAAAAGTCAGTATCCCTAAAGGTAAGATTACCGTCGAATCGTTACCGGCATCCAGTGTTGATGTATCGCCTGACGAAGTTATGTTAGATAAAAATTATCAAGTAATCGAAAAACAAAAACTTGGCATAAAAATCAGTAGCCATATTGAAATTGATATTGGTGAACATGTGACTGTCGATGCTTTTGGGTTAAACGCATCACTGAAAGGCAATCTCCTTGCAGCACAAACCAACAAAGGCTTAGATCTGCATGGGCAAGTTTTGATTCCAACAGGAAGATTTCACGCTTATGGTCAAGATTTAGTTATCCGTAAAGGTATTATCACTTTTTCGGGCCCTACTGACCAAGCTAAGTTAGATATTGAAGCTATTCGTAATCCAGACTCAATTGATAACAGTAGTATTACAGCGGGTATTCGTGTAACAGGATCTTCGGAAGAGCCCAAAATTGAAATATTTTCAGATCCTGCTATGTCCCAGCAAGAAGCATTATCTTATCTAATACGAGGTCAAGGACTTGAAAGCACCGACCAAAGCGATAATGATATGATGACCGCCCTACTCGTTGGTATCGGTACGGCAAAAACAGGTAAATATATTGGTGATATTGGTAATGTCTTTGGAATAAAAAATCTTTCTTTAGACACGCAAGGAGCCGGTAATAACTCTAAAGTAGTTGTTAGTGGGTATATTTTGCCTAACTTACAACTGAAATATGGAGTAGGTATTTTTGATTCACTGGCGACATTTACTTTACGATACCGATTGATGCCAAGACTCTATTTAGAAGCAACATCTGGACTTGCACAAACGTTAGATTTTATCTACCAATTTGAATTTTAATCACTTATTAGGATAATTGAGTTAGCCTTATCAATTATTTGGTTAAGGCTATCTCATTTTTACTGCCGATTAACATTTCTCTTTTTAAGCCAAAACCTTTTTGTTTTATCACATTGAATCCAGCATTGATTAAGTTTCGCCGAACAAATCCAGCCGCACTAAAAGTTGCAAACGTTCCCTTTTGTGACGTATATTCAAAACAGCTTTTAAATAAGGATTCTGACCACATGTCAGGATTTTTAGCGGGTGAAAATCCATCAAAGAACCAAGCATCAATCAACCCATTTTGTTTAGCCAAAAATTCCGGAAAATATTGAATTTCATCATAAAGTATATCTAAACTGACCTTGTCTAAATGACAGGTGTTATCCGTTAAATAAGTATATAACTGCTTGGCTAATAGTTGAAGTTGGCGTTCATCTTCTATGGCGGCTTGATGCATCTTCATCATTTCTGTCACTGATAACGGATATTTTTCAATACTAATAAATTTAAGTTGCTGAAGTTGATGGTTGGGATATTCTTTTTTAAAAGTTAAAAACGTTTGCCAGGCTATAAGAAAACTTAACCCCGAACCAAAACCCGTTTCACCAATAATAAAAGTATCTTTATCATGTTGGATAAAACGTTGCTGTAGATGATTGCCTTCAATAAAAACATATTTTGTTTCAGCAACTGCACCTTGTGTGTTGAAATAGATATCATCAAAATAGACAGACACTGGGGCTTGATTTTCGTTCCAAATAATAGTTGATTTTTGCATGACGCCTCTTTACTCAGTTATCGTTGATCAAACTGTATATTGGCACAGTTTACGTATATAATACGCTAAATCAATTTATGAGGTAAATTATGGTTTTTCTTTTCCGCTTAATTACAGTTGTATTAATAGGTATTGTAGTTTGTGTACTGGGCGTTATATTTTGCCTATTCAATCCTCGGAATCCCAAAAACGTAGCCAGATTTGCACATTTATTTAGTTTTTTCTTTAAACCTATTTTGGGCGTTAAAGTTGATACTCGTCTCTATCCTGAGATTAGTAAAATAGGCAGTTGTGTTTATATCGCTAATCATCAAAACAACTTTGATATGGTTGTTGCCGCAGACGTTGTCCAACCGAAAACCGTGACTGTCGGAAAAAAAAGTTTAGCGTGGATTCCTTTTTTTGGGCAATTATACTATCTCACCGGTAATATTTTAATTGATCGTAATAATAAATCAAAAGCCCACGATACCATTGGACAAGTTGTTAAAGAAATTAAAACACGTGGCATATCGATTTGGATGTTTCCTGAAGGAACACGAAGTCGAGGACGTGGATTATTACCGTTTAAAACAGGTGCATTTAAAGCAGCAATTGCGGCAGGCGTCCCTATTGTGCCTATTTGCGTCTCTGATACCAATAACATTCAATTAAATCGTTTAAATAACGGTCATATGATTGTTGAAATGTTGGATCCTATTGACACCAAATCGTTACGTAAAGAAGACGCCAGAACATTAATGGAACAATGTTATCAACAAATGACTGAAAAATTAATTGAAATCAACAATGAAGTTAAGCAACTAAACAGTAAAAAATAATTAATGAATATGCAAGACCGTAATTTTGATGATATCAGTCATAAGTTTGCACAAAATATTTATGGCACAAGTAAAGGAAAAATTCGTGAAGCCATTGTCTGGCAAGAATTAGAAAATATATTAGCCACATTTCCAACAACCAAACCGTTGAAAATTCTTGATGCAGGTGGTGGACAAGGACAAATGGCTTGTCGATTGGCAAAATTAGGACATCATGTCACATTATGTGATATTTCTATGCAAATGCTAGAACTGGCACAAAAAAATGCCCAAGCAGAAAAGTTAAATATTAATTGTCATTGTTGTGCTATTCAAGATATTGATCATATCATTAATGAACAATATGATATGGTGATTTGTCATGCAGTATTAGAGTGGGTTGCCGATCCGATCAGTGTTCTTGAATCATTAAAAAAACACCTCAAACCCGAAGGTTATTTATCCTTGATGTTCTATAATTATCATGCACTTCTTTTTAAAACGGTGACACTTGGTAATTTTGGTTATACTCAATCAGGGCTTGCAAAACGTAAGAAAAAAACATTATCACCCGATTTCCCTCGAATACCAGATGATGTCTATCAATGGTTAACCACGCTAGATTTTCATATTATTAAAAAAACGGGAATTCGTCTATTTCATGATTATATGAATAATAAAGAAAAAATAAATAGTCATTTTGATCAGTTATTGGCACTTGAAAAGCAGTACTGCCAAGCAGAACCGTATCTAAGTCTTGCTCGATACATTTTAGTTACTGCAAAAAATGGTTAACACTTTTCATCATACTGATACTAAGCTTGAAATAGTTAAACTTCACTCGAAAATATTGGCTTAACTCGGTATGATAAACAGCGTAATTTAATTAATTAAGGAAAATAATGATAATCATCATAACTGATGGTATTGTCTCTATTGAAAGTAATATTGTTAATAGTCTGAATAATCAAAAAATTAAAGATGTTTTAGACGTTGATAATTTAACTGATGAGACAAAATTTGCCAATTTACTTGATTTAAATATGGCTGATTTTATTGATAAAGATGACTTTACTACGGCTATCGTTGCCGATCAGCAGTTAGACATTAAAGCAATATTTCATCACAATGTTTGTTCATCAACGATTATAAAAGGACATTAAATGAGAACACTAATTATTGGTCCTTCATGGGTTGGCGATATGATGATGTCGCAAAGTTTATATCGAACGTTAAAACAACTTCATCCTAATATTGAAATTGATGTTATGGCACCCGCATGGTGCCAAGCACTATTGAATAAAATGCCAGAAGTGAATCAAGCTATTGAGATGCCAATTGGTCATGGTAAATTCGGTTTAACCCAACGCTATCGACTCGGCAAATCACTCCGTCATAATCATTACGACCAAGCGATAATTTTACCTAATTCGTTTAAATCAGCTTTAATCCCTTTTTTTGCAAGGATTCATCAGCGAACAGGTTGGAAAGGTGAAATGCGTTATGGACTGATTAACGATCTTCGTAAACTTAATAAACAAGCCTTTCCATTAATGGTTCAACGTTATGTTGCCCTTGCCTACCCTAAGGATCAGATCCACACAGCAGAGCAAATACCACAACCCATACTTTGGCCTAAACTTGAAGTTTGTCAAACAGACATCAATGGCACGCTTAACACGTTTAAGATCAATGATAATTTGCCGTTAATTGGTTTTTGTCCTGGTGCTGAATTTGGTCCAGCAAAACGTTGGCCGGATTATCATTATGCCGCTCTTGGTGATATGCTTGTAAAGCAACATGCCAAAATTGTTATTTTTGGTTCTGATAATGATCGCCAAGTTGGCGAAAAAATTATTGAACAAATGACACAAGGCGATCAGTGTATTAATCTTGCCGGTAAAACAAAATTGGATCAAGCGGTTAATTTAATTGCGGCTTGTAAAGCAATTGTGACTAATGATTCAGGATTGATGCATGTCGCCGCAGCTTTGGATCGCCCTTTGGTTGCGCTTTATGGTCCAAGTAGTCCAGACTTTACCCCACCCCTTTCTGATAAAGCTGAAGTTATTCGCTTAATAACAGGGTATCATAAAGTCCGTAAAGGCGATTCAGAACAAGGCTATCATCAAAGTTTGATTGATATAAAACCTGAAACTGTGTTTGAAACTTTAATGAAGCTTATTGCTCGTTGTGAAAAGAGTCATTAATTATGCGTGTACTTATTGTTAAAACATCTTCAATGGGTGATGTACTTCATACTTTGCCCGCGTTAACTGATGCTGCCCGTCATTTACCTAATATGACTTTTGATTGGGTGGTTGAAGAAAATTTTGCGCAAATACCAACATGGCATTTTGCGGTAGATAAAGTGATCCCTGTGGCCATTCGGCGCTGGCGTAAAAACTGGTTCGGTAAATCTATTCGTCAAGAGCGTCACCAATTTATTCAATCACTACTTGAACGGGAATATGACTGTATTATTGATGCGCAAGGATTAATAAAAAGTGCTTTTTTTATCACACGTAAAGCAAAAGGCATTAAGCACGGTTTAGATCGTCATAGCATAAGAGAACCGATTGCCAGTTGGTTTTATGATGTTAAACATTCTGTTCCAAAATCAATGCATGCCATTGAACGAGTACGACAACTCTTTGCAAAAAGTCTTGGGTACGACCTATCGGGTGACATGGGTGACTATGCAATTTCAAACCATTTTTTGTCAGAATTACCGTCTGACCATGGACAATATTTGATATTTTTACATGCCACTACCAGATATGAAAAACATTGGACAGAAGACGCTTGGCGTCAATTAATACAATTGATAGCGCCAACCGGTTTAAAAATTAAATTACCTTGGGGAACGGCGAATGAAATGCAAAGTGCTCATCGCTTAGCACAAGGATTTAATCATGTCGAAGTGCTACCAAAATTGTCTCTTTCTCAAGTGGCGACTGAACTTGCTGGGGCTAAAGCTGTAGTTTCAGTCGATACAGGATTAAGCCATTTAACTGCGGCACTCGATCGCCCAAACATAACTTTATTTGGTCAAACCGATCCGAAATTAATAGGCGGTTATGGTAAAAATCAATTTAGTCTTGTCTCTCCAGATCAAAAAATGCAAACTATCTCAGCAACGAAGGTATATGAGCAATTAGCCCGTTTTTTGTAAAACAGGATAGAATTGAAATAACGTTATTGAAAAAGATTAAAGGAATCTAACTAATGAATAAATATTGTGAGCTCATTCGGGAAAAATATGCTCAAATCGGCAGTAATGAATTAGGCTATGTTGAAGATGCGTTAGGAGCCGTTATGTTGGTTTTAAATGAAGTTGCAGCTGATAAACAAGTACCTACTGAACTTAGAGAGAAAGCTGCTTATGCAGCAGCTAACTTATTAATGAGTGACTATGACATTAAATAGCCGTTGGTAAATTGATAATAAAACGTGTCGATTTATCATCTGATTCTACATAAATTGATCCCTTATGGGTTTCAATAATGGATTTAACAATGGCTAGCCCAATACCTGCGCCGGAACTGTCATTACGATGACGTGATTCATCGACACGATAGAATCGGTCAAAAAGATGTGGTAAATGTTTTTTATCAATTTTTTTGCCCGGATTAGAGATAATAATCTTAACCCGTTTTTCACTCATTTGACTTAACGTGATAGTTATGACCTCGTTATTCGGTGTATAACGAATCGCATTAGACAAAATATTACCAATTGCACGCCCTAACATCATTTTATCACCTTGTATGTGAGAACAGTGACCGTCGAGTTGAAAAGTAATATTTTTTTCATCGGTGAGAGGCTCAAAATAATCACACATCATCATAACCATGTTAGTAAGATCAATGTCAATCAAATTAGGCACAAGCTGGCGATTGTCTGCCTGCGCCAAAAATAACATATCAGAAATCATTTGTGACATTTTTTCATATTCTTCTAAATTAGAATATAAAATTTCACGGTACTCATTTGTCGTACGAGCGTTATTGAGTACAATTTGCGTTTGCGTGGTAAGATTAGTAATTGGTGTACGCATTTCATGTGCAATATCGGCAGTAAAATTATGCTGACGAGTAAAAACATCTTCCATACGATTAAGCATGCTATTAAATGCTCTGACCAAGCTTACATATTTAACCGGTACTGACGAGGTTGGAATACGATAATTTAAATTATTTAAACTAATTCTTTCAATCTTCTTGATTAAGCGATTGATTGGTTTTTGAGTATAGTAAATACTGATGAATGAACCGATTAATGCTAACACACAAGAAATAATAATTAGCAGACCTAATCCGTTTCTTAATCGATTAATAAATTCAAGTTGCACATCACGACGAACGGCAACAATCGTAGTGAATCGTTTACCGTCTTCCCCTATCACCCTTGATGCCGCAATCCGATAAGATGATTTATCTATCGTCTCAATAGAAGTACTGTCATTTTCAATAATCCGTTCTAACTCTTGTGATTTTAGTGCTATCGCTAAGTTGGGGCCTCGAGTGCGATAGACTATTTTGCCCATATCATCAATGATATAAACAAATAAGTGATGATGCCCGGTGAGAATTAGCAATAAATTTTGGATAAATTCATCACGATTATCATTCGGAGAATAATAAGTTAGTTCTCTTTCTATAGAGGTAATAACCGAATTTAATTCGGTCACATTTTGTCTGATTGAAAATTTTTCAAAAGACCGCTCGATCAAATAACTGAAACAATAAAGTAGTCCACATGTTATCAGACAAACAATAATGGGTAACCGAACGGAAATTAATTTACTCTGTTTCATCTAATACATCTATTTTATAACCCATTCCACGCACAGTATGAATAAGTTTAGGTTCGAATCCAGCATCTATTTTGTTACGTAACCGTCTTATGGCTACATCAATCACATTAGTATCGCTATCAAAATTCATATCCCAAACTTGTGAAGCAATTAACGATCGCGGTAACACTTCACCCGGATAACGTAAGAAGTATTCAAGTAATAAAAACTCTTTATTGGTGAGATCGATACGTTTATCTGAACGCGTCACTGTTCGCTTTGGCAAATCCATGACTAAATCAGCAATACTTAATTGATAATTGTTTACTTGCGGCACATTTCGTCTTAATAACGATTTAACTCTCGCTAATAATTCAGCGAATGAAAAAGGCTTCACTAAATAATCGTCGGCACCTAAATTTAATCCTTTAACTTTATCTTCAACACTTCCCATTGCTGTCAGCAATATAATTTGGGTGTCTTTACCCGCTTCACGCAATGACTGAACAATTTTCCAACCAACAATATCCGGTAACATTACATCCAGGATAATTAAATCATAATCTTCTGTCATTGCCCGATGATAGCCATCTAAACCATTTTTGGTTAGGTCAACAATAAAGCCTGATTCAATTAATCCTTGACGAAGGTATTCACCTGTTTTCTGTTCATCTTCAACAACTAACAATTTCATTTTAAATATTTCCTTTGCCAAAGTATCAGGTTATCTAACTTACATAATACTGTTCCTATGATATATGAAAAGTTCAAAAACATTCATGATATTTCCATGACTATTTTGTAATCTACTTGTCATTAATCCGTTTGAATGTGTTTGTTATAGTATCCACACAATGATTCATGAGGCTAGACATTATTGTTTCATTGTTTTATTTCCTTTCATCCATTCCTTGCAATTTAATGCAGCCCTAGTTTATCTAGGGTTTTTTTTGCTTATAAATCACGATAAGCTCGAATTAATCTCTGAAACAATAAATGATTGACTTTAAAATCTCGGCATTCTAACAAAAATAACTGAATCTGAATATCAAATTCAGTTATTTTTATGCAAAACTACGCCTGTTTCGATGTGTTCTGTATAAGGAAACTGATCAAACAAAGCAAAATGTTTAATCGAGTGCGTTTCTGTCAGTTGCTGTAAATTTTCACGCAATGTATGAGGGTTACAAGAAATATAAATAATGGTTTTATAACTTTTTAAATTATTTAATGTTTCTATGTCTAATCCTGCACGAGGAGGATCAACAAGTACCGTATCACACTGATAGTCATCTAAATTAATTCCTTTCAATCGATTAAATTCTCGTTCTTTTCTTATAGCTGACGTAAACTCTTCAGCCGATAATCGAGCAATAATCAGATTATTAATATGATTGACCGCAATATTATGTTGTGCCGAATAGACCGAAGCTTTGGCAATTTCAGTGGCTAATACCTTTCGGAAATTTCGAGCCAACGCAATTGAAAAATTACCATTTCCACAATAAAACTCTAGCAGATCACCGGATAAACCTTGGGTGACCGAAGTAGCCCACTCAAGCATTTTAATATTGACGGCTGCATTAGGCTGCGTAAAACTATTTTCAACTTGGCGATAAATCAAATTGTTACCCATAACCGGTAAAACTTCATCAACATAATCAACATCAATAACAATTTTTTGATTACTTGCTCGACCGATAATATGGCAGTTAACACCTTGTTCAGCTAACTGTTGCTTTAATTTTTCAGCTTCTACCCGCCATTCATCGGATAATTTTTTATGATATAAAAGTGTAATAAGCAGTTCACCACTTAATGTCGAAAAATAATCGATTTGAAAAAGCATATGGCGAAGCAAATAATTAGGTTTTAAAAGTGGAATAATTTTTTGCATAGCATCATTAACAAGTGCTGTTACAATCGGGAAAGTTTCTACTTTTATTCGCTTTTTTGTATTTTTATCGTACATGATATGATAAAGGTCATCTTTATCATGCCATATTCTAAATTCTGCACGCATACGATAATGACTGATTGGAGACGAATAAACGGTTAAATCAGGTAGTGAAAAATGTGATAAAAGCGCTTTTAAATTCGTGACTTTATTTTCAAGCTGTTGTTGATATTTTTCGTTAGAGAAACATTCTGCCATTTTAATTATCAGATTATTAAAAAGTGGTTATAAAAAATTAGTCAATTTGATTTAATGCTATAGACTAAACAGAGATATAAAAATTGATTTTCGCTTAGTATATCACAATAGATTTTAGCCCCATTATTTTATCTATGTTATCATAAACCACTATCAATGGTAAGCCTGATACCACCCAACGTTAACTTTAAGTCACTTGCCATCAAATTTGCATCATGAAATTCAATTTATGCAGTTGGTCAGAATTGACGTTTCTCTTAATGAATATTACATTCACTTAAATAAGTTATTTTCATTCATTGACATTAATTATCTGGGGATTTACTAAAATTAGCGCATTAAGCTTTCATTTGGTTGAAATGTTGGTATCACCATAGACAATCATTGGTGTGATAATATTGTAGTTATATTGATTGCCGTTATAATGTGTTTTAAATTTCTCGTTATAAAGGTCATTATGACAACGCAAACTTTTTCCGATTTACAAATAGATGATGTATTAATTAACAATCTCGAAGCCCAAAATATTATTACCCCTACTGTAATTCAAGCACAAACGATCCCTGTAGCTTTAGATGGCAAAGATATCTTAGGATCGGCACCAACCGGTACCGGTAAAACACTTGCTTTTTTAATCCCAGCGGTACAACATCTTTTAGACTTTCCGCGTCGAAAACCGGGGCCACCAAGAATTTTAATTTTAACGCCAACGCGTGAGCTTGCAATGCAAATTGCAGAACAGGCAAAAAACTTAACGCAATCAACGCATCTGAGTATTGCGACAATTACTGGTGGTGTCGCTTATATGAATCATGCAGAAGTATTTAGTAAAAACCAAGACATTGTCATTGCCACAACCGGACGACTATTGCAGTATATTAAAGAAGAAAACTTCGACTGCCGAGCGGTGGAAATGTTGATATTAGATGAAGCCGATCGCATGTTAGACATGGGCTTTTCACAAGATGTGGAAACAATTTCTGCCGAAACCCGTTGGCGCAAACAAACCTTACTTTTTTCAGCGACACTGGAAGGTGAAGGTTTATTCAATTTTGCCAGTCGAATTCTCGATCAGCCTGTTGAAATTAATGCGACTCCGTCCCGTAAAGAGCGTAAAAAAATCATCCAATTTTATTATCGTGCTGATGATCTCAATCATAAAGTTGCTTTATTAACCCATCTTCTCAAGCAAGATGAATTTAAAAAAACAATTGTATTTGTTCGAAAACGTGAACGGGTACACGAACTGGTAACTTGGTTACATCAAGCAGGTATAAAAAGTTGTTATTTAGAAGGCGAGATGGTACAAGCAAAACGCAATGAAGCAATAAAAAGAATCAGTAACAACACCGTAAATGTCTTAGTGGCTACTGATGTGGCTGCTCGGGGAATCGATATTGATGATGTTACACACGTCATCAATTTTGATGCGCCAAAAACAGCAGATGTCTATCTACACCGTATTGGTCGTACAGCAAGAGCAGGTAAAAAAGGGACGGCTATCATGTTAGTTGAAGCGCATGACAATGATCTATTACTGAAAATTGAACGCTATATTCAAGAACCCATAAAATTGAGAACGATTGAAGGATTACGTCCTAAAACTAAAGCACCAAAACCGACTAGCAAGAAAAAACCGTCAAATAAATCAAAATTGAAGCGTGGTGCAAAAAAACAGGATGACACAGCAAAGAAAAAAGTTAAAGTCCGTTTACGTGACACCAAAAATAAAGGTAAACCTAAACAAAAATTAAGCGAATCGAATAATTCAAAAGTTTGACATAGTCAGAGCTTATGAAAGCGATTGTTAATAACAACTTGGACAATTTTTATCAGTTGCTATAATACATTCCATCAAGGTTTACAATATTTTTTGGTTTTATACAAGGAGAAACACATGACATTAGTCACGCGAAAAGCACCTGATTTTACTTCATCAGCAGTTTTAGGTTCTGGTGAAATTGTAAATAACTTTAATTTAACTCAGCATATTCAAGGTAAATATGCCGTTGTATTCTTTTGGCCAATGGATTTTACTTTTGTTTGTCCATCAGAAATTATTGCTTTCGATCATCGTCTTGAAGAATTCAAAAAACGTGGTGTTGAAGTTATTGGTGTTTCAATGGACTCAGAATATGTTCATAACGCATGGCGAAACACTCCGCAAGATAAAGGTGGAATTGGCGAAGTTAAATTCCCAATTGTTGCCGATATCAAGCACACTATTATGCAAGCTTATGGTGTTGAACATCCTGAAGCAGGTGTAGCGCTTCGTGCATCATTCTTTATTGATAAAAATGGAATTGTTCGTCACGAGACTATCAATGATTTACCTATTGGGCGTAATATTGATGAAATGATCCGTATTGTTGATGCTTTCCAATTCCATGAAGAACACGGTGAAGTTTGCCCTGCACAATGGACTAAAGGTAAACAAGGTATGCAAGGCAATCCTAATGGTGTTGCAAGCTACTTAAAACAACACGCTAACGAACTTTAATATTCTACTCTATACTGAATAACTTATTGAAAAGATTAACTTTCAATTCAAGTTACTTTGTTAAACCGGAGATGTTCTCCGGTTTTTTTTATTCTTAATTGTTTTCTTAATTCCCTTTTTACTTTGAATAAATTCATTCAATAGTTTTGTGTACATTAACTAGAAGATGAAAAGATTGAAATGAATGTCTATTTAGATAAATTCTGTGACTTGAAACGGATCTTTTATCAATAAAAATACTTTATCAAATTGAGTTATCCAGTTGAAAATAGTTTGCGAACGATTAAAAACAATAATGGAAAATAATTTAACACTTCGTTTTACATTGTCATATGCAGTCCAACCACGCCAACAATAATAATGACCAATCCCAATAAACGCGGTAAATTTTTAGGCTCATTGAATAAAAACATATTGGCAAATACTGCTCCGGATGTGCCAAGTCCAACCCATACGGGGTAAACAATACTCAGTTCAAGATAATGAAGGGAGAAATAAAAAAGAACAAAAGAAACAAAAAATCCGCCCCAATATAAAACTAATCTTATTATTTTTTTTTGTTCAGCATAGAGCTTCAATCCTATTGCCCCTATCACTTCAAAAAATGATGCTGTTAATATTAAAAGCCATCCCATAATAAAATCCTCAATCTGATCTTTGTCGATTAACTATCTGTACGTTTAAGTTGCACAACGCCAATTATGATTAATGCTACAAAAAAGAGTTGCATCATTTTGATTTCTTTACCAAAAAGCACCATATCAATAATCGTTGCCCCAACGGCACCAACGCCGGAAAATATGGCATAAACAGTGCCTGTTGGAATGGTCTTACAGGCATTAGTTAAAAATGTAAAATCGACAATAATTAATGTGATAATAATCATCCAATGCCAATACTCCGTTGCAACACTAAATCCTAAAATCCAACATAATTCAAAAAAGCAGGTCAATATAACAAATCCCCACTCTTTATTAATGCTAAACATAGCTACCTCGCTGCTATCATTTTACTTATTGCTTGATTTTGCTTTTTCTACCGATGTTTATATCGTTGAAAAAT
This sequence comes from Gilliamella sp. CG25, assembly GCF_046635705.1. Lineage (NCBI taxonomy): Bacteria > Pseudomonadati > Pseudomonadota > Gammaproteobacteria > Orbales > Orbaceae > Gilliamella > Gilliamella sp. CG25. Next base: position 11,509 of record NZ_JBIDFJ010000002.1, on the reverse strand, counting down.
AAGATGGTTCGCAAACATGAAGGTTTGCCACCGAAAGATCAACATGTTAATGCAGAAAAACTACGTGGTTTAAGATTAAACTAACTTAAGTCGCACTAAAACATTTTGATATATCATTACTAGTTTACTTAGCTTATTCTTATTCAATTCTATAATGAAGATACAAAATTGGCAAGGCTAACCCTGATCATTCGCTATTTCAGTGTTTCATTAAAAAATTGAAGATAAGTTGATTAAAACGGTTTAAACAGATATGAATAAATGTTTAAGCACACAATTACACGTAAATTTACTTCCCTATATAAAAGGAAGTAAACTTCTAACGTAATGATTATAAAGACTGTAAATAGTTTGCTATATCTTCTATTGTCACGACAGGCAATTGATGCTTTTTAGCGAATTCAACCACTTGGGGCGCTCTTGCCATTGAACCATCATCATTCGTTAATTCGCAAATCACAGCGGCAGGTTTCAATCCAGCTAGCTTGACCAAATCAACCGATGCTTCAGTGTGTCCTCGACGAGCAAGTACTCCGCCTTCTTTTGCTACCAGTGGAAAAACATGACCAGGATGATTTAAGTCACTGGGTTTAGCTTCATCGGCTACGGCAGCTTTAATCGTGGTAACGCGATCTGCCGCTGATACGCCAGTTGACACACCCTTTGCCGCTTCAATTGAAATAGTAAAGGCAGTATGATTTTTACTGGTATTGTTTGCCACCATCATGGGAAGATTCAATTTTTCACATTGTTCTTTTGGCATACATAAGCAAACGATTCCACTTCCATAACGAATTGTCAGTGCCATTTGTTCTGTCGTTATGGTTTGCGCTGCCCAAATAATATCACCTTCATTTTCCCGATCTTCATCATCTAAAACTAACACGCCTTGCCCTGCTTGAATCGATGCAATCGCTTTTTTGACACGTTCTGATGGGGTTCCAAATTCATTTAAATTAAACTGATTCATGGTAAATACCTAGGTCCTTTTTTAATATATTTATTATTTTTCTAAATTATCTTGGTATTCCAAATTAATACTCATCAATCGTATTTTATGCATTTCCAAGCTAATTTAATTAAAAATAAACTTAATACCAGAATCAGGGCTGTGCTTGACCATAGTGATATTGCTAAAAAGTAAACTATGCAACTAATAGCAAATTAAGAAAAGATAAGCAACTCTCTTTTATCCAGACTTTCACTGTCGGCTTTGGAATTTCACCAAATCTGCTAGACCTTAATACCTATTAATCATCTTCAAATTCACTTCAAATCATTTTGCACAACAATGAAATTGATTAGCTATTTGAAATATTGACTGACTAAAATATTAAGCGCTCGTGGGCTATACCACCGGTGGGGACTTGCACCCCGCCCTGAGAATTTTGTTAGTAAACTAACACTCAACACTATAATATAAATCTAGTAAAAAGACACGGATATTTTGAAAGGAAAATATTGCCGCATTGTGCGGCAATATTAAGTTTTAAAAAGATTTAATGCAAGCGAGTTTCACGCAATCGACGACGTTCAGATTTACGCATCCATAACCACGAAATAAATCCAATAATGCCAACAATTAACAAAATAATTGTGGCAAGTGCATTAACTTGAGGATCCACACCTAAGCGAACTTTGGAGAAGATCAGTTTAGGTAATGTCATCGCACCTGGGCCGGTCACAAAATTAGCAATAACCACATCGTCAAGTGATAATGTGAATGCAAGCAACCACCCTGACACTAATGCCGGCGCAATCATTGGTAAAGTAATCACGAAAAAGACTTTTAATGGATTTGCGCCTAAATCTAATGCAGCTTCTTCAATGGATTTATCCAACTCTCGTAACCGTGCGCTAATAACGACGGTGACATAAGCTGTACAAAATGTAGTATGAGCCATCCAAATCGTGATCGCCCCGCGATCTTTTGGCCAACCCAGTACCTGCCCCATTCCTACAAAGAGCAATAGCAAAGCTAAACCCGTTATTACATCAGGCATAACCAAAGGTGCTGTTGTCATAAAAGAAAACAGATTTGACCCACGAAAACGCCTAAAACGGATAATGGCAAAAGCAGCTAAAGTACCAAGTACAATCGCAAATGTTGCTGCACAAGCTGCGATAGTTAAACTTAAACCAACCGCCTTGAGTAAAGTTTGATTATGAATCAATTCAACGTACCATTTGGTTGAAAATTCTGCCCAAACAGTCACCAAACGTGAACTATTAAATGAATAAACAATCAAAATAATCATTGGGATATATAAAAAAGAGAATACCGCCAATAATATAAGCCCTTTTAAACATCGGCAAGCTAACGCTAATGTAATAATTAACGTGACAATCAGACTAAAAACAAAACAGCCCACGTAAACACTGCCATTTGTAATAAGTTCAAATCCCGATGATGAAATTAAAAGCGTTAATATAAATGAACCGATCAACAATGACACAAAGACAATCAAAGCTGAACGTAGGATAATTGGTAAATTGTTCATCTATTTACCTCCCATTTGTCGATTTTGGAATTTGTTGAAATAATAAATCGGCACAATCAATATTAACAACATCACCGATGCAACCGCTGAAGCAGCAGGCCAATCATGATTATTAAAGAATTCTGTCCATAACTGAGTACCTATCATGATTCCTTCTGACGGCCCCAATAATTCAGGAATAACATATTCACCAACGGCAGGAATAAACACTAACATTCCCCCTGCAATTACTCCATTTTTTGTCAATGGTACAATGATTTGAAAGAAGGTTTTAATCGGTTTACAGCCTAAATCTAACGACGCTTCAATTAGCGTTGAATCAACTTTGATTAACGATGTATAAATCGGTAAAACGACAAAAGGCAAATAGGAATACACAATTCCTATATACACAGCGAAATAGGTTTTCATAATGATTAACGGCTGATCGATAACGCCTAACCACATTAAAAAATGATTTAAAAGCCCATTAGGATTTAAAATACCTATCCACGCATAAACACGAATCAAAAAAGATGTCCATGACGGTAAAATAATCAGTAAAAGCAAAATATTTCGCGTTGACGGTTTACATTGCGAAATAGCCCAAGCTAGTGGGTAACCAATTAAAATACATAATAAAGTTGATATTGCCGCAATTTTTAATGATTGCAAATAAGAATCAAAATAGATGGTATCACTCAATAAATTGAGATAATTACCAAAATTTAAGGTTATATTGAGCAATCCATCGTCAAAGCTAAATAAATCCGTATACGGCGGAACAGCGGATGCTATTTCGGAAAAACTGATCCTAAAAACAATTAAAAATGGTAATAAAAACAGTAGCAGCATCCATAAATATGGAATAGCAATGACTGTTAAACGACCATAAAGCGTCATCAAATCTGTATCATCAGGCTGTTTTTTAATTTTCTTAATTGCAAAATAAATAGCAACTAAACCAGCGGGTATAAATAGAATACTGCCAGCAATAATCATTCGATAAGCAAGTCTAGAAGGCTTGTAATTTGCTAAAAACAAACCAAAACATGACATTAAAAAACTTAATACTAATGCAGTAAATAGCGCATCTAAAAATAAGTTATCAAATGCATCTGTGGTGACAAAACGCCAATAAACACAGAGCAAGACAAATGCATTTAATACTACACTCCAAAAAATGGAACGCATCGTTATATCCTCTTTTGTTTATTCGGTAAGTACCACACAGCTATCAACTTCCCAACTTAGGTTAACTATATCTCCCCAAGTAGGCATTCCTTTTCGATAACGGTGCTCATTTTGTAGTTGTGCAATGATAATTTGCCCACTTGATAACTTAACATGATATATTGATAAATCACCTAAATAGGCAATTTCAACTACTTCACCTGTTGCAACGTTATAACCGTCTTCTGGAATGTCGTCACATAATTTGATTTTTTCCGGTCGAAGCGCAACTTGAATTGGCACACCTTCAACCGCTGGTGAATCATAATCAACTTTTATTGGATGTTTTATCATTGGACAGCTAATAATCAATCCGTCTTCAAGTGTTTCTTGTAAAATGCCATCAAACACATTTACCGATCCAATAAACTCAGCACTATAACGACTGTTTGGATGTTCATAAATTTCTTCAGGCTCACCAATTTGAACAAATTGACCTTTATTCATAATGGCAATACGACCAGCCATGGTCATGGCTTCTTCTTGATCATGGGTAACCATAACACAAGTTGCCCCTACTTGTTCTAAAATACTGACAACTTCAAGTTGCATACGATCACGCAGTTGCTTATCTAACGCTCCCATCGGTTCGTCAAGAAGCAATAATTTTGGACGTTTTGCTAAACTACGTGCTAACGCTACGCGTTGTCTTTGACCACCAGATAATTGATGTGGCTTACGTTTTCCAAATTGTTCCATATGCACAAGCGCAAGCATTTCTTCAACACGGTGTTTGATCTCTTTATTGTCTAATCTATCTTGCTTTAAACCAAAAGCAATATTTTGCTCAACCGTCATGTGAGGAAAGAGAGCATACGATTGAAACATCATATTGATTGGGCGATTATAAGGCGGAACTTGCGACAAATCTTTACCATCTAAAATAATTTGCCCAGATGTTGGTTGTTCAAATCCTGCTAACATTCGTAATAGGGTCGATTTACCACTACCTGAAGCACCAAGCAAAGCAAAAATTTCACCGGTGTAGATAGTGAGATTAATATCATCAACAGCATAATAATCATCATTAAACACTTTGGTTAAATTTTTGATCTCCAATAATGGCGTAACCATCTTTTTTTTAGGCTGAACCTGAATTGTTGTTTTATTATTCACTCTTTTTTCCTCATAACAACAAGCCATAAAAAACGAAACGGAAAGATTAAATCAATCTCTCCGTTTATAATAAATAACACTTAATAATCAATTATTTGTTAAAACTTTATCGACCAGTTTTAAGTTTTGTCCACGTACGAGTAATCACGCGTTCAAGTTTAGGTTCTTTAACTTTTAATGTAAACAATTTTTCCATGACTTCAGGTGATGGATAAACCGCAGGATCGTTTTTAATTTCCGGTTTAACAAAATTGTCATTTGCGACTTTATTGGCACTCGCAAAATTAACATCATTCGTCACTTGTGCAGCGATTTCTGGCTTCATGATAAAGTTTAAAAATTCATGGGCTTCATCAACATTAGCCGCATCTTTTGGAATCGCAAAAGTATCAAAAAAGACTAATGCCCCTTCTTTAGGTATTTGATAACCGATATGGACACCATTTTTAGCCTCATTTGCGCGATCTCGTGCTTGTAAAATATCGCCAGACCAACCTAAAATGACACAAATATCACCATTAGCAAGGTCGGTTATATATTGAGATGAATGAAAATAACGAATATTCGGTCTTACTTTTGCTAAAAGATCATAAGCCGCACCAGTATAATCTTTGGCATCAGTGCTATTAGGATCTTTACCTAAATATTGTAACGCACTGGCAAAAATTTCAGTAGGCGCATCTAAAAATGCAACACCACAATCTTTAAGTTTTTCCATGTTTTCAGGTTTAAAGACTAAATCCCAACTATTAACTGGGGCATCTTCACCTAAACGCTCTTTGACTTTATCGATATTATAACCGATACCCGTTGTCATCCAGACATAAGGAATAGCATAAGTATTATCTGGGTCATGGGTCGCCATTAGTTTCATTAAGTTAGGATCAAGATTTTTCCAATTCGGTAATTTACTTTTATCTAATGGAAGATAAATACCTGACTTAATCTGTCTTGCTAAAAAGCTATCAGAAGGTGAAACAACATCAAAGCCGGAATGCCCCGCCATGAGTTTTCCTTCAAGTGCTTCATTAGAGTCATAAACATCATAAACAAGTTTAATTCCTGTTGATTTTTCAAAATCATTAATGGTTTCATGACCAATTTGACCTGCCCAATTATAAAAATGTACGACACGATCTTTAGCAATAGCAGATTGAGATAACGCTAGTGTGACACCAGCAAGAATTGAAAGAATTGTTTTACGTTGAGTAAACATGCTCACCACTTCTCCTCTAGTAATAGGGATATTACATGTTAAACACAAGCCCACTGAATCAAAACAATGGACCCCCAAATTTTACCAAAAACCTGTTAAAAAACATAGTCTGGCGAAACCGAGGTAAGCAAGCAAATTATTTATTATTATATTGATAAAAATAAATGGTTAGCTTTGCATTACGTGGCATAAAATACCTTTTTTTTCAAAGAAGTCTACATAAAATGTAAAATAACTTAAGATTTGAGATTGAGTGACGATATTTTGTTCACTCAACCCTTTTTAACGATACTAAAAATAGATAACGCCAATAGCGTCCTTTCCAATTTTATTCAGCTATGGCTGGTAGAATTTTTGCATCAGGTTGCCAAACACGATACTTAATTTGGAAATCATTTGGTGCATAAATGACAATTGGTAAGCGACTATTATAGTCTAACCAACCCAAATTATGATGAAGAGTAACAAACTGATTTTTATTAGAACCTGCCGGGCAAGCCATCATGGTTGATAGAACACCGTTACCGGCTTCTACAACATAATAAGAATAACCCCAACCTTTTAATTCTTCCTCTTTAACTGTCCCTGCCAAACGTTGAGAATTACAATCAACATTCATTTCTTTGCCAATTAGTAATTCAATACGAGCATTATTCTCATCAGGCAATGCAGGTAGATTTATTGCAAAACGGGTGTAACCAGCTTTCGCTTCAGGATAAGGTGCAATGTCATTCACATTTTGCACTGTTTCTGGCAATTTAGTTTTTTCAGCACAAGCAAATAAAGATACGCCCATTAAGGCTACCAATATTATTTTTTTCATTTTTTTGTCTCCTGTAAAAATAGGTTCATTAATATTGCATGATATGCTTTTTAAATGATAATGCGTATAATAGCATTATATTTACTATTTACTATGGTTATAAAATGCCTAAAGAAAAAAATACTAATGATTTATTAAAATTAATTCTTAATCTGCTATTAATTGGATTATTTATCATCATTACTTATCGGATTGTTGAACCTTTTTTGTTTGGATTCTTCTGGGCGGTCATGGTCGTGATTGCAACTTGGCCACTTATGATCAAAATTCAAAACAAACTTTTCCATAAACGCTGGTTATCTTTGTTGGTTATGGCATTAATTTTAGCCTTTGTTTGTGTCATTCCTTTTCTTCTCATTATTAGTAGTGTAGCACAAAATGGACACTATCTGATTGAATGGGCAAAATCACTATCTCATCACGAGTTACCCACTCTTGATTGGCTAAATAGCATTCCTATGTTTGGTGAGGAATTACATCAAAAATGGTTAGAGCTGATCAAAACCGATGGTTCAGATTTAATGAGCAATGTTCAACCCTATATTGGCACTATGATTAAGTGGTTGATCGAGCAAGTAACTAATTTAGGTATTTTCATTTTCCATGCTGGTGTCATGATTATTTTTAGCCTGTTACTTTTCTTAAAAGGTGAAAGTATTACCAAATATGTTTATGTATTTGCTAATCGACTCTCTAAACAATATGGCGAAACAACCGTCACCTTAGCAGGCCAATCAATTCGTGCAGTCGCATTAGGCGTAGTGGTAACCGCCATTACTTTAGCTTTAATTGGTGGTTTAAGCTTTGTGTTAACGAATATGCCGTTAGCGGGTCTATTAACTCTAGTACTATTTATTTGTTGTGTTGCCCAAATTGGGCCAGTTGTCGTCATGCTAGGTTGTATAATTTGGCAATTTTGGAGTGGTCATACGGCTTCAGGTATTATCTTAATTGTCGTCGCAGTAATACTGACGACACTTGATAGTGTTATGCGTGCTTATTTAATCAAAAAAGGCGCTGATTTACCTTTTTTACTTATTCTATTTGGTGTTATTGGTGGATTACTTGGATTTGGTATTATGGGATTATTCATCGGGCCAGTCGTATTAGCCTTAACCTATAAAATTATTCAGACATGGGTTGATGAACAATCTTAAACAATTTATTATCATCCCGAAAATAAGATTTTATAACGTTGTGACTAAACACATTAACAAATGTTGTATAAAAAGGAGAATTATTTTCTGATATAATTCGTATTACTCAACGATATGCGTCAGTTAAAATGATATAGAAATCATGCGAATACCATTTATAAAATATAATCACCAAAAACAGCTTGATGAATTAGCAAAAATTTCTCAACATGCCGATCAATACCGTATCATATATAATCCTACAGACTATCGGCTTGCTTTGCTTGATGCAATTAAACATGCCAAGGAACGCATCTATATTGTTGCGTTATATTTAGAGCAAGATGAAGCAGGAAAAGAATTTCTTAAAGAATTATATAATGTTAAGCAACAAAATCCCAATTTAGATATAAAAATCTTTGTCGATTGGCATCGAGCACAACGCGGTAGGATTGGTGAAGACAAAAGTCAAACTAATGCAAAATATTATTACCAATTAAAACAAGAAAATCCTCAAGTTGATATTCCTATTTATGGTGTGCCTGTTAATCGCCGTGAAGTGCTGGGCGTTCTTCACCTTAAAGGGTTTATTATCGATGATACCGTGATTTATAGCGGTGCAAGTATAAATAACGTCTATTTACATAAGCTGGATAAATATCGCTATGACCGCTACCACTTTATTACCAATAAAGTACTCGCCGATAGTATGGTGAACTATATTAATGACAATTTTTTACCTTTTAGCGGATTACAACGGCTGGATGGTGAAAACCATAAAACCAGAAAACAACTAAAAGCTGAGATTAAAGCCCTTCGTCAACATTTAATGAATGCAAAATATCATTATACGGGCGATGCCGATAATCAATCCCTTTCAGTATCCCCTATTTCAGGTTTAGGCCGTAATAACTCATTAAATAGAACGATACATCACCTAATTAATATTACTCAGCAAAAAATTATCTTTTGTACCCCTTATTTCAACTTACCTAATATTTTAGTTCGTGACATTATTCGCTTATTGCGCAAAGGTAAACAAGTAGAAATTATAATCGGTGACAAAATCGCCAATGATTTCTATATTCCAGAAGATAAACCTTTCAATATTTCAGGTGGGTTACCTTATTTATATGAAATTAACTTAAGAAAATTTATCGAACGAATGCAACCTTTTATTGATAAAGAACAACTCATTATTCGATTATGGAAAGATGGCGAACAAACTTATCACCTTAAAGGTATTTGGGTTGATAAAAAATGGGTATTAATTACGGGTAATAATCTTAACCCAAGGGCATGGCGATTAGATCTTGAAAATGGTATTTTAATTCATGATCCTAAACAAGAATTGCAAGATCAGTTTGATAAAGAACTTGATACAATCAGAGAAAAAACCACATTGGTGACACATTTTCAACAAATTCAAGCCAGCCAGTTTTATCCACCTCACGTACATAAGTTAATTAAAAGATTAACTCGCATACGTGTTGATCGGATCATAAAACGCTTATTATAAAACGAAAATAAATGATAGGCTGTTAGTAAATCGTCAACTAAAATAAGCTATAGAGAATAAAATTGACTAGTTATTAAAGATAGTAACAACTGTTCTTAGTCAAATTTCATCTCTATAGCTTTAAAAATTTAACGAAATAATATTTATTCAGGGCTATTTTTTTGCAAACTTAAAACCGTTCGGCCATTTGAAGCACTAATTGCAAAAATATCAATCGCTCTAAGCACAATGCGTCTAAACGGCTGTTATCTTAGTATTTTTAGAAGCATAGCAATTATACAAAGAATATTGCTTGATTTTTCAATAATTAAACAATAACACAATCATTCATCACAGTATCTACAGGCTGACCATTAATATAAAAAAACCGTAACCGACAACATCACCAAGTCCAATCCAAGCAATACCAGCTCTAACAGTTAATGCTACTCTATTTTGTATAACTTATTTTCGTAAAATGGTTTATCCTTGTGCATACAGGGAACACGTGCATTTAGCTAAATAAACATTGGGTACATACGGTTTATCCCTGTGTATACAGAGAACACGCGTCCGCCACTAAAACTAACTACGTGTTTCGATGGTTTATCCCTGTGTATACAGGGAACACCAAATAAAATGGTTAAGAGAAAACAAGTTTTGCGGTTTATCCCTGTGTATACAGGGAACACGCATGAATTGAGATGCGCTTATACGGTCACTCACGGTTTATCCCTGTGTATACAGGGAACACATTTTTAGTTGAGATTATGGACGTACTATCGCCGGTTTATCTCTGTGTATACAGGGAACACGTGATTTTCCCCCGACCCATTTTAAAAATGATCGGTTTATCCCTGTGTATACAGGGAACACGATTATATAGCGACGGACTGAGAGGAGATGAACGGTTTATCCCTGTGTATACAGGGAACACTTCCCCACTGTTTTAAGTTGTCCCAAATATTGCGGTTTATCCCTGTGTATACAGGGAACACCCGCATCATTTCCCGACCGTCGACAGCGCGCCCGGTTTATCCCTGTGTATACAGGGAACACTAACTTATCACCAACTGTTAAAGCCTCGCCAGCGGTTTATCCCTGTGTATACAGGGAACACCCAGGTAAAACACATTTTAAGTTAGAACACGACGGTTTATCCCTGTGTATACAGGGAACACCCTAATTATAACCTATTGTTTATTAATTAAAATAGCAAAGTGTAAAATTCTACCAACTTTTTTTTGTTTTTTTAGGCGATCTGCTTTGTTAGCCATCTAAAATAGAATTAAATATTTATCATATAGTTAGTTACTTTCCAAATGATATTTTAGGCATTTCATCTTTTTACAACTTTCTTGCGTACCAGCCTATTTTTGCCTACAGCCTGACTTGTCTTGTTTCATTAATTGGTCATGACTAATTGCCATGTATCATCTTCCTTTTGTGCCCTCGCCTTATTTTTACTTAACTAATGGGCTATCCCATTAATTCACTTAGCAAATCTAAGCGATAAATAATCAGTTAGTGTTTAAAAGTATGTTCAATAATTTTACGGATGAAGGGGTTGTACTTTAGCAACTAAATACACGGTCGCTATATTTTCAATCGTTTAAAAATTAACAATTGATGATTAAACCGAATATAAAGAAATTATACCTATATTCAAAGAGCCAAAAATAAATTCATTATTCTAACTTTGATCGGCTATTGCTTGTGCAATACCATTTGATTAATGATTTATAATTAAAATTTGTTTGTTGAGATTAAAAAAATAACGGGTAATTATTTCCAATAAATTGCGTATTTGTTTCCAAAAAAGAAAAAAAAGCTTGTCGCCTGTCAAAAAATAATCTATCCTAAAAAAATGGTTTTATATAAAAATGTAAAATAAAACCATAAAATGCAAAATGTTAGCTTTAAATCGTCGGTTTAAGCTTATGCATTACGGATTTGGTATATAAGGGATAGAGAACAACAAGCTGTATGAAATGTTATAAATTGATT